>NC_017094.1:0-319942 GCF_000284315.1 Leptospirillum ferrooxidans C2-3 | reverse complement strand
CCTTTTTTTTGCATTGCTTCTCACGACGGTTGCCCATGCTCAGGACAACCCCCCTCCGGGGACGGATACAGGCCAAACAGCTGATGGTTCGGAGCCTAAAAAGAAAAAAGAGGACAATTCGGTTATTCTGAGCATGTTGCCGGGACCAAATGACAGCATGGGACTGAAAAAAGTCTTCAAACATTACGGTCTTTCCATTACCGCAATCGAGATCGATCATCCCGATCCCCAGGATCCGATAACCGTCAAGATCCGTTTTGACCTTCCCCTGGTGAAAAAATGCGATGCTCCCATATCAGAGCTTGCGACTTTCCTCACCAGAAGCGCCGTTTGGCAAACGGACCATAACGGGGTGTTCTTACCGATGAATACATGGGCGAGGGGGCTTTCCCGCGGCCATCGGGAGCTCTTCCTTCCAGAAGACTGCCCCTCTTGAGAAATCTCAATTCCGGTTCCGGACCTCTTCCTTTTTCCTGAATTTTTCAGAAAGGGTTCAATGGCGACGAAAAAACGACCAATCCTCAAATCTTTTCCTCTTGCCCATACCCTATTGATTCTTTTTTTTGCGATCATCCTCTCACCACCCATATCGGCCAGCGGGGACAGTACTTCCACGTCCCGAAATCCTCTTTTAGAAATTCAGGATATCCCCCTTCCCGGAAAAGCCACGCGGCTCGACTACACCTCCATCGATCAAAAAAAGCATCGTCTTCTCATCGCCCATCTGGGAGACAACTCTCTTCTGGTCATCGACCTTATCCACCGAAAAGTCATCAGGGAAATACACAAGATCCCCAATATCCATGGCGTCATCGCCATTCCTGAGAAAGGCGCCATTTATGCGACGGCAACCGGAGTTGACCAACTTTTTGAAATTCGTTCCCAAAATCTGACCATCACCAGAAGGTTCCCGTCAGGGCACCACCCGGATGGTCTCGCCTTTGACCCTCAGGACAACCGGGTCTTCATCTCGGATGAAACCGGCCATGCCGTGACCTCAGTCGGAGTCGGATCCCACCCATCGGTCTTGACACTTTCTTTGCCGGGAGAGGTGGGCAACACCCGCTACAATCCAAAGGATCACCGGATTTACTCAACCGTTTCAGGAGAAAAAGAGGATCTGGTCGCGGTCATCGACCCTCATACCATGAAGCTCATCAGGAAGATCCCTGTTGAGAAAGGCTGCAAACCTCATGGAGAACGGATCAGCCCGGACGGGAAACAGCTCTTCATTCTCTGCCAGGAAAATGCCACTCTTCTGATCATGAGCCTTCCGAGCGGGAAGCTTCAAAACCGATTTTCGGTGGGAACTGATCCTGACGTCCTGAGTCTCGACTCCAAAAGGGGTCATCTGGTTGTCGCCTCAGAATCGGGAACCGTCAGTGTCTTTTCTCGGGGGACTTTCGGTTGGAAAAAATCGGGCGAGCAGTATGTTGCCTATCGCGCCCATACTGTGGCGATTGATCCTCAAACTGGCCTGGTCTATCTTCCCCTTCAGGAAATATCGGGAAAGCCTGTTCTGCGGATCATGAAAATCCAGTGATCCTGATAGAATCCCGCTTATTCCCGAGCAGAACGGATCTCGATCCGCTCCCTCAATGGGAGGATTTCCTCTTTCAGCCATGAAGGAGAACCCTCCCAGAGAACGCCTCCCTTTTCATCAAGAAGCCTGGCAACCGGCATCACCTTCAGGTAGGAATTCGTCAGAAAGATTCCCTTCACCTGACCGAGCTCTGATGATTTCGGGGCGGACCACCTGAGAATGCGCCCTTCCTTTTTCCATTCTTCCAGAACAACACAACGGATCACCCCGGGAAGGATTCCCCATCGCTCAGGAGCGGTGAAAACCGTTCCGTCATCACGGATAAAGAACACATTCGAGACAGCCCCCTCGAGAAGCCTTCCAGTCCTCCCCTTCAGGATCCACTCATAAACTCCCTTCGACTTTCTCCGCGCGAGATGGGCAGACAGGAGAAGATTGCCTGTTTTCAACCTTCCACGGGGGTCTCCAGACAGGAGAAGCGGATCGGGTGCCAGAGCGACATCAACTCCCTGTTCCCAATCCGATTTTGGAGGATCGTTCCGAAAAACAGGAAAAATAAACCAGTCACCCTGAACAGACGGCTTTCCGGTCAGAGAAACTTCCCGAAGCGCGCCCGGGGTCATGGTGATTCTCAATAGTTTGGGAGGAGACTCCAGATTTTCAAGCAGCAGCGAGACTCCATGAAGAAGATCTCCCCGGGAGGGGATAAAGCTCCAGTCAAGCGAGTTGGCCATTTGCAGGATTCTGTCGAGATGACGGTCTAGAAACTCCGGATGCCCTCTTGTCACGCCAACGGTCGTGACAAGGGACTCCCCATATAAAAAAGCCGGATCCATTGCTGAAACATGCACTTGGGAAGAGTCCAGCAGTTTATTGTTTTTAAGCATCAGCAATTCTTTTTCCCTTTCTCCAGAATATCTCACCCCTTCCCCCCAAATGGCCAGATCCGACCGGACACCAGGAGAATTCCAGAACAGGGCCGTGTCTTTCAGGAAAGATACAGGCCAGAGTCCGTTCCATATTAAACGAATCCTTTAATATGGAGTCGATTGACTTCCATATTGCACCATGCCTTTAATATGGAGTCGATTGACTTCCAAGGTACAGACATTCCAAATAAGAGTATCCGATGAAAAAAATAGGTCGTGCTGGCCAATATATCCATCAACTAAAAGGCTATAAAGCCTTTATTCCAAAATTTCTTCCGCCAGATCCAGGTATTGTGATGGATCATGAAATCCTGACCGCTGGTTCTTTCGCAGACCGTGCGATCGGACGGCTTGATGGGTCCATCCAGACACTCCCTGATCCAGACCTTTTTGTGTTCATGTACATACGCAAAGAAGCGGTCTTATCAAGTCAAATAGAAGGAACTCAGAGCTCTCTTGATGATGTTCTTGAAGCGGAAGCACAGGTGTTCAGCTCCCGGCGTCCGAAAGATGTCGATGAAGTCATCAATTATATCGGAGCCATGAACCTTGGACTTTCACGTTTAAAGGAACTGCCCGTTTCTGTCCGGCTCATAAAAGTGATCCATCAAAAATTGCTCGTCAATGTGCGAGGGGCAGATCGTCAGCCAGGAGAGCTACGGCGTAGTCAAAACTGGATTGGTCCTGGCGGTTGCACCCTCCACGAAGCAACCTTTGTTCCTCCCCCTCCCGAAATCGTACCGGATGCGCTTTCGAATCTTGAGCAATTTCTTCATAGTGAAGAGCAACTTCCAGATCTGATAAAAATTGGATTGGCACATGCCCAATTCGAAACCATCCACCCGTTTCTTGACGGCAATGGACGTATAGGAAGATTGCTGATCACACTTCTTTTTTGCGAACGCGGCATTCTCCAACGCCCAGTCCTTTACCTTTCTCATTACTTTAAAAAACACCGGGAACAATATTACGATCTCCTTCAGAAAATTCGGGATGAAGGGGATTGGGAAAGCTGGTTAAAGTTTTTTCTTGTCGCCGTTGGAGAAGTCTCCCATGAGGCCACCGAGACTGCCCGACAAATTGTCGCGTTACGGGAAAAACACCGAGAAATGATCATTGAGTGTTTTGGAGGCTCAACCGCTAATGGAAATAAGGTACTGGAATACCTCTATTCGCATCCCATTATCGATGTTCAGGATATCGTAACGGTAACAGGAGCAAGCTTCACTGCAGCCAACAATTTAATGAAACGTTTTGTCACACATAATCTTCTTAGAGAAATCACAGGAAACGTACGCAATCGACAGTTTCGTTATGGAGAGTACATAGACCTGTTTGGAAACATCTGACAACCTCCAATGAATCATGGGAATCCCCTATTCCCGCCACAATCTCCTCACCTCGAACCCCCATGGTCAGAGGGAGGGGTCATAGAAAAATAGCAGAAAGGCTTATTGGGGCGTCGCGCCCTCCAAAACATCTGAAATCACTCGAAGTTTCGCAAGAATTTCTTCATACTCCCTCTCAGGATCCGAATCTGCCACCAACCCTGATCCAACCGGAATGCGGATACGACCATTCTCCTGAAAAACCGTGCGAATCAGTAAATTGAAATCCGCCAAACCTCTTTCAGGATCAAAAAGTCCGAGGCTTCCGCAATAATATTCGCGAGGGCTCCCCTCAAGCTCCATAATCTCCTTTGTTACTGCCCGCTTTGGAGCCCCTGTGACGGACCCACCGGGCATCATGGCGCCCAGAATCTCCCCCAGACCAAGACCAGGAATCAGGTCACCTTTCACATCCGAGACCAGATGCCAAAGATGTCTGTAGCGCTCGACCCCCAGGAAACGGGGCAGATGAATGCTCGAAGGGCGGCAGATTTGGCCCAGATCATTTCTCAGAAGATCAACTGTCATGACATGCTCCGCATGCTCTTTGGGGTCCCCCCTGAAGATCTCCTCGCCCGAGCGATTCCCGTGGGCACTCTCGTTTTGGGGCTTCTCTTCCCGAAGTGGAAGGGTCCCTGCAATGGGAGATGTCGTAATCGTCCCTTCTGACAAGCAAAACAGTCGCTCAGGAGAATTTGAGACTATCCATCTTGACTGTCCAATATACACGGCCGATCCCGGAGATGGGTTAGCCTTCAAAAGAAGATCATTCAAAACCACCGGATCGAGGCCCAGATCCTCACCGCAAAAATCGATTGCCAGATTGACCTGATAAAACCGCCCTTCCCGGATCCCGGAAAGAACTTTCAGGACATTTTCCCGATACCTCTCTCGAGAGATGGAGGGAGACAGAACAATCCGGGGAAGAGAATGTCCGGGAAGAGCACCCTCATCCCAGCATCCGGCCTGTTTTGCCAGGTCATAAAGGGAGAGCGGGATAAAAAGACGTCGTGTACGGTGCTCATAACAGACCGATGACCGGTAATGGCAGACAATAGTCTTTGAAAGATCATCCGGATCGATTCCCGTGAATGGCATCAGAAAAACATAGCCATCGGAAAATAAAGGCCTCTCCGGATCAGGGGTTTTCTTTTCCCTCGCAAGAGGCTTCCGGAAAACCGACAGCATCTCCTGATGATCAAGAGGTGAGAGTCCCCATGGAATGAAGCTCCATCCCCAGTTTTTCTCACGGGGAAAATGAGCCACTGGAGAGGATGGAAAAAGGCTTCTCAGATGAAAAAGCCATTTTTCCGGAAAAAAAGGAACATCTTCCAGAACATGGTAAGAAGTGTCCCCCCATTCCGTCATTCATCCATCTCCAGATTGTCGATCAAACGGGTTTTCCCAAGCCAGGCCGCCGCCAGAAGGATCAGGCCGGACGAATCCCGGGTTGGCGGAAGAAAGGTTTCCCGGTCGACCAATGAGACATAGTCCGGACGAAAACCAAGAGTGGACAAATTTTTCGAGATTTCCTGCAGCCAGGCCTGCTGATCCGAGTGATTTTTGGGAACGCCTTCTTCTTTGGCTTTCAGAAGACGGCCATACAGAAATGGAGCAATGAGGCGTTCACTCTCCGAAAGGTATCGATTGCGGGAACTTTTCGCGAGTCCGTCATATTCCCGGACCGTCTTCACCGATTCAATTTTCAAGGGAAAATCAAGCTCTGCCACCATCCGTTCGATCAGAAAAAGCTGTTGCCGGTCTTTCTGTCCAAACACTGCAATATCGGGAGAAAACAGGTGGAAGAGTTTTGCAACAATGGTCAGGACCCCGTCAAAATGGCCGGGTCGATAGGCCCCGCAATAGAGGCTGCCGACGGGATGGCTCACCCTGATCGAGGAGTTCTCCGAAACCATTTCCGAAACATTGGGAGTAAAAACAAGCGAAACACCCTCTTTCTGGCATAAATCCAGATCGGCCGAAAGGGGTCTGGGATACCGCTCAAGATCTTCACCAGGACCAAATTGCATCGGATTGACGAATATGGAAAGAGCCACATGGAAACCTCTTGATTTCGCATGCCGTACAAGTTCTACGTGTCCAGAATGAAGGGCTCCCATCGTTGGCACCAGCGCCAATGGGTGGTCACTTTCGGACGACAGGGCTTCTTTCAGTTCATCCAGACTGCTGACATGTATCACAACTCCTCCTCCTAAAAGATCCTCGCCTGTCCATCAATCCTGATTCTCCTGAACATCCTCTTGCACAGGAAAGGATTTCCATTCAGAATATGCACTACCATCCCCCATCACGCTCTGGAGGAGCCGGAAAAGGGATTTGATCGATCTCTTTTTCGGCCCCTCCAGATGCCCTCCGACACGGTGCCTTTCCCGGAAAAACCTCTGGATGCCTGATCGTGTTCTCAAACAACTAATGGAAATCCGATCACCCGGAGCAAAGATGTCAGATCATAAGGCGCAGGACAACAGACCGTCAGGACAATTGAATACCCAAGGTCTGCTCCACCGCATGACCCAGGGCAATCTTGAAAATCCCTACCCCCTGATTGCCATGCTCATGGGAGTGATCGTCTTCGGCTTTCTGTCCATCCGGCAGATTCCCCGGGATATCTTCCCCTCGATCCCCATCCCGGTGGTGATGGTGGCGACATTTTACCCGGGGATGAACTCCTCCCTCATCGAACGGAATATTACGTCTATCCTCGAGAGGCAGTTCACCATGGCGGGAGATGTGGAGTCCATCCACTCCCGCTCCCTGAACGGCATCAGTCTCGTCAAAATCATTTTTCACAGCCAGGTTCCCATCGGGCAGGCTGTTTCCGAAATCAATGAACTTTCCCTCTCCATACTGCCGTTTCTGCCCCCCGGAACGGCTTCGCCCATGGTCGTATCCTACAGCTATTCTAATGTCCCTCTCTGCCATATTCTCCTGACATCGGACTCCATCAGCCAGGCGCGACTGTATGACCTGGCAACCAATGTCGTCCGTCCCCAGCTGGGCGGTATAGAAGGGGTATCATCTCCCCCCATTTTCGGAGGAAAGGTCCGGCAGATCAATATGTACCTTCATCCGGAACGGCTCATCAACCGAAAACTGACCCCCCTTGATGTTGTCAATGCGATCTATCGCCAGAATCTTCTTATCCCCACCGGAAATATCCGCATAGGAGAGCTCAACTACCTGACCCAGTTCAACAATCAGGCACCTGATCTTTCTGCCCTGGGAGAAATTCCCATCAGGCTTTCTCATGGAGTTCCCGTTTTTGTGAGGGACGTCTCATCAATCGAAGACTCCTTCGCTCCCCAGGAAAACATGGTATTGGTCGACGGCGTTCCGTCAGTCATCCTTCCGATCTATCGGGAAAGCGGATACAGCGCCCTCGATGTGATCTCCCGGATCAAACAGGCGCTGCCACATCTCGACAAGGTTCCGGCGGAGGTCAAGACCAGAATTTTGTTCGATCAGACCATCTATACCAAAGAGGCCCTTTCCTCCCTCATGAGAGAGGCGTTCCTAGGAATACTGACATCGGGAATACTGATTTTTCTGGTTCTGGGAGAGTTCAGGCAGGCCCTTCTTGGGGTCATCGCTCTCCCGATCGCCTACCTGGCCGACCTGACCTTTCTCCACTTCTCCGGAGAAACGCTCAACATCATGACATTGGGGGGACTTGCCATTGCCGTGGGACCAATGATCGACCATCTTGTCCTGGTCGTCGAAAGTCTCAAGTCCCACGAACCCGAGGAAGGATCCGCACCGTCGGCCATCATGGCCGGACTTGTCCCCATTCTGCGACCGACAGTGATGGCCACACTTGCCATGATCGTTGTGTTCTTTCCGCTTCTTTTTCTGGGAGGACTCGTCCATTTCCTGTTCTGGCCACTCGGAATCTCGGTCATCGGCGCGAATCTCGTCAGCGTAATCCTCTCACTGCTCCTGATTCCCTGGCTTGTCATCCTGGCACACCGGTACGGGAAGCCCAAAAAAGACAAGATCGTCCCCCCTCTTCCACTCTACCTCGAAAAAGTCTTTGACCGTTATAGGGTCTTTCTTGACCACCTGCTCTTGCATCCGGCGAGAACCCTTCTTTTCATTACCATGATCCTTCTTCTGATCCTCCCTCTTGGGCGCTCGGTTCCGCAGAGCCTTTATCCCGAGGTCGACGCCGGCCAGTTCAGGATCTTTGTCCATTTTCCGGGCGGGTCACGCCTTTCCGTATCCCGGAAGGAATCGATCGCCATCGATCATCTGATACGGAAATCCCTTCCCGGGAACACCGTCACGGCGATCGTCTCCAATATCGGCATCAAGGCAGGGTGGTCATCGATTTTCAACCCCAATGCCGGAACGGATACGGCCATTATCGATGTCGCGCTGGTCTCCAAAAATCATCGCCACTATTCGACTGCCCAGGCGATCAGACATCTTGAGCCCATTCTGCGAAAGCACTTTGAAAACACCATTTTCCTCTTCAAGGCCAGCGGAATCGTCCAGGATCTTCTTTCCCGGGGCAGAATCACTCCTGTGATCATCGAAATTCATGGAGACCATTACCAAAACAGCATGCTTTATGCCAAACGTTTGGCGGAAAAAGTAAGGGGTCTTCCCGGAGTCCTGTCCTCCAATGTCTTTCAACGCCCCCATTACCCGGCCCTGAAGATCGAGGTCGACCGGACGCTTGGAAAGATCCTCGGAACAGAAGAAGACGAGGTTGCGAAGAATGTTCAGGTCAGCCTGAACTCCAATAACGCGATCCGGCCCATTCCCTGGATCGACCCCGTAACCGGATTCTTCTACTACCTTTCCGTCATGTACCCGCCGGAAAAGTTTACGAGAATGGAAGACCTGACCAATCTTCCCGTAGCCCACACCCAGAAAGGAAGCATCACCTATCTCGGAGAGCTCGCACGGGTTACCCATCAGGATATCCCCGAAGAGATCGATCACGATCGTCTGGACCGGGCCATAGATGTTCTGGTTGCGCCTTCCCCGGGAGAGTCCATCCAGATTTCCGACAGGATCAACCAGCTGTTAAAGAACACATCCACACCCCCCGGAATCCACATCCGTTTTGTGGGTATGACGACCCATATAAGGCATGCCTTTTCCAATCTTTCGAAAGGCATACTGCTGGCAGTCTTTTTCCTTTTCCTTCTTCTCCTTGTCTTTTACCGTTCTTTCATCGCTCCCCTGATTGTTCTCGGCGTTGTCCCTCTCGGTATCATTGGCAGCATGGCCCTTCTTGGCATCCTCCATTCCTCCCTGAATCTTGTTTCGATCATGGGGATCTTCATGACGATCGGTATTGTCGCGTCGAACAGCATCCTTCTCGTCAACCGCTACCTTCGGTACGTCAACGAGGGAATCCCCCTCAGGGAGTCCATCCTGAGGGGGTCCAGGGAAAGGATCCGGCCGATCCTGATCACAAGCCTGTCGGCCATTACAGCCATGATCCCCGTCGCCATCCGCTTTGGCGTCGGATCCGAGAACACCCTTCCCCTGGCAAGGTCCGTTATCGGAGGACTTCTTGTCGCCACTCCCCTGACGCTCTTTTTGATTCCTGTCCTCTCTTTTCTCTTTTTAAAGAAAACAGAACAATTCATCACCACCCATAAAGGCCAAAACATGATCAACACTCCGTTACGATCGATCCTTCTTGTGCTTTTTCTCATGCCATTTCTGGTTTCCTGCCACCAGACTCCCCGAAAGGACAAGCTGGTCACGATAGAGGGATCAAGGGCAACAGTCCTTGTGACTCATCCCACCATCACGGATCTTCCCGTTTCCATCAGGCTCCCGGGAACGGTCACATCCTACCAGTCGACCGAAATCCATCCGCAGGTTCTGGGATACCTGAAAACCGTCTCGGTCGACATCGGGTCAAGTGTCCGGAAAAATGACATTCTTGCCCAGATCGACATTCCCGAACTGAGAACACACTTCATGCGAGCACTGGCCAATTATCAGTACCGACTGACCCTTTTGAACCGCTTCAGGCAAACCCTCAAGGAATCTCCCGACCTGATCTCGAGAGAAGAGGTCGATCAGGCCCAGAATCTTTATCTCTCAGCCCTGGCCAATCTCAGGGAAGATGTCACACAACTCCAGTTTTCCGTCATACGGGCTCCGTTTTCAGGAATCATCACCAGAAGGTATGTCGATCCGGGGGCCCTTGTCGGACAGAAAGGGAGCAACACCCCTCTTTTCCGTCTTGAAGACATCTCCAGAGTGAGAGTCAGAATTGATATTCCGCAAGCATCGGTCGATGATGTGACGATCGGCACCCCTGCCCTCATCATCGTCAAACAAGACCCTGATCATCCCATTTCGGGCAAAATCGCCCTGGTCAGCCACGCACTGAATCCAGACAGCAAGACGATGCCTGTCGAGGCGATCTTCGACAACCGGAACGAGCGGCTCAAACCCGGAATGTTCATACGGGTCTCCCTGTTGCTCCATACACTCAAGAACAGGCTGACCATCCCCGATACGGCCATCATGACCAGAAACGGCCTTCTGTTTATTTATGTACTGAAAAAAGATGGTTCAGTTGAAGAGCGACGCATCATTCCAGGAGAGGACAACGGTGTCAGCATTGAGATCCTGAAGGGAGTGAACCTATCGGAAGCGGTCATTGTCTCCGGCAAGCATCAGGTCCTGTCCGGAGACCACCCCATTGTCCGGGAAGAGCCGGGAGTTCAAAAATGAGCAGATCAGTCCCAGGAATTTTGCTTATTCTCCTTTCGATCTTGATCTCCTCCTGTCCATTGCCCGGCCTTCATTCCAAAAACATAGCCATTGCGGCCACCTCCTCCATCAACCAGGACATCGAAGACCTCCCGAAGGTTCCGATTTTCCCCTCACCACAATACCGGCTCTTGCCCATCACCATCTCTCAGGTGCTTGAACGGGTGGTCAAGCTCTCTCCGGAAATCAGGATCCAGAAAAAAAGACTCGCCGTTTCCTATGCCATCAGGGATCTGGCTATCGAGGGCTTTTTCCCGTCTTTTACCGTCAACGGGGGAACCATGGCTTACAATGGGGAGGTCCAGAGTTCGAGCGGATTATTTGAAAATATCCAGAAGCAACACACGATGATCGAACAGGGAGGAGTTTTGAGCACAAGCCCGGGCGTCTCGGGCTTTCAGACATTGATCAAGACAACCAGGATCGATGAAACCCGCTCTCAGCTGTCCGAAACGATTAACCAGAAAACGGCCCAGGCCGCCAGGCTCTACTTCGAAGAAAGCGCCCTTCTGTCCAGAATTTACGTTCTGGAAAGGGCAGTCGCCATATCGGCGCAGATCCTGAAAGAGGAAAAGAGACTAATGGAGCTGGGGGGAGCGAGCATTGTCGGCCTTCTCCGGGCCGCCCACGAGGTCACGAGAGACTCGAGAGCCCTGGTGGAAGAAGAGCGGCTGACCTATATCGCCGGGTTCCGCCTGGCCCAACTTTTAGGAACCGGACGGGAAACACTTCCCATTCCGCAGGAGTCCTTTATTCTTCCCAGGCTCTTCATCCAGATGCCAAACCGCCTGGAACCTCTCTTAACCCTCTCGGACAAGAATCGGCCCCTTTTGCAAAAACGCCATTATCAGGTCACAGAGGGCCGACAAGGCATCAACGAAGCGCTGTATGCTCCTCTCTTGCCCACGATTGGCGTCACGATGCTGAACGGTCAGCTCGGTCCGGATCCCTATGCGTTGACAGGATATGGATCCACCCTGTTTTTTGCCTCATGGACGGTGGGACCCGGGGGAATACTCGATCCTGCCAGAATTCTTCTGACAAACAGGCAAAAAGAGCTGGCCGACAGCAGGCTGGAAAGGACCAGGCTTCTGGTTCACCGGCAGGTCAGCCAGTCATATGAATCCCTGAACCAGAGCTTTTCCGAAGAAAGGATCGCCGTATCCGATGTCAGGCTTGCCCGGCAAACATTCATGGCCTCGAGAAAAAGGGTGCGTCTGGGTGTCTATCATGCCCTTGAACTCATCATCAGTCTTCGCGATCTTGTACACGCCCAACTGAAATACGTCGACGCAACGGAATCCTTTCTCCAAAGCCAGTTCGACCTGCTGGCCGCCACAGGATCAGCACCCGAGCTTGTCCGTGAACCCGTGGCGGTCGACAACCGGATCACTCCCTCCATGTTCACATTTTCCCCACCTAAATAGTGTTCTCAGCCTTTTTATCAATGAAACCGATAAGAATATTAGGCGATGAGAAAGGGGTTTTATCCCTTTCGACCGTTGATAATACTTATATCCAGAACAGATCCGGCTTTCCATTCAACAGAACTCTCACAAAATGGTTGATCTTATTTATGAAAATTGATTAAATTGAGGATGATCAATAAAAATTTTCCCATTCTCATTGATCAATTTAATATCAAGCCATTTTAGACTTTCGTTTTTTCTTTTCAAAAGGGCGGTTGTGTGTTTTTTCGGATCAGGGACCGGAAAAACGCCCAATCTAAAAGGACCCTTTCAAAAAACCATTGAGAATACCGGATCATTCAGTGTATTCTCTCGCTACGAAAGTAGTGGTGGGAAATGTTCCCTCTCTCGGGTCATATTTCCCTTGAAAAAACGAGGATTGATACGGATGAGCAAAGAAATCTCCATACCGATTGAGAATCTGCGCATAGGACACTATGTCGTCGGCATGGACAAAAACTGGCTCGAGACACCGTTCATGACCCATCGTTTTTTTATTCACAGAAAAGATGAAATAGACGCCCTCAGAGCATCCGGGGTCAAATTTCTGACCGTTGACCTGTCCCGCTCAAGGCTTCTGCATCCCGAAAAAAAGGAACAGCACCCCGCCCAGAAAGAACAGGCCGACCAGCAAAAATCGTCAGACGAATCCAATGCTCCCGACTGGAACAGTTCCGAACGGCTTGAAGAGGTCACGATCCCGGAGTTTGAGGCAGCCTCCCTTTTGGCCGACACCCACGTCCGGCTCGTTCACCAATATAAAAAACTCTTCCAGTCCCTGAAAAACGGAAAAGACACTCCCAGCGCATCCGATGTCACCTTCTACAAAAACGCGTTGAATGAAGTCGCCCGACTCGGAAGATCCTATCCGGACGCGCTTCTTTTTATGGCGCACCTCCAGTCCACCGATGACGAAACCTATATCCATTCGGTCAACACCATGTTTTTGGCGATTTACATGGCCATTACCAAAAATGTTCCGCAAGAGGAGGTTGGCATCTGGGGGATGTGCGGGCTTTTTCACGACATGGGAAAATGCTCCATCCCCGCCATGATCCTTCATAAAAAGGAGCCATTGACCCTCGGGGAATGGGACATCATCAAATCCCATCCGAGCGTGGGAGAAGAAATTCTGAAGACGTGGAACGGATTGCCTCCCATCGTTGCCAAGGTGGCTGGAGAGCATCATGTCCGGAAAAACGGAAAAGGCTATCCTGACCAGAGGTTATTCATTACCACAGATACCATTACAAGGGCGGTCATGATCCTGGACACCTTTGACGCACTCACTGCCGACCGATCCTATCGGGCAGGAATGCCGCCACCAAAAGCACTGAAACTCATCGCCCAGATGGCGCAGGATTCCCTTGATACCCAGCTTGTGGCACAGGTCATCAAAGCCATGGGGATCTATCCCATTGGGTCCGTTCTGGAACTGGGCAGCGGTGAGGTGGGAGTTGTCATCAGACACCATATCGACCAGGACAACAGAAATCAGCAGAATTTTTCCCTGCTGATGATGAAGGACGAAAACGGCGCGCATCTCAGGAAGCCTGTCGCCAGAAAAATCACATGGTCTCCCGGAGCGCCCCCTCCTGTGGCACGAACCCACAATCATTCCGCATGGGGCATCGACTGGACTCAGCTAAGGGAACATCTCCATCTCTGGACAGACGCCCGAGAACTGCCGGATCCCCTTTCAGACCCCGGTTGATCCAAAACCACCGGATCCCCTTTCGGTCTTCTCCGAAAAAGACTCCACAACGGAAAAAACAGGCCGAACCACCGGCACAAAAATCATCTGCGCCAGCCGATCACCCGGCATGATTGTGACCGGAACACTCCCTTCTCCATTTCTGTTCCAGACACTCACCATAACCGGCCCCTGATAATCTGCATCGATCAAGCCGACAAGATTTCCGAGAACAAGTCCTGACCGGTGTCCAAGCCCCGATCTCGGAAGAACCATTGCAGCAAGGTGGGGGTTTCTCAGGAAGAGAGAAAAACCCGCGGAAACAAGCATCGCCGATGACCCGGCAGCGAGTGTGACCGGTTCGGAAATACAGGCAAAAAGATCGATGGCAGCGGCCATCTCGCTTTGGTAACGAGGAATTCCCCATTCCAGAAGCCGCTTGTCGAGAATACAGATTTCCACTTCCGGAGAAGGATGAAAGGAACTCAAGATGCAGCTCCTCCCTGACAAGGTGCTGATGGAACGCCAACAGACAATACTTCGAGTTTTCCATAGGTATTCTTCAAACGGAAACGAATGGTCCCCGGACCATTTTTGGAAAAAAAGACCCAACCATCAACAAGACTTTTGGACTTGATCACGGTAGGAAGGCCGGAAAGATCAAGATGCCGTTCCTTGCCTCTCAACGATTGCCTCAACTGGGTCCCAAGAAGAGCCTCCTGATAGGAGGCTCCACCTGACCGGAACCGATAGCCCAGAATTTGCTCGTCAGACCTTCTTACACTTTTCAGGTCAAGATGCACCGCCAAAAGATTCCCGCCCGAGGACAATGGCAGACACTCCACACCCGCGACAACGGCGGTCACCCCCTTCACCTCGCGATCATCCGGATGGCAGCCGGAGAACCCCGTCAAAGAGGCACTTATGAAAACTCCGCATAAAACCTGTAAAAAACGATTGCAGCTCATTCTCTGGTAATCTCCGTGCCGACACCTTCCGGCGTAAAAATTTCAAGCAACAGTGCATGCGGAACACGACCGTCAATCACATGAACCTTCCCGACTCCCGCCTCAATCGCCTTGAGACATCCCTGCATCTTCGGAACCATTCCTCCATGAATGGTCTTGTCGATCATCAGTTTTTTGACCTGTTCGGGGGAAAGGGAGGTCAAAAGATTCTTCCCGCTATCCAGAACCCCCGGTGTATCGGTCATCATGATCAGTTTTTCAGCCTTCAATGCTCCCGCCAGCTCTGAAGCCACCTCATCCGCGTTGATATTCAAAGGTTGTCCGTCCCTGTCGACCCCGACAGGGGCCACAATGGTGGTATAACGGTGGCGGTCCAGAAGATCCAGAATTTCGGTGTTCACAGAAATCACCCGACCGACCGCTCCGAGCTCCCCTTCAGAAATACGCTCTCCGATCAAAAGCCCCGCATCCCTTCCGGCAATCCCCACTGCCCGTCCTCCCCGTTTTTGCACCAGAGTGACAAGATCCCTGTTCACTTTACCGGAAAGAACCATTTCCACAACTTCCATCGTCTCGTCATCGGTGATCCGTCTTCCATCGGAAAAGACCGAAGAGATGCCAAGCTTCGACAACCAACCCGAAATCTCCGGACCTCCCCCATGGACAACCACAGGACGAATGCCGATGTGGCTCAAAAGAACAAGATCATCCGCAAATGAGCTGTCACTCACCCCTCCGGCTCTGGTGCTGCCACCGTATTTGATCACGAACGTCTTCCCGGAAAACGTCCGGATATAGGGCAACGCCTCTATCAGAACACGAGCCTTCTCCTGATTGACCTCCAAAGAACCTCCTCGGGCTGAAATCATTTCTTGTTCGGAGCCATCCCGGCACTCACCTCGCTCCATCATCATCCGGGGCTTTGGGCACTATAACGCTCTCCTGTTTTTTGGACCTGTCATAACGATCTTTCAGCTCCCGGATCCCCACATGGGTATATTTCTGTGTCGATGAAAGGGATGAGTGGCCCAGAAGACTCTGTATATGGCGAAGATCCATGCTGTTGTTCAACAGGTGTGTCGCACAGGTATGCCTGATCCCATGAGGGGTCACGTTGGCCGCAATTCCCGCTTTCCTGGCTGAAGCACGGACGATTCTGCTGATTTGATAAACAGACAGCCTTTTTCCTCCGAAGCATTCCGGGAACAGGCAGTCCAACGGAGCCACAGCTCCGGATTCCGGCAGGAACGTGAGCAAACGGACTCTCGCCACACCGACAAGAGGCACACGTCGCTCCTTGTTTCCCTTCCCCCTGACCAGAAGGACATCCCCCTGAAGATCGCCGAGATTCAAACCGCACAACTCTGACAGACGAAGTCCGTCAAGATAAAAAATCTCAAGGATTGCCCGATTTCTTCTCCCCTCCCATGTCGAGGGATCCGGAGCATCCAGAAGTTCATTGATCTCATCAATCGTGAGAAACTTTGGCTGGCTTCGGGGAATTTTGGGGCCCTTCAGTCCCCTGAACGGATTTTTTGCAACAACTCCATTCTCTGAAAGGTATTCATAAAATCCCCTTAAAGAGGACAGGATACGAGAAATCGACCGGGGGTGATAACCACCGAGAACCAGATGCATCAAAAAAGCCTGGGCATCACTTTCGGAAAGAACGGGACCTGCTGTTTTTTTCCCGCCACTTCCGGAAGCTTCCGCAAAAAGGAGTAAATCATTCCGGCAGGATGCGATGGTTTTGGATGAGCGCCCCTTCATTGCCAGCATCCGCAAGAAATGGTCCATATGCAGATAGACTGGATGATCCGGCGGATGACTTCCCGAAAGGATGGCTCCGTGAATCAAATGTTCGGATTTGCGAGTTCCTGACCCCTTACCTCCCACAAGCCTCTCCATGGAGTGCGTCGGAAGCTGTTTTTTTCCTCCAGACAGAAAACGCCTCCTGAGCATTTCTGACGATGGTTTGACGCCTGGATTCCTGTGCGTTCTTACCTTGTCCTCTCTTGCCGGGCTCAGGGAAAAGACCAAAATGGAGATTGATCGGACAAAAGACCCCACCGGACGGGTTGGACAAACCGGTCAACAATGATCCGAGGGCGGTTTCCCCGGGAGGCAATATCGTTTCAGCAGGAAGACGCTCCCCGCCCCAGGAAGCATGTACCGCCATCGCTGTCATATGCCCCATTGCGACAGATTCCGTATATCCCTCAACGCCAAGAAGCTGGCCGGTAATATAGACCCCGGGAAGTCCCCTGATCGAAAGGTCTGCCATAAGGAGCGAGGGGGCATCGACAAACGTATTTCGGTGAAGGGATCCAAAGCGAAGAAAACTGGCGTTTGATAGCCCGGGAATCATCCGAAAGATCCGGGCCTGTTCCCCCTGCTTGAGTCGGGTCTGAAAACCCACCAGGTTATAGGCGGATCCGGAAAGAGTCTCTCTCCTGAGCTGGACAACCGCATAAGGTCTTTCTCCCGTCCGGGGATCCGGAAGACCCACCGGCCTTAAGGGGCCATGAGCCAGCGTTTCCATTCCGGACTCGACGAGGGATTCGATCGGTTGACAGGCAGAAAACGCCCTCAAGGATGCAGGGTCGTCCTCGACCCCCTCATGGGGAGGAACTTTTTCCCCAAGCAGGATCTCCTGACAAAACGCATGATAGAGCTCCTGCGACATCGGCGCATTCAGGTAGTCTCCCTGACCGGGCACACCGTGGCGATCTCCAGGGTAGAGAGATTCCAGATCAAGACTTTCCGCATCGACAATAGGAGCGATCGCATCATAAAAGGAGAGCTTCATTCCCGGAAGGTATCGGACGAGATCGTCCATCAGGGCAGGATGAGTCAGTGGACCGGTCGCAATCACCAGCGGCCTCACCGATGGCAGTTTCAGGACAGGCTCCCGTATCACCTGGATATCGGGATCCGAGGAAAGCCGACCATCAAGAAGCGTTGCAAAACGATCCCTGTCCACAACAAGGGCACCACCACCCGGTATTCTGGAGGAGACAGCCGCTTCAATCACAGGAGAGTTGAGCGCCAGAAGCTCTTCTTTTAAAAGTCCATGTGGTGTAAGGGGATCAAGGCTTTTTAGGGAATTTGAACAGACAAGCTCACCAGCGAGAGCCGTTTTATGGGCACCCGACATCAAAACAGGTCTCATCTCAAAAAGTCTGACCCTGTGTCCAAGCGAGGACAGGGAAAGGGCGGCCTCGGTGCCAGCAAGCCCTGCACCGATGACCGTCACAACAGGCAGATCAGTCCGGAGTCGACTCATAACCACAACCTTCCCTGGGACAGACCAAGACCCCATTCGAAGACTTTCCCGACTCGACAAGAAATGGATGGTCGCAAACCGGACAGGGCTTCAGAACCGGTCGTCCAGCAAATGTGGCTGTACACGTCGGGTACTCGCTACATCCGTAAAAGATGCCCCTCTTACCCCGTCTGGGTACGATTTCTCCCTTGCATCCCGGCTCGGCGCAGGGAATCCCCGTTGGCATGGGTCGCGCCGTCTTGCACTTTGGATACCCGGTGCACGCCAAAAAGGGGCCGAAACGTCCTTTCCTGACCACCATGGGTTTCCCGCAAACCTCACATGGAAGCGTGTTTTCGGGAACAGGGGGAAGTGGAACTTTATGCTCGTCCTTGGGAGGCCATGGCCGGGTTGTCTTGCAGGTCGGGTATCCGGTGCAAGCGAGGAAGGTCCCGAAACGCCCCTTTTTGATCACCATCGGCTTTCCGCAAACCTCGCAAAGCTCGTCGACGAGTGTCTTTGGAAGATCCGGATGGATACCGTTCTCATCTTCGATATAATTCATGCTGGTCTTGCATTCTGGATAGCCGGAACAGGCGAGATAGCCGCCATTTTTACCCCATTTACGAACCATTTTCTTGCCGCATGCCGGGCAGTCGATATCGGTTGGAAGAGAAGCCTGCTTGAGGTTTTCCATTCCCCCGGACCGAGCTTTTGACAGGCTTTCATGAAAGGGCTGATAAAACTCTCCCACAATGGTCTGATAGTCCCGGCGTCCCTCTTCCACGGAATCAAGCTCCTCTTCCATTTTGGCCGTAAACCCGGGACTCACAAGATCCGGAAAGGAGGCCACAAGAAGCTTGTTCACCCTCTCACCGAGATCGGTCGGAAAAAAGCGCGATTCCTTTTTTTCGACATATTCCCGTTCAAGGATGGTCGACATGATCGTCGCGAAGGTACTGGGGCGTCCTATCCCCTTCTCCTCGAGTTCCTTGATGAGTGTTCCTTCGGAATATCGGGGCGGCGGCTCGGTAAAATGCTGTTCAGGAAGAATTTTTTTCAGATCGATCCCCTGACCTTCCGAAAGGGGTGGAAGCACACCTTCTTCCGCTGATTCCGTCTGATCTCCCTCAACGGTGACCGTTTCTCCACGAAGCCTCAGGAAACCAGGATCAAGAAGGACCCTTCCCGATGCCTTGAGAACATCTTTTTTGTTTCCCTCGATCAGGGCAACAGTCTGAAGATAGCGGGCAGGGCTCATCTGGCTTTCCATGAATCGCTGCCATATCAGGTCGTAGACCTTGAAAAGATCCCCGTCAAGAACACCCTTCAGGGACTCGGGCGTCCGGGACGGATCACTCGGGCGGATAGCTTCATGCGCATCCTGGATTCCCTTTCGATTTTTAAACACATTAGGCGTCTTCGGAAGGGCGTCCGGATGGTGGGATGAAATCCATTTTCTGGCAGCGTCCTGGGCTTCGGGAGCAATCCGGATCGAATCCGTCCTCATATAGGTAATCAGACCAACAGGTCCTGTTCCGGGAAGATCGATCCCCTCGTAAAGCTTCTGTGCAGCCATCATTGTCCGTCTGGCGGCAAAACGAAACCTGTTGGCCCCTTCCTGCTGGAGTCGGCTTGTGGTGAGCGGGGGGGAAGGATTCCGCTTTTTCTCCGTCGACTCGACAGAAGCGATGCGGAAGCTCTCCTCCTGGAGTCGAAGAACCGTTTCATGGGCCGCTTCCCCATTCGAAAGCTGTGGCTTTTCCCCTGCTACCCGCTCAAGACGGGCACGGAAGGTCTCACTTTTGGAAGAGGCGGAAGCATCAATGACCTGGCACAGACACTCAATTGTCCAATATTCTTCCTGGCGAAATGCCCTGATCGCCTCTTCCCGGTCACAGATCAGCCTGACCGCGACGGACTGAACCCTCCCCGCCGAAAGACCGCGACGGACACGATCCCAGAGAAGGGGCGAAAGGGTATACCCCACAATACGGTCAAGCGCACGCCGGGCCATCTGGGCTTCCACCTTGTGCCCATCGATATCCCCTGGCAAGGACAATGCATGACGTATTCCCGATTCGGTCAGCTCATGGATCAGAACCCTGCGGATGGGGCGATTGAGCCCCGACAGCTCTGACGCAATATGGTAGGCAATCGCCTCCCCTTCACGATCAGGATCGGATGCAAGGTAAATCTCCGATGCATTTTTTGCCTGACTGAGAATATCGGACAGGATCGCCTTCTTGTCCTTGTTGACGATGAACTCGAGCTCGAAACCCTTGTCGAGATCAACACCAAGCCTGGAAGGCGGAAGGTCTTTCAGATGACCGACGGAGGCCCTCACGGAATAGGATGGACCAAGGATCTTCGTGAGCGTTCTCGCTTTCGTCGGAGACTCGACGACAATGAGTGTTCCGCCCGAAGAAGTCGTCTTTCCCTCCACCAGCTTTTTTCTGACCGTTTTCCTGGCCGCTGGAGATGAAGACTCCTTCACCGCCCTTGTGGACTTCTTCTTGACAGTATCTTCCTTACTTTTTGTGGCCATTTTTCCCCTTAGACAGTACCTTCAAACATTGGCCAACCCACTCTGGAACCCATCCGACAGTCCCATCCATCAGGTATTAGAAAAGATCCGCTTCCCCGACCGGAAGTCTTCCACCCAGGCCGAGGATAATATCCTCCGCATCATAAACTCTTCGGGCTCCCTGCTCCATCAAGTGCAGTGGACCATCAAAAGCACCTCCGGATTGTTCATCAAAAAATACGAACAAATCCCGGTTTTCCTCAACAGCAACCCTCACAGTGATGGACGTTCCCGAAAATCGTCTATGCACACCGCAGACAGCTCCGGCCGAAAGGCCTGCGATAATCCTGTTCCTGAAAGGAAAGTGCCAAGCTGAAGGAGGATCTCCTGGAGGATATTCACTCACCAGAGCCCCTCCCCCGTCAAGAATGTCCTGGGCCAAGCGTCTGTTGGCAGGAGGATATACCCGATCCAGACCGCACCCGACAACCGCAACCGTCAGCCCGCCCGCATCGAGGGCCCCCCTGTGGGCTGCGCCATCCATTCCTGCCGCGAGTCCCGAAACGATCGACAGCCCAAAGCGCGCTATATCTCCCGACAACCGTGAGAAACTTTCCAGGGCAACAGATGGTGCATCACGAGATCCGATCATTGCAATGGACGGGTGAAAGAGGGAAGAAATCTCTCCCTGAACAAAAAAGGCCTTGGGGGGATCAGAAAGCTTTTCCAGAAGGGGCGGGTAACCCGTTCCGACAGTGATCATCTTTAACCCCAGTTGTTCGCACTTGTCAAGAACAACCAGCGCCTTTTCCCGCCAAAAATTCGTTTTGGAGCGAAACTCCTCCTCGAAAAACAAACCTTCCCGAAATGTTCTGGAAAGGAGGTGGGGGGTTTTCTGCTTGCCCAGGTGGTCCAGGCGAAAAAGACTCTGCGCCAGATAAAAAATCTCTTGCTCGCTTCTAGAAGTCCCTTGAGCTTTGATCTTTCGGGCATTAAGATGGGGAGGTTCTGTATGAGACAAGTTTTCAACCACCATGGGAACGTTTTGAGAGGATCAAGAATGCTCTTTGGGAGGTCCGAATGAATAATGACCTGTTCCGGATGTTTACCGTGGCAACGGTTATTCTTTCCCTTGTGACCCTTGCCGGCATCATTCTCTGGTCAAGGGACAGAAAACACGCCCTGATGCGCCAAAAAGCCGAACTTCCTCCTCTGCACCTGAGGAAAAAACAGCTCGACGAAGAAATTCTGGCCCTTGAAAAACACATAGAACTTCTCAAAGCCAAACGGAAAAAAATGGATGAGGAAACATCCTAACAAAAAACAGGTTT
Source organism: Leptospirillum ferrooxidans C2-3 (assembly GCF_000284315.1). Lineage (NCBI taxonomy): Bacteria > Pseudomonadati > Nitrospirota > Nitrospiria > Nitrospirales > Nitrospiraceae > Leptospirillum > Leptospirillum ferrooxidans. The sequence continues at coordinate 298,061 of NC_017094.1, read as the reverse complement.
CACTTCTCCCTGACAAAAAGGAGTCCCCCGAAAACATCTTCCCAGGATTTTCTAATCCGACGATCGTGCACCCCCAGTTTAATCCCCCCTGTCGAGATAGATTTCCTCCCGATCTGCCCGATACCCGAAAAGCTCCGAGTATCGTCCCCAGTTCACCAGCAATAAAAAGCTCATATGGGGATCTTCTCCGGGAAAAGCTTCCGCAATCCTTTGGCGGACCTCATCAGCAGGAAGTCCTTCCTTCTCCCCTTCCAGCCATTTGGCGACCAGCTGAAAGAGAGGCAACGTCAGAATCCTTTCCCTGAAGAGCTTCTTTCTCCCATTGATATCGGCACCAATCAAATCCCGACCGATCTTGGTCAGAATGATTGCTGATCCGGGTGTCAGAACGAACCCCAGTGACTCCGCCGCCCGAACGAGCTGCAGCTCTTCCCCGAGCTCAAGATGAAGATCCACGCCAAGCTGATAGAGGTCCTCTTCCCCTCCATTCTGATCAAGGACCTTTAAAAGTCCTACGATTCGACTCATACCCGGATGCGAATCGGGATCCCCTTCCATAAAACCTCCTTCAAAATGGTAAAAACCGTCTCCCCAATGGAGGCGGATGCGTCTCTTTTCGAGACATCAAAAAACTTGTCCATCCATACGAAAACAAAAATCTTTCAGGAAATCAGGGAAAAGATCCGGTCCGACAGCCGGTCAAAGTCGGGATGGCGCCGATCCCTTGGCCGCCGGAGGTCGACCGAGATCTCCTCCACAACATGCGTTGGCCTTCGCGAAAGAACAACGACCCTGTCGGACATCAATATCGCCTCTTCAATGATATGAGTCACCATGATGATTGTCCGGACAGACATCTCAGGGTCCTGCCAAAGCATCAGTACCTCATCCCTGAGAGTGAGGCTCGTCAATGCATCCAGATTGGAAAAGGGCTCGTCCATCAAAAGGATCGCTGGCTCCATACACAGGGCCCGGGCGATCCCGACCCTCTGTTTCATTCCTCCGGAAAGTTCCCTTGGATAAGCTTCCTCGTACCCTTCAAGCCCCACCTTGTCAATGTAGAAAGCAACGCTTCGGGAGATTTCGGACTTGGGCAGCCCCTGGGCAACAAGACCGATTCCAACGTTTTCCCGAACCGTCATCCATGGGAACAGCGCGAATCCCTGAAAAACCATCCCCATGTCTCCATTGACACCTAGGGATGGGCTGCCCCTGTAGAGAACCTCACCCCGCGTGGGGGAGATCAGTCCCTGCAAAATCCTGAGTAGGGTACTTTTCCCGCAACCGGAAGGGCCCACAATCGAAACAAACTCCCCCTCGTCAATCGATAGGGAGAGATCCCGAATGGCGAGATTGTTGCGGCCCTCTTCCAGAAATTCCTGGGAAATCATCGACAGTTCAAGAAACGGTTCAGCCATGATAACCATATTTATTGGTCACCCGTTCATACAGCGGTGTCCAGAACAGGCGATTGAGCATGACAACGACTCCAGTCATCAATAAAAGTGACGCGACCACCAAAATTTCATTTCCCGAATGGTATGTTGCCCGGTCCAAAAAAGCCCCGATTCCCCTGACTCCATAATCCTTATTGTCATACACCACATATTCGGCGACGATCAATGCATTCCACCCACCCCCGAACGCCGTGATGGAACCGGTCAGCAATGACGGATACAGGAAGGGCAGGAAAACCTTCCTGATAAAAATCATCCCGGACAGTCCAAGTGTCTGGGAGACTTCCCGCATCTCGGCAGGAAATGATCCGACCCCGGCAAGAAGGTTGAATAGAAGATACCACTGCATCCCGGACAGTAACAGGATGATCGATGCCAGATTCATGCTGTTGGTTGTCCTGACGACCAGTACGATGATAAAGGGAAAAAGAGCGGTTGCCGGAACAGATGCCATGATCTGGGCCACCGGCATGACTGTCCTGTGAAGTCTGGGAAAGCGAAAAACCATGTAGGCAAGCGGAACCGTCCACAAGAGGGAGAGAAAATACCCTGCCAAGAGTCTAAAAATGGAAAAAAGAAGATCCAGAGGAAGCTCTGAAAGACCACTCCATGGAATCCCCCTGGAGAGCTCCCGAAAAAGGGAACGGACAGCCAATGCCCCCAGAAAACCAACAAAAATGACGGAAAGGGCCGGCAGGGCCCTGGAAAAGATCCGCATTCCCCCCGGAGATTTTCCTTCCATCTTTCTTCCATAGGACTCAAGCTGGAAGAACCGGCGGTCCATAGCATCGGAAAAAAACGAGCGCATTTTTCCCAAAAACTTTCTTGGTTGCTCGAGAATCGTCGCATCCATCAGGAAATCCCGAAAAGGGGATTCGACCCTGTCAAAGGATGATGAGTTCTGCTCGATCCTGAATCGCTCCGCCCATACCATAACGGGCCGAAACAGAAAAAAGTCGAACAGGACCACCGATACGATCAATGTCAGTATTCCGAGTATCGCAAGCCCCATACTCCCGGAAGCGGTTGCCGACACCAGGAAGCTTCCCAACCCCTGAAGCTGATAGTGGACAGAACCAAGGGAGATCATTTCGCAGGCGATCAGAAAATACCATCCCTGTGCCCAGGACAGGATGGAATTATAAACCATCTTTGGAATCGTTACCGGAATCAAATACCTTGAAAGCCTGATCCACCATGGAGCCTGGATCTGCCTCATCAGCTCGGAAAACTCATGAGGAGCGGTCCTGATGGATTCAAAAACGGCAAACGCCATGTTCCATGCCATACTCGTCGCAATCAGGACCATACTCGCAAGCTCCACACCATGGAGCGGATTGGAAAAAAGATGAGCCAGGACAAAAACCACCGCCGGAAAAAACCCGAGGATGGGAATGGACTGAAGGATGTCCAGAACAGGAAGGAGATATCGTTCACCCCAGGGAGTCAACGCCGTCAGAAGACCGTAGCAATAGGCAAAGACTAGGGAAATCAGATAGCCGCCAAGAAGTCTCAGGACTGAAAGGGCAAGATCTTTCGGTAAAGCCGAGATCTCGGCCTTTTCAATCTGTCCACCCTGAAGGAGGATATGGTGCCTGAACAAGATCCAGCTCAGCAAAGTCAGAACAATCAGAGCACCTGCCATAACAGCATTGGATCGAATCCTAGGTGACAAAGCATGCTCTCCCGAACAGGAAACAAGGATGACGGCTTTCATTTTCAGGAAGTACAAATTGATTTAGAGTTTCAATCATGGAAGAATCAAAAATCAATCCCATAAAAATCCTGAATACTGGAGGATTCATGACTACAGCAGGCATCCAACAAGTTCCCTCCGGCCTAAGCTCCTTCCAGGAAGGAATACTGATCGGCGTGGCGATTTTTCTGGTCATGACAGGTATCCTTGTTTACCGGATCATTCTTTTTCTTTCGACACTTGAGACAGCCGCAAAAGAGCTTTCCAGATCATCTCTCCCAGTCCTTCACCATCTTTCAGGGATCCTTCGTGACACAGAGAGGGTAACCCAGTGGATCGAGTCCATTAAAGAAAGTCTCGACAGACCAGCAGCTGAACATCTTTTTTCCCTTTTCAGCCGGGTCTCGTCGATCGGAAACATGATTCAAAAGGCAACAACGATTGGACACGCTCTCAAGAATGCCGTCATGGCTTACAAAAACCCCAACGGACAACCATCTCCACCAAAACATGAAAGCAAAGGAGAAAACAGTTGAGCGACAAAACCGATTCCCAGAGTTCATCCTCCCATGCCCTTTTGTTTTTTGTCGCAGGGACACTTGCCGGGGCAGCGGCAGTGGTCCTCTTCCTTCCGGAAGCCCGCAAAAAAGCCCGATCCCTTGCACAGGAAACAGTCGAAGGACTGCGAGAAGGAGAAATCCGGACAGAAATGGTCCAGACCGAACATCAGACCAAAAAAGCGTTGAAAGCCGGTTGGGAAGCATTCATCAATACATTGACCGAAAATCCGCCGGGACCGTCTTCTCCCCCAACGGAAGAGTAAAGAAACAAGGGGGCATTACTGCCCCCTTAACACCGCATGAATGATCTTCCTAACAGGTCACTAGATCGTTCCTGGAAGTCCCGTCACAACTCTTGAGGACATATGACCGGCATTGAAGGTGGTCTCCGTCACATGTGCCCCGGCTCCCATCACCTGAGAGTCAACAGCATGGGAACGATAAAGCTTGACGACAGGCGCTCCAGTGGAAGGTCTTGTAACCGAAAGGGCGACCAGAGATTTCCTTGACTGGCTGTAGTGCCATGCCAAAACGACATGATTTCCGGATTTCGTCGTTTCCGCCCTCATCCCGTTTTGCGGAATATCGGCCTTACCAGAAACCGATGGGGAGTTTGTAATCGGATTTTTTCCGGACCAGAACTCGATCGTGTTGAAGATAATGACATCACCCAGACCTGCAATCGCATACACGGGGAAAATGATCAAAAGGGCATTCACACCGGACCGGGCCCACTTGTTCTCGATCGTCCCGTTGGATTTATAAAGCAGATGAACCAGGGCATATTGCCCATAACATCCGGAAAGGACTCCCATAAAAACAACAAGCATACCCGCGGAAATCCATGTTTTGGTTTTGTTGAACATCTCCGTCTCCTCATTTTTGATTGTGAACCTGGTTCTGGGAGTCAGCGGCCCAGAAGAAACGGTACAAGCATACGAACAACACATACTTTTATCAAATTTATGGGGTCTGGAGGCTCGACTGTCCTGAAATCTGGGCACCGGTTTCATAAACCGAGCCATTGACGGAGAGGGAATAGACCGCTGCAATACAGGAGTAAGATCCTGAGCAACCCACTTGGCCAACGGTCTCGGAAATTCCGGAACCAGGAAGGGTTTGCAGTTCGAATATCCAGAGACCATTTCCCGTCGATGTCTGAGAGACACCATTCGAGAGATAGATAAGGGTTCCGGATGATCCAGTCAACCAGAAGCTTCCGGAAGGATCCGGAGAAACTTCCTGAAGGAATCCCGCCTGCTGGGAGAAGCTCTGGGGAATCGCGACAGGATACCAGGACAAGGTCGACAGCTGGCTCTGAAGGACGGCTCCGGGTCCCACAGCGATGCAGGTCCCTGACAGCTGGCACGCCACTCCGCTGATACCCTGGGGGGCATCTGCCTGGGAAATGGGTGAAAACTGGAAAGTCACCCCGGAATCGGAGGAAACCACCAGTCCGGGAATACCCTGCCCGGATGTCGTTTGAGCCGAGATCAAAATGGTTGAGCCAGAAATCGCCACCTGTCCATAGTTGGCAGGTCCGACACCGGACGATGAGGAATTCAGGACAGCCGTCCATGCCCCGGAAAGGATCGGCAGGATATACATTGAATTGTTGCTTCCAACCGCAACACAGGCAGGAGTCGTTACCGTCTGGCAGCTGACGGAGTTCAAGGTCAGGTTACCATTGACCGTTTCATTGGTGACCTGAAAGGTGGCCCCTCCATCAAGTGTCTGGGCGATCAATCCCTGATTTCCGACAATGTAGCAGATCAGGGTCGAGGGACAACTGATCGATGTCAGGTTGAAGTTGGCAAGAGCAAATCCTCCGTTGACAAAATCCAGTGGCTGATAGGTCAGTCCACCGTTCTGGGTCAAGAGGATCAGGCCGTTTTGACCCACCACAAAACAGGTCGATGGCCCCGGGCAGGAAACGGATGTTGGCTGTGAGCCGGAGGGTATGGAACCGGCAACCCACAAGAAACTCTGGCTCTGCGACTGACAGGATCCCACAACCCCTAAAGCAATCAGCAGAAACAACCATTTGCTCATCCACAAAAAGCGAACGCAAGCTCTCCAAAGTCTTCTTGACAGGCTTACCGGCAAGGAACCGGAAATAAAGCCGGTGACAGGGTCATCCATTGGTTTTGAATAACTCCCGTTTCTCAAGAACGCGCATAACCTTTTTGGCTGCCCCGGTCAGGGGAACCTCCCTTGCCTCTCCGATTCCGGGGAATACCCTTGCGTTTTCAGACCCTGTTGGCAGAACATCCACTTCGATAATCAACACCTCTTCCTCGATATGGGTATAAACATGAGAAACCCTGCCAATCATCCTCCCTGTTTTTTCTGAAGAAGCCACTTCATCCATGACATCCCCGGGAAAATCCCAGAGTCCTTCCAAAAAACGTCCTCCCGAGCGGATCACAAGGGTAAGCCCTTTTTCAGGCGGAAGAACAAGGGCTGTTCTGATGACCTTCCTTCGGAAACCTCTTTTCATTATTGGCAAACTGGAATCAAGAGAAAAACGGGACGTCAGGCATTGGGAGGAGAGGGGACATTCATCACACAAGGGAGCCCTGATCCGGCAAACAGTTGCACCGAGGTCCATCAACGCCTGATTGACCTCTCCGGGAGAGTCTCCCGGCAATTCGACAAACGCTCGTGAAATGTTCCAGAGATATTCGAGCTTGTCTCCTTTTTCAGGGGAATCCATGAACTGAAAAAGACGGCGATTGACCCTACGAACGTTCGCATCGAGAATCGGCTCCCTTTCCCCAAAAGCAATCGATGCAATTGCTCCTGCAGTGGACGGTCCTATACCTGGCAAAAGTTCCCACTGCGCTTTTGTTCTGGGAAACGAACCGGAAACCACGATCATTTTAGCCGCCCGATGGAGATTTCTTGCCCTTTGGTAATATCCCAGTCCTTCCCAGAGTTTCAGGAGATCGTTCTCCGAAGACTCTGCCAAAAGATCAACCGAAGGGAATCGCACCATAAAACGCTCAAAATATCCGACCACAGCAGAAACAGTCGTCTGTTGCAACATGATTTCCGACACCCAGACCCTGTAGGGGGTAATGGGGTCCCTCCACGGCAGCTTTCTCGCAACATTACCGTACCATCCCAGAAGCCGGTCTCTTGCCTCCAAAAAATTGAAGGAAGCCCTTCCGGCAAGCAGATCCTCCTGATCAACCGACCGGGAGATTGTCTCCAGAAAAAGTCCTTTTCCAGTCAATGATCAAACCCCCTTTTCCAGAAAAAAGCACCTGGCCTGGCAATCGGAGCGCTCCCGGGGGGAGAACCGGACGATAGAGTTCCACATAAACTGTCACGAAGATCCGAAGGCAGCCTAGCCTGACGGGATGCTTCATCAAGAAGATGGCGCAAGGTTTCCCGCGATGGCAACGCATGGTGAGGGAGAATCAGATCCGGTGGGTGACCGGATGATGGAGGAAAGGAAAAAAGAAAGTCGATATCCAGGATACGAGGCCAGAGCCTTCCCTTACCTCTTCTGGGGACTTTTCGTTCAAGTTCATTGAGCCAGTTAAAAAAACCCGGAACACATAGCCTGGTCACCCCGACAACAACAACATTGTCATAGGAAGGAGCCGGAGTTCCCCAAGCCAGTGTCCGGGCAAAAGAAGACATTCCTGTCAATCTGAAAAAAGAGCTTTGAAACATACTGGAGAGACATCTTTCAATTGCTATTCTCGACCCGGGAAGATTTCCTCCGAGTGAAACTCCTGCAATCACCCTGATTTCCCGGAAAAACAGGAAAAAGGAAACATGTTTTTTCTCCGGCTAGTTTTTGGGGGTAAAGAGCCCCTCATTCACAATCCTGTCGATGGCTTCCTTTAGTCTCGGCGTATCGACCGTCAGGGCGAAGCGGACATAACCTTCTCCGGAAATTCCGAATCCGTTTCCGGGAGTCGCGACAATTCCAGTGCGGCTCAACAAGGCCAAAGAGGCCTCCTCGGACTTCATTCCCGCAGGTATTCCCGCCCAAAGATAGAACGATGCTCCCGGCGGGATGACGCGAAGACCGGCGGTCCTGAGACCCGATACCAGAACATCACGGCGCTCTTGATACATGCTACGGAGATTCTCCATCCAAAAATCCGGAAGCGCCATTGCGGCAATCGATGCCTCCTGGAGAGCCTGAAAGATTCCGGAATCCATATTGCTTTTGATTTTTCCAAGACCTGCGAGGACCGATGCGTTACCAACCGCAAAACCGACTCTCCACCCGGTCATGTTGAATGTCTTGGACAAGCTGTGAAATTCGATTCCCACTTCCTTTGCCCCAGGAAATGAAAGGAAGCTCTTTGGAGCATTCCCGTCAAAATAGATCTCGGAGTAAGCCGCATCATGCGCAACGATAAAGCCATATTTTGTTGCTTTTTCTATGACTTCTGCAAAAAATGAATCCGGAGCGACAGCACCGGTTGGATTGTTCGGATAATTGATGAACATGATTTTTGTACGACGATAGACAGAATCCGGAATTGCCGAAAGATCAGGCAAAAATCCATTGGATTCCAGTATTGGCATGTAGTAGGTTTCTCCGCCGGCAAAAAGAGTACCGGCATGATAGACCGGGTAACCAGGCTCAGGGACCAGAACCGTATCTCCCGGATCAATGAATGCGAGCGGCATATGGCCGATCCCTTCCTTGGAACCGATAAGGCCCAGCACTTCCGTGTGAGGATCCAGGTCGACCAGAAAGCGCTTTTTGTACCAGTGGGCAATCGACTCCCTGAACGAGAGCATTCCTTCATAAGAGGGATACTGATGGTGCTCTGGACGGCCCAGGGCAATCCTAGCAGCCTCAACGATCGGAGGGAGTGTCGGGGTGTCCGGATCTCCGATTCCAAGGTTGATGATATCCATTCCCTTGGCCATCGCCTCACGCTTTTTTTCATCAATACGGGCAAAGAGATACGGTGGAAGACTTTTAATTCTTTGAGACCACTTGGCGCGAAAATCCATCAGCTAGACACTCCTGTAAAAGTTTGGGATATGTGAAAACGACAAAAAATCGGTTATTGCCTGAGAAAACACCTCACTCCCGTCAGATACCCGACAGGATGACTTTCCCTGTATTCTAGCAGAGCAGGCAAAAGGCTTCCAGCCTCAGACTCACTCAATCAGAATTCTGTTACATTGCTTAAAAATGGGGACAAAGGGGGATTTTTCCAATCTCAGCTTCTAAAAGTAGAAAAACCCTAAAAAGCGGCATGAAAGGGTCTTTCTGCCATTCCATTCCCGGACTCCGACCGTTCTCAAGGCTTGCATCGATGACCCTTTTCTGACAGAAGGCTCGACTTCTGACCATTCCCGGTCACCTCCTGAATAGGACTCCGGACATGGGAGTTTTTGAGGAGGTCAGTGGGTTGGCCATCTTGATCGAATTGCCTACCATGTTCGTTGTTATGAACAAATCAACCATTTTCAGTCTCATTCCTTACTGGAATAACGAGACTCCTTTCAGACTCATACCCTGTTGGATGAAGGTGACTCTTGTTTTTTTTTTGACACGGTAATATCATCGGCAATATGAAACTATCGCGCGTCGTCTTGGATACGAATGTATTGGTGGCGGCTTCCCGCAGCCGCCTGGGTGCGTCATTCACCTTATTACAGGCCATGAGAGACAGACAGTTTCTCGTCTTGCTTTCGGTACCGCTGATCCTGGAGTATGAAACCGTCCTCAAGCGCCCGGAGCAACTGGCAGCCAGCGGGCGAAGCGCCCTCATGACGGATGCGTTTCTGGACGCTTTGTGTTTGTGCGGCGAACCGGTCCATCTGCATTACCTCTGGCGGCCCCAACTGCGCGATCCCGCCGACGAAATGGTCCTGGAAACCGCGCTGAATGGCCGCGCGGACGTGTTGGTCTCCATGAACATCCAAGACTTTGCCATCGTCGGGCGTTTTCGCCTGAAAGTGGCGACACCTGGCGCATTTTTACACCAATTACGAGAGGAGCAACCCTGATGTCCAACTATGCCCTGCGTGTGCCTGAGTCCCTGCTCGCCTACGTGCGCCAGGTGGCTCAGGAAGAACATGTATCCATGAACCAGTTTTTTGTGACGGCCATCGCCGAAAAGGTCTCGGCCCTCAAAACAGAAGCCTATTTCCGCGAGCGTCAGGCGCGTGGTGATATCGCCGCCCTCGACGATTGGCTGGCGGCCAGCCCGGACAGCCCACCGCTGAAGGGCGATGAGCTGGGCTGACCGGCGCTCTTGGGAAGCCTTTCGACGACGGTATGGATGGGTAGCTTGCAATCCTCACAAATGCTGTTCCGCACCCCGTCGATGGCCCGATCTGATCGGGCTGTCAACCCCTCTTGTACCCGTAAAGGAATGAGTCCTCAGGGAAAAAACACCTTACGCGTTTTTTCATGGATCTTCCTAGCACTGATAATGGCGATATCCTCCGCAAAGCGTCGTTGAACACCATGAGTCGATGGGGAGAACAATAGGAAACCTCTTTCCTTCTCAGTCTTGGATTCAGGGAGCAGACTTCGTCCCACTCTCTTTCTCTCCACCGGGATAACGGTAAAGATGGGCCAGAACCAGGGCCACAGCCTCGTAAAACTCGACAGGAATGGGATGATCCAGAGGTAATCCGATCAACATTTTGGCAAGTGGAGGGTTTTCAGTCACAGGAATTTTGTAGAGCGAGGCCTGCTCCAGGATGGCTTTAGCGACTTCTCCCTTCCCGGAGGCAAGAACAACCGGAGCACCATCTTCCCCTGGAAGGTATCGGATCGCAATCGCCAGACGTGACAACTTTTCAGGATCATCCATGATCTTTCCGGTGCCTTTCCAGCAATATCGAGATATTTTTTTCAAGGGCCGCGCCCAGATCGCTCTCAAGGCTGTTCCAATAAGACATCAGAAAGGGGGAAGATGTCCTTGGATAAAGATTTAATCTAGCGGATGACGGATCAAAGACACCGGCGAGCTCCAGATTTTCCCCCGTTGCATAGGACACGGAAAGTCTGAAAGAAAAACTCGCAGACGGAAGATTTTCGGACTTTTTTGAGGAGTGAGCCTCTTTTTCATCCGGCCAGCAGATCTCGAACATCACCGAAGGAGGAGATCCCCCAGCAAAAAGCAAACCTGGTGGAACAGGTCCATCCACCTTTTGAAAGGTAAGATTCGGAATATCCCCATTTTTTAGAGAATAGGTCTCAGCCATCATCTGTGCAGGGGTTTGGAGGGAACTGGCCGGGATGGCTCCATCTGTTTCGAAAAATAAGGCTTTTGATATGGATTTCTCCAAACCGGATGTTTCCTCATGATCGCCGCCACTGACTCGAGTATTTCCCAGGAGCAGCAACAATGGAGGAGAAGTGGCGACTTCCTGATTCCCCTTGAAAAACAATTGGTTGTTCTCTTCAAAAAGGAATCCGGAAACGCTTTGACGGGAAAGGGTGGGCGGAAGGCTTTCAGGAGGCAGTGAAAGAATCAGGGGAACCTTCAGTCCCGGAAGACTCACTGACCATAAAAAGGGAGAAGAGGAACGAAGCGGCGACAGGAGTGCGGACAAAACTCCTTTCGGCGCTGTGCGCAGAAGACGCACAAGACCCAAAAGAGGATCTGGTCCAAAAGGAATCCCCCCGCCAGACAGATCGGGTGGTTGCACACCTGACATCGACACTCTCCCGGGCTATCCGACACCTCCACCGGATAGCCTTGCCATTCCCAGAATCAACTCCACCTCCCCTTCACTTCGGCCGAGCCTTTTTGCAATCTCAGGAATCGACTGACCCGACATGGACCAGGAAACAGCCTTTTCCTGGTCAGTCAACGGAGACGACTTCCTTAAATCAGGAACTACCGGTTCCAGAACCTGAGAGGTCTCCCGATGAGAATCCTGTGGCGGGACAGGAGAATGAAAAGAAGGTCCCGTCTGAAAATTTTCCAGATCCTCAAGCATTCTCTCTGCATCATAAAATGCCACCTGAAGCCTGGAGCGTTCCATTGTCATTTTGGCCAGAAGACTCTTCATCTGGGCAACCTCCCGGTTGTCTCCCGTGGCAATGGCATCCTTCCTCGGGCTCTGGACGGGATAAACAGCAGAGGGACTGACCGATTGGACAGGGGGATCGACCGTATTTTTCCCAGGCAAACGCCGGCCTTTATCAATCGCCAGCTGACGCATTCTCATGCGGACAACACGAAGGTAGACGATCGATATCGCACCCGCAACCAAAAAAATCAAATCGAGAACACCCTGCATCAGATCAAACCCCACAGACTCCCCTCACGTTCTGACGATCGATCAAACCCTGAGATCAAGGTGTCCTTTTGACCGGGGATAAACGGCATCCGGCTCATTTTCTTGGTCTTTTTGCTTCTCGTCTGTGGCATCCTCCTCCTCACCCGATCCAACGGCATCCTCCCGGGACAGGGAAACGGGATGAACCTCCCTGATTTTTTCCACCTCGGAAATAGCGAGAGCCATCGTGGAAACGGCAGGAAGAGAGGGATTAAAAGGGGGAGAAGCCTGAATCAGCGCCGGTATCTGCTCAATCGATTGCTGAACACCCACTGTCGGCAAGATACTCATATTGGACCTCCATCTCTATCCGGAGGTCACAAAAGATCAATCATGCGACTTCCCGGACTTTCAATGACTTCCTTCTATCATACATCCGGGAATTCTTCAAATCTCCGGAGGAGGTAGCGGCTTTGAATGCTCTTGCTTCTGGTTTGGAAATGTCCGGTGGGGACCAGGGCCGGAATCAGCCAGCGGAAGGACAGTAGGTGAGTGGTACTCCCTGTTCAGGATCAGGATCTCTACACGACGATTTTTTTCTCGTCCGGACGCGGTCATGTTTGAAGCGATCGGACGAAAACGCCCGAACCCCGAAGCACCTCCCCTCCTTGGATCCAGAGGACCTTCACGAATCAGCTCGGTCAGGACATTCACGGCCCTCATCGTGGAAAGGACCCAGTTATTGGGATACTTGGATGTCCTTATGGGCTGATTGTCCGTATAACCGCTGATCCGGATTTCTTTTTTAGACTTTGCGAGAATTCCCGCTACCTTTTTCAGGACAGGCAATGCCTGTGGACGGATTTTTGAATGTCCCGACTCAAACAGAAGTTTTGACTGAATTCTGAGCACAATTCCGTGTTTTGTCTGGACAACCTGCATATCCCCTTTTTGGGAGGATTTCTCCACCATAAGCTGCATGGCCTGCACCATAACCGCCTGTGTCTGAGGAGTGATTTTTCCGGACTGCATGGTATTGTCCTTCGGAATGATCACATGAGTCGACCCAATCACCTTTTTGTGCTGAAATGTGGCGGTAATGGCGTTGGACATGACCCTGAACTTTCCGGTATTCAAGGAAGAGATCGCATACAGCATCACAAAAAAGGCAAAAAGGAGGGTGATGAAATCGGCGTAGGAAACAAGCCATCTCTCGAGATTTTCATGTTCTTCATGACGGGCTTTTTTAGCCATTGTCCTTCGCTCCCTAAATCATGACTCAGGTGGAAGGCAGATGAACCCGTTCCGCCTCGCTCAGGAATCCTGCCAGAAGATCCTGGATGTTGTTCGGATTTTCCCCCTGACCGATTGCGACCAGTCCAGCAATGATCATTTCCCGGAACTTTCCTTCGGAACGATTCTTGATCTTGAGCTTTCCAGAAAGCGGCAAAAAGATCAGGTTGGCAGAACCCACCCCATACACCGTGGCGACAAAGGCAGTGGCGATCCCTTCAGCAAGCTTGTTCGGATCGGAGAGGTTGCTCATGACATGGATCAAGCCCAGAACCGCCCCAAGGATTCCGATCGTCGGAGCATACCCGCCAGCGGCTTCAAAAACCTTGGCAGCTCCGCCCTCTTCCTCTTCCATATAGAACGATTCTCCTTCAAGAGCTTCGCGAACCTTGGCGATATCCGTGCCATCCATCACCATTCTGACACCGCGGGTGAAAAATCCATTGGCCTTGATAAATGGATCCTCAAGATAGGCCTCAAGCTTTAACAACCCTTCCTTTCGTGAAACTTTTGCAAGCTCGACGATTTTCAGGATAAGGGGCACCGGATCGGACTTTGAATTCAAAAACAGCCGGGGAATCCCCTTGACTGCGGCAATGACCTGTGGAAGGGGTGTCGTCACCATCGTCGCGCCAATCGTTCCGCCGAACACAATAATGGCAGCTGTCAGCTGAAAAATGGTCCCGAGAGGCAAACCTTCCATCGTTGCCCCGCCGAGAATTCCACCGATACCGATCAAGAAACCCAGAAGGGTCGTGATATCCATGGTCTTTTAGCGCCCGGATCCTGAAACATCAGACTGGTGTCTTCTGAGAAGGCTCATGATATCAATAATCGTTACCAGGGAATCATCAAGATGGGCCACTCCGGTAATGGCATCCGCAAAACTTCCGGCCATATTGAAGTCCTGACGGTTTTCAATATCCTTTCTGGGAATCCTGATGACCTGGTTGACCGAGTCCACCGTCAAACCCGCAAGAATCCCTTCCGCATTCACAACGATCGTTCTCATATCCTCGGTCACTTCCGATGCGGAAGGAAATCCGAGAAGCCTTCTGAAGTTGATCACCGGCAGAATTTTTCCCCTGAGATTGACCACACCATCAACATAGTGGGGAGCCTTCGGCACACGGGTCAAATCCGAGAGCCTGTTGATCTCCTGAACATGAATGACTTCACATCCATAATTTTCCCCTGCAAGGGTAAAACTGACCAGTTGGAGGATCTCATCTGATCCATCAGCAAAGTCTGTCCCCGACGGAGATCCCGGGGAGAATGGCTCAATGGATCTGTCGGTCGAAAGTTCCTTCATTGGACAATTGCCTCCTTCATTTTGAGAACAAGAAACCATTCGAATAGAAAATCAGGCATCCGTCCTGAACTGCGCGAGATATCGTTCAAGCTCTTTCATTCTTGAATCCATCTCCACCCCGGCATCAGCGGACTCTTTCGCATTTTGACGGATCAGCTGAATTCCGCGGGAGGAGCTTTCCACCGCTTCTGTCACATTGGAAACCGCTTCACTCTGTCGGGCAGAATCTTCGGCGATCTCGTTGACACGGATCGTCACCTGATTGACGGAAGCGGTGATTCCGGAGAGCAGTGTGGAAGCCTCCTCCATCACCCCCATCAGATCGATCATCTCCTTCGATCCCGAAGACATCACCCTTACCGACTTTTCGGTCTGAACCTGAATAGACTTTATCGTCTCGGCAATTTCCCGCGTGGAAAGTGTCGTTCTTTCCGCCAGTTTTCTAACCTCGTCGGCAACGACAGCAAATCCTTTTCCCTGCTCCCCTGCACGTGCGGCTTCAATGGCCGCATTGAGGGCAAGGAGATTGGTCTGCTCGGCGATCTCGTCAATAATGGTGATGATCTGGGAGATTTCCTCGGAGGACTTGCCAAGCTCCAAAATGCTTTTGGTCGCATCGGAGACGACTCCGGAAATTCGTGTCAGTTCCTGCCCGGCCCTCTGAATGGATTCCAGTCCCCTCAGGGCTTCCCGATCGGTTTTCGTGGAGAGTTCTGCCAGGGAGCGGGTATTTTGGCTCACAGACCGGATCGATCCGGATAGCTTTTCCGTGGCTTCGGCCGCACCGGCAATCATTTCGGCCTCATGGTCCGTCCTGGAGCGGATGCCGTCAAGCTTTCCGATGATACCCTTGGCAATCAGCATGACCCTGGAGGCTTCTTCCCGCTGTTTTATAACGACTTCACGGATCTTCATGACCATCTCATTAAAATGCGTCATCAAGCTTCCGATTTCGTCACCGGTTCTGGGCTGGACGGTCCGGGTAAGATCCCCCTGGGCCGTCTGCTCAATCACTGAAACGATCTCCTGAATCGGTCGGATGGCAAGGGTTCTCATCGTAATGGACAGAAGGACGGAGAGAACAATCATCGTTGCAAGTGACAATATGGAAATCTCCATGATCATGGAATTTTTCGAATGATTGAAAGCCGTCAGGGGGGTACTGATCCTGAGAACCGCCATGACTGGCTGATCCTTTTGGAATCCATGGCAGAGAAGACAGTTATTGGACATTTTGATCGGCAGTAACCGGGTCAGTGCAGGAGTTCCATCAACTGTTTCCTGATATGAAACGGCACGACCGTATAAAAGAACATTCTTGAAACGGGAATCCTGCCCCAGACGGCCAGAATCATTCTTGGGCCGGGAAAAGAATGAACGACGGGCGTAGGCATCGTAATGCCTCCATGCGTTGACCCGATCAATCATCTTGTTGTCATAGAACGCCTGCTTGCCGGATGGCCGAAGAACCTGAACCCTCAAAATCCCTTCAAGATGTTTCTGATCCTCTATAACCTTCTGAGAAAGGACTGGTGCATTGACCGACATCATCACCGTCGAAAGGCTACCGATGATGGACTGTCCCATCATTTCGGATCGTTTTCCCTCCTGATTCATCAGATCACCCGAAACCTTATAGATCGTCAGTACCCCCGTCACAGAAAGAAACAGGAGCAGAATCAAAAACACGGACAGCTGGATCTTTCCCTGTAATTTCAATCGACCTCCCCTACCCCCGGACAAACCCTTCTATCGGGAAACGGCCGATACCCCCTGATGGCCGCGGATCTGGATATCTTGCAAAATCTCACCGACATCAAGAATCAGAACCACCTTCCCATCGCCGGTAATCGTTGCCCCTGCCATTCCCCTGATACCTGACAGGATTGGCCCCATACTCTTGATGACCACTTCCTCCTGGTATGGAAGTGCCTCGACAACAAGACCTACGGAGCGGGAGCCAAGCTGAACAACAACCACATAACGGTTTTTTCCTGCAGATTCATTGGCCTCACCGGGGATTTTGAACTCATCCCTTAGCCTCAGGAGTGGCAAAACCTGATTCCGGAGATTTAAAACTTCAGCTCCCGAGAGTGTCCGGATATCCGATTCAGTGATTTTGACCGTTTCCACAACGGACTGAAGCGGTACCGCATAGACTTCATCCCCGATCGCGACCATCAACGCCTGGATAATGGCAATGGTCAAAGGCAGGTTGATCACAAATGTCGAGCCCAGTCCATTTTGGGAGCGGATCTCGACTGTGCCATTGATCTTGTTGATATTCGTCCTGACCACATCCATTCCGACACCACGGCCGGAGACATCCGTCACCTTTTCGGCAGTGCTGAATCCAGGCAAAAAGATGAGATTGACCAGCTCTTCAGTGGTCATCCGGTCAGCATCCGCCGCCGAAATCAGATTGCGTTCGATCGCTTTTCTGCGGACCCTGTCCACATTGACACCATGACCGTCATCTGAAATCTCGATGACAATGGAATTTCCCTCCTGATAGGCAGAAATCCGGACGACGCCTTCAGGGCTTTTCCCAGCGGCAAGACGTTCCTCAGGCATTTCAAGACCATGATCGATCGCATTCCGGATAATATGGACAAGCGGATCGCCGATCTCCTCGATAACGGATTTATCCAGTTCCGTTTCTTCTCCGGACAGCTCAAGACGAGCCTCTTTCCCCAATTTTCTCGACAGATCCCTGACCATCCTCGGGAATTTTCCAAGAACCTTCTTGATGGGCTGCATTCTGGTCTTGATGACCGCCAGCTGAAGATCCGTTGTCACCCTGGACAACTGAATGACCGCCTCAGCGATATCCTTCTGCTGTTTTTCCCAATCTTCATCCCCACTGGTATCGGTGGCGAGACGAACCAGCCGGTTGCGGCCAAGAACGAGCTCTCCGACCAGATTCATGACATTGTCGAGTCGCGAGGTCTCAACCCGAATCGTCTGATCCACCTCAACTCCCGAGGATTGCGGCGCGGCCCCTTCCGTCTGGGCAGAAGCGGAGGGAGAGGGTTGAGAAGAGACGGCAGGAGAAGGATCACGTGATACGATTTCAGCGACTTTAGCAGGGAGAGGAGGAGCGGGTTCTTCTGTTTCTGACTCTTCCGGGTCCTCGGGGGGAACAACCATTCCCGCCTCTTCGGAATCCGGAACGGCCGGCCCCGTTGATTCATGAGATGAAGCCTGGTCTTCTCCCCACTGGAGAAGAAGGTCAAGCTTCATCGTGAGGGTATCAATATCCACATCGGCCTGAACTCCCGTGTGAACCTCTTCCAGAAGAAGCTTCAGAGCATCCATTGCTTCCAGAATGATATCGATCACCGCCGGCTCTGCCTTCATCATTCCCTGTCTCAACTGATTCAGGACATTTTCGGCATGATGGGCAACCTCAACAATCCGCGTCAGGCCGATAAAACCTGCGGATCCCTTAATACTGTGGGCAGCCCGAAAAATTTCGTTCAGAAGAGATGTATCGTCCGGCCTTGCCTCAAGCTGGACAAAAAAGTTGTCGAGACCTTCAAGCATCTCCTGCGCCTCGGCAAGAAACTCCTGAACAATTTCCTTCATCTCGTCATTATCAAACCCTTCCGCCACCGGTCACCCCCCTGAGGAATCAGACAACAGCCAATGATTATTCCTTGAAAATCTTTGCAACCTTTTCCTGAAGGGTCCCCACAGTGAAAGGCTTGACGATATAATTTGAAACACCAGCCTTGATTGCCTCAACAACATTTTCCTGCTTGGCTTCGGCTGTCACCATCAAAAACGGGATGCTTTTGATGGAGGGAGTTGCCCTTACCTTCCTGAGGAGATCGATTCCGGTCATATTCGGCATGTTCCAGTCTGAAACAACAAAATCAAATTTTTCAGAAACAAGTCTGTCATAAGCCTTTTGCCCATCCTCGGCCTCCTCGATATTGACGAATCCGATCTGACGAAGAGTGTTTTTCACGATTCTGCGCATCGTCGAAAAATCGTCAACAACCAGCACTTTCATTTTAAAATCCATTGTGTGGTATACCCCCAGAAATGCGACAGCCGAAGATCCCCGATCAGTCCAGAACAATCTCAAAAGAAAATCCGCGGCCAAGTTTTAGTCAATCCCGCACATAGCAAGGAACGACACCCTTACATGACAGATATGGCAATGGGCCAATCTACCATTTTTTCATACGCATTTAAAGGTTAATATAAAGAGATCAGCCCTCTTTATGACCGGAAGAGAGAAGCGCTTTTTTCAAATTCTTGATCGCGAGGGTATGGATCTGGGAAACTCTGGATTCACTCACCTCAAGAACCGCAGCAACCTCTTTCATGGAAAGCTCATCATAGTAATACAAGGACAGGACCAGTCTTTGCTTTTCCGGAAGGGCATCCAGAGCCTTTTCAAGAAGGGTCGACTCTTCACTCTTCAGAAACTCCGAAAGCGGATCGGCCTCCCCCGGAACCACCAGACGATCCAATATGGACGATCCTGAACCATCCTCCATCTCGAACAGATCTTCAATCGAATAAAGATGATGAGGTTCGATTTCATTTTCGAGTGTCAGATACTCATCGAGAGGCAAGGAAAGTGCTTTCGCCATCTCGCTGTCACTGGGCTCCCTCAGGAGGGTTGCACGCAAAGTCTCCCGCACGGCATGAACGGCTGAAGCTTTCTCCCTGACGGATCGTGGCACCCAGTCGGCCGAACGGATCTCGTCAAGCATCGCACCCCTGATCCGATGCTCAGCCATGGTCTTGAACTTGATCCCCCTTGAAGGATCAAATCGTTTCGCCGCATCGATCAGTCCTGTCATCCCGACACTGACAAGATCATCCACATCGATTTCCGGCGGAAGACGATGGGCATATCTCATCGCAAAAAATTTTATGGTTACAGCAAACTCTTTCAGGCTGGCCTCATCAAGTTCCATCATGGCCAATCACCTTTCATATCAAGCATCTTATCGGTTGAAAAACAACCTCCAAACAGCTCTCGACCACCCCTGACACTCCCGACACCCACAAAGAACAGATTCTCCACTGCACTAGCGCTCCAGAAGACGCTTCATCAGAAGACCGATACTTGCCCTCACTCCTTCACGCGGCGGCCTTGAAAGGAAATCCCTCGCAACCTGTCGCATTCCCAAGGCAAAAGGAGTTCCGGGAAGCATCTCCGCCAATGCCCTCTGATTGCGAACAGCCTGTGTCACGGAAGGATCAATCGGAAGGTAACCTCCGAACGAAAGATTCAGGCCCGGAATAAAACGGTCGGCAACCCTTGATACCAGATCAAAAAGCTCAAGGGCCTCCTTCCTGTCCCTGACCATATTGGCCAGAAAGAGAAAAGGTTTTCCCGACTGTCTCCGGTTCAGCACCTTCATCAGGGCAAAGGCGTCTGTGCGACTCGTTGGCTCTGGAGTCACCACAATCATTGTTTCCTGACTGGCCAGATTGAAGGTCAGGACATTCTCGGAAATCCCGGCACCGGTATCGATCAACAGGATATCCACCGATTCATCGATCTGGTCAAAGGCCGAAATCAGCCTGAGGTGTTCTTCGGGTGAAAGTTGAGTCAGGGACTCCACTCCGGAGGCTGCCGGAATAATTCTGATACCTGCTGGCGCCTCGATCATGATCTGTGAAAGCTCCGCAGAACCGGAAATAAAGTCCTTCAGGGTAAAAACAGGATGAAGGTTGAATAGGATATCCATGTTTCCAAGTCCAAGATCCGCATCAAAAATCAGAACCCGTTTCTTGAACGTATCGGCAAGAACATATGCGAGATTGGCCGCAACATTGGTTTTTCCGACTCCACCTTTTCCGCTCGTAATCGCAAGGATCCGGGGAGGGGGACCTTTCCTCTGGGGAGGTCCTTCCGGAGCTCCCGGATGTCTCAAGCCTTCGGCTTGGTCTGCCATCTATCTGAATCCTCCAATAATCCACTGGGACAAGCGACCTGAATGGGCAACATCGATATCATCGGGAACACGCTGCCCCATCGTCACATAGGATACAGGAAGTGGTGCCCTGGATAGAATGGGGTAGAGCGATCCAAGGGACTCGGTCTCGTCGAGCTTGGTCAGTATCATGTTGTTTGGAGCCAGACACTGGTAGAGCAAAATGGATTTTTCGATATCTTTTGTCTTGTGGGAGGCAGACAGGACAAGAGAGACAGAAAGGTTCAGATCTTCCAGTAGAAGGGCCGATACAAACGGATGGATTCTTGTGTCATCACCGGAAAGACCACCTGCTGAGTCCACCAGGATCACATCGTACAGTTCCCTGTCCCTCGCATCCCGAATGATGGAGACCAGACGCTCGGGAGTCGATGCGACCTCCACCGGAAGCCCCATCAGGTCGCCATAGATTCTCAGTTGCTCAAGGGCTCCTATCCGGTAAGTATCGAGGTTTACGAGAAGAACTTTTTTCCCGTGTCGTATGGTAAATCCTGCCGCAAGTTTTGCGATTGTCGTTGTCTTGCCCACTCCGGATGGACCTGCAAAAACACAGACGACCGGATTATTGTGGCGGATGCGGTCCAGAAAAGATCCTGACGTGCGGATATTTCTTGCGACCAGAAATTGCAAAAGAGAACCGATGCGCTCCTCGTCCCCGATCTCTCCCACATTCAGGGTCAGATCGGAAAGCGCTTCAAGAAGGGCCTGCCCGTCTTCCGGAGCGATCCCCTGACGGAGAAGAATCTCTCGAGCCAGCGCGAGGGAATCAACCGATTCATTCACCGGCTGATCCGGAACATTCCTGGCTCCTTCGGAGATCAGAGCCTCGACCTGTCTGGCAAGAGACTGGACCGTTTCCCTTGTCCCCGTTCCCCACTCTTCTTCCATACGATGAAGCGCCAGCCGAAGGGACTCGACCTCCCTCCGGAGGGAGGTCCGTTCATCTTCAACCGGATCCGGAGAAGCGGGACTTTTTCCAGAATGCCGGACATCATTCATCCAGGGGGGATCCATCTCTGGAAGCCCCGCTGTCACAACAACACCGGAGGTTCTTCCACGAGTCGCGGTCCTTCCTTCCCTGGAATCCAGAATAACCGCTTCCGAACCAAGTTCCCTCTTCACTTTCCGGAGAACCTCACTCATATCCTGGCCCTCGAATGTGCGAATGAGCATTGCCTAGACCTCCTGGTAACGAATAACATCCGAGGACACGATCGGGATATCCGACGGTACCTCAAGTGGTGAAATAACCGCAAGAGAAGGGAAATATCTTTCCAGAAGCCTCTTGAGCCCAACTCTGGCCTGGGGAGCAACCATCAGGACAGATTGGAGACCACGCCGACCCTGGCTCTCAAGAACGCTCCCCAGACTTGACAGCAACTTCTGTGCCAAGGATGGCTCAAGAACAAGCCCTGCCGCTCCGGAATGAGCCGCCTGTTTCAGGATCACCTCTTCCCATCCCCTGTCAAAGCTCACGATCTGAAGATTTCTGAGTTTGCCGGACAGGTAGGGATTGACAATTGATCGTCCAAGAGACTGCCGGACTCCTTCTGTCAGAGATGTCACATCCTTGGCATCCCGACCGGAGGAAACCTGATCGGCAAGCGACTCCAGTATGGTCCTCAAATCCCTGATCGAAACCCTTTCGGACAACAGCCCATGAAGTACCGAAACCAGCACACCCAGAGAAATTTGCCCCGGTATCAGATCCTCCACAAGCTTGGGGTAGTCTTGGGACAAGGCCTCAAGCAGGCGCCCCACTTCCTGTCTCCCGACAAGATCCGCACTATGGCTTCGTATGATTTCCGTCACGTGAGTAGACAGAACCGTCACAGGATCGACAACCGTAAAGCCGAGGCTTTCCGCCATCTCCCTCTTGTCCGAATCAATCCACACCGCGTCAAGGCCAAAGGTCGGCTCCTTGACCGGAACCCCATCGAGACTGCCTGAATCTCCTCCCGCATTCATGGCCAGAAGAGATCCATTTTTCAGCTCCCAGCGACCGACCGGATTTCCCTTGAGCAGAATCAGGTATTCATTGGGCTTAAGCTGAAGGTTGTCGCGAATATGAATAGGGGGAACAATAATCCCAAGCTCTCCCGCCAGCTGACGCCGGATCCCCCGGATCCGGTCCGTGAGATCAGCCCCCTCCCCTCCTTCGACCAAGGGAACGAGTCCATACCCAACATTGAGCTCCAGTAAATCAAGGGAAAGGTAGCTTTCAATATTTTCCGGTGCAGGAGGCTTGACCTGGGTCTTCTCCGATTCAATCCGTTTTTCCTCCTGCTTTTTCTTTCCGCTGATCTGGCTATAGGCCATCAGTCCGATAGTCGAACCAAGAGCCAGAAAGGCCAGATGGGGAAGACCCGGAACGACTGACAGAAAAAGGAGAATCCCGGATGTTCCGGCCATTGCCCGGCTCCTGTGAAACACCTGATCCCTGATCTCGACTCCCAGGTCATTTCCGGTACCGGCCCTGGTCACCACAATACCGGCCGCAACCGACACAATCAGGGCGGGGATCTGTGCGACAAGCCCTTCTCCAATCGTGAGCGTCGTATAGAATTGCAAGGCATCGGAAAGAGAAAGACCATTCATCAAAAGACCGATGAGCAACCCTCCGAGAATATTGACAAGGAGAATCATGATCGCCGCGATAGCATCTCCGCGAACGAACTTGGAAGCTCCATCCATCGCTCCAAAAAACTCTGATTCCCTGGAAAGCTCCTTTCGCCTCTTCCTGGCCTCTTCCTCCTTGATCGATCCGGAGTTCAGATCGGCATCAATGGCCATCTGTTTTCCGGGAAGTGCGTCGAGAGTAAATCGAGCGGCGACCTCAGCGATACGCCCGGCACCCCGGGTGACCACCATGAAGTTGATCACTACAAAGATCACAAAAAGGACGAGACCGACTGCATAAGATCCTCCGACGACAAAGTGGCCAAATGACTCGATCACATGTCCTGCCGCTTCGGTCCCGTCTTGCCCATGGAGAAGAATCAGCCTCGTCGAGGCTACATTGAGCGAAAGCCGGAAAAGGGTCGACAACAATAAAATGGTCGGAAAAATACTGAATTCCAGAAGGTTTCTGGTGGTCATCGCAACCAGCAGGATGATCAGTGAAAACGAGATGCTTCCTGCCAGGAGAAAATCCAGAAGAAAGGGTGGTAGGGGAACGATCATGATCGAAAGAATTCCAACAACGCCAACGATCACGAAAAAATCGGAAGAGTTACCGGAAGCCATTGGCTTGACCGGCCGGTCGACTTGTTCAGCCATGTTTCACTCCTGACAATGTTCCTTTTTCATACAAAACCGACAACACTTGGGCAACCGCCTGGTAAAAGACAAACGGAATCTCCCTGTCAACCGGACATGCTGCATAAAGAGTCCGGGCCAGAGGAGGATTTTCAATCACGGGAACCCCCGCTTCCTTCGCCACCCTTCTCATGTTCAGGGCGATTTCATCCTGACCCTTCGCAACCACCACCGGAGCCGCCATCGTATCCATGTCATAGAGAATCGCGATGGCGAAATGAGTGGGGTTGGTGATCACCACCGTAGCCTTTTTGACCTTGGCCATCATCCTCCGTCTTGCCATCGCTCTCTGAATGGACCGAATTCTCTGACGGACCTGAGGATCTCCCTCACTTTCCTTGAATTCTTCCTTGACCTCTGCCCTGGACATCCGGAGTTTCCGGAGAAGGAAAAATTTCTGCCAGCCGTAATCCAGAATGGCCAGAATCAGAAAAATGGGCAAAAGCCTGACAAGGACATCCCTGATCATCATTGAAAGGCTTGAGATCACCCGGTGGACTCCTGTTCCCCCAAGAGCAGGCAACCCCTCCCAGTCACTTCTCAAAAACCAGAACGTCACCCCCATGACGATTGCGATCTTGAGAATGTGTTTGACAAGTTCTCCTGCCGACTGGGAGGAAAAGATCCTTCCAAACCCCTTCGCCGGAGAGATCCGGTCCCATTTTAAAGCCAATGCCTTGGGGGACCAGGAAATGCCTCCCTGAATCAGGGTTGCCAGGACCCCTGCCCCCAAAAACAGAAGCCAGACAGGAAGTCCGACGCGAAAAGAGGAGACAATGGCCGACCCAAGAATCTTCGTAATGGAATCAGGCGTAATGAACGGATGGGCTGAAGCGGTAAAGAAACCTGCCATCTGTCCTTTCAACCCCAAAAGCAGCCTCTCTCCGGAGAAGGAGAGGAAAGCCATTGAGGCCAGAAGAAAGAAAAAGATCCCCACTTCGCGGCTTTTGGCAACCTGACCTTCCTCACGCGCCTTTTCAAGGCGCTTTTGAGTGGGTTCTTCTTCTTTCTCCTGAAAGTCCTGTTCAGCCATGGGAACCCAAAAGCTTCAGGAGATCAGGAAGATTCGATTCCATTCTGGAAAAGGCATGTTCCACAACGCTCCCAAAAAAAGGCAAAGATGCCATAAAAAGGACAAGCCCCCCCAGAAGGAGGAGCGGGAAACCCAATGTCAACAAATTTAGTTGCGGCATCATTTTCGACAGGAAACCCATCACCAGATTCAGAACAATTCCCCCCACCAGAAAGGGGGAAGCCAGAACAAATCCCAATTCCACGAATCGGCCAAAAAGGGAAAGGTATCCCTCGAAAAAGAAAGGCCCGAAGTTGCCTCCTCCCAGAGGAACCCATCGAAAGGATTCGGCCAATCCCCAGATCATCGCGTATTGGGCATTTGTCGCCAGAAAAACCAGAAACGCAACACTGTTCTGAAATGTCCCGAGAAGGGGAACCTCGGCAAGACCAAGGGGATTGATCACATCAACGATTCCAAAACCCACCTGGACCCCGGCCATTTCTCCCGCAAGGGCCACCGCCGAAAAGATCAGATACGCCGAAAATCCAATGGCAATACCTGTTGCAAACTCTGAAAAAAGACCGATCAGCCACGAGGAAAATGCCCCTTGATAAGGAGTCATATCCCTTCTGACAAGAGGAAACATCAAAAAGGCCAGCGCCATCGAAACCAACGCCTTGATCTTGACCGGAATGGCTCTGGAAGAAAGGATCGGCATGCTGACAACCATTCCTGAAACCCGTGACAGGATCAGCATGAACGTCACCGGATCCCGGGGATTCCATCCCGCGAGCGTCTGAAGAAGATTCACTGGGTAATCCCCGGAAGACGTCCAAAAAGATCTTGCGTATAGTCAAGAAGTTGACGGACCATCCAAGGCATCAGGATCAGCAGCACTCCAACCACTCCTGCCACCTTCGGCAAAAAGGAAAGAGTCGTTTCGTTAATCTGGGTCACTGCCTGAAACAGACTGACCACAATACCGATGACAAGGCTCACGATCAGGATGGGGAATGTCAGCACCATGGCCATTTTCAGTGCATCGTGTGTCAGGTCAATCGCCGTTTGCGGATCCATCATGGCTCCCTTCATCAGATACAAAATCCCATCTTTTTTGAATTCACATGCTCGATCAAGCAATCGCCATGCCAATGGGAAGCAGAGTTTTCAAGGAAAATCAGACGGAATGGGACATCATGAGGGAAGGAGGGCCGCCCCTGCCGGGGGAGTCTAGTGAAAGCTTTGCACAAGAGACCCGACAACCAGGGACCAGCCATCCACCAGAACAAACAGAAGAATCTTGAAAGGCATGGAGACAACAGTGGGAGGAAGCATCATCATTCCCATCGACATCAAGACCGAGGAGACCACCATATCCAGTATCAAAAATGGAAGATAGATCATGAAACCCATTTCAAAAGCGGTCGACAGCTCGGAGATCACAAATGCGGGAATCAGCACATACGTTGGAATATCGTCAGGACTTTTGACCTTCTCCGGAAGATGTCCGATCTTCATGAAGAGCGCCAGATCTTTCTTGCGGACCTGCTTCATCATGAAATTCCGGACCGGTTTCATCGCCTCGGTCAACGCCACATCCGGAGCCATCCTTTTCTCAAGGTAGGGAGTAATGGCGGTATCATCCATTGTTTTATAGACCGGAGCCATGATAAAGAAGGTCAGGAAAAGAGACAGTCCGATCATCACCTGATTCGGAGGCACCTGTGCTGTTCCCATCGCCTGGCGAAGAAAGGAGAGGACAACGATAATTCTCGTAAAGGAAGTCATCATGATCAAAATGGAAGGGGCCAGGGAAAGGACCGTCAGCATGAGCAGAAGCTCAACGGTCATTGCCACCTGGCTTGGCTGGCCATTGTCAGAGCCGAACTTGAGGGAAAGCTCCGGAAGCTGGGCAACCGGAGCAACGGACAGATTGCTTCCCCATGCCATATCCGGGAGGGCGGTCCATACCGAAAGGACAGACAGAAACAAAACCAGAAAAGAGAACCGGCGAATCAGAGGTCGAAACAGCATCAGACACTCCACCTTCTTCCATTGGAGGAAGATTCCCGTCCTTCTTTCAGCCGGCTTGCCGTTTCCTTGAGAAGATGATCGAAGCTTTTATTATCCCCTTTTGAAAATTCCGGCTCCTCAGAACGGTCAGGCGAGATCCTTTTTTCGGCTTGGACCGGGATACCGGCCACACCCTGGCCACTTTCTCCTCCACCAAGTCTTGAAAGCAAATTGACAGAAGTCGGGGTCACTCCGATCAAAAACTGTTCTCCTTTGACCGAAACCACCGAAAGGGTCGTCTTTGGCGCCAGAGTGCAACTTGTCAGGACCTCGATCGAATCCCTGTTTTCCCTCCTGAGAGAAGGGGCCCTTCGCTGAAGATAACGGATGAGCGCCACCGCTCCCAAAAAAAGAAGCAGGACAAAAAAGAAAGAGGCAAAAAGGCGAACCCCCATCATCATCATCGAGGGAGCGTGTGCATGAACGTGATTGATCATCAGGGACTCCATGGATAAATGAATTCAGAACCGCAAGCTCTCACAGACTTCTCACCCGCTCCACAGGACTGACGATATCGGTCAGCCGGACACCATATTTGTCATTGACCATAACGACCTCTCCACGGGCGATAAGCTTGTCATTGACAAGAATCTCCATGGGCTCTCCGGCAAGCTTCTCAAGCTCGACGACCGATCCCTGTCCCAGCTGCAAAAGATCCTTGATCAACATCTTTGCCGTTCCCACCTGAACAGAAATGGTCAGGGCAACATCCAGAAGAAAATCAATATTTTCAGGAGATTCTGTTGTTTTGCCCATATCGGCTCGACTGATTTCCGGCTCCGGAGCATCATTTTTGGTCAGATCCGCTTCCCACGCCGCGGCAAGAGCTTCCTGATCGATCTCTTCATCAGACATTCTCGAAATCCTTTCTCTTTGGACCGGGAGCCATTCATTTCCGGTACCGGTTACTGGATCACAAACTCCGTAAAGTAAACCGAACTCACCCGACCAAGGGTCAAAATGGAATTGATCCGGTGCTGGATCTGATTCCTGAGGGCCAGTTTTCCACCGGTTGAAGACAGGTCTTCCTCCGTCTCCGATCCCAGAAGGATCAGAATGATATTCTGGATCTCGGGCATCCGGTATTCAATTTCTTTTGCCACCTCCGGATTATTGAGCTTGAGCGCCACCTTCAGTTTCAAATATTTGGGAAGGGCATTGGGAGCGACCGCCAAATTCACCACAAAGGATTTCAGGTCGACAATGGGATTTTTCTTGACGAGACCTTCAAGCTCTTTGGGAGACATCGGGACTTCGGAAGGTTTTTTACCCTTGTGGTGAAGAAAGAAAAAAGCTCCCCCGCCGCCCAGGAGCAAAACGACCACCGCCCCTATGATGATCAGCTTTTTCTTTCCGCCGGATTTCGCGGGAGACGCTCCCTCTTCTTCATTCTCTGAATCTTCGGCCATTGTTCCTCCTCATGATGGATATTTCCGTTTTCCTGTCCTGAATACGCAATAATGATACCAGAAAGATTGCTTCCCCCTGAACGCAATAAAAAAGGGAGGCCGAAGCCTCCCTTTCCCTTTGAATCTTTCCCTTTTTACAGGGATATTAACCCAAACGGGTCAGAAGTGTATTCATGATCGTGTTGTCTGTCGCGATCACCGACGCGGAGGCCTGATATCCCCTTTCGGCGGTAATCATGTCAACCATTTGACGACCAAGATCGGTATTGGAAAGTTCCAGCGAGTTGGCCAATACCGTCCCCCTTCCACCGACACCCGCCTGACCGTAGCTTGGCACCCCTGAGGCGATGCTTTCCGCATAGGCATTGCCGCCGATACTGGCGAGACCGCTTGGATTGTTGAAATTCGCGATCGAAAGACCCGCCAGAACCTTCTGGACGCCATTGGTAAAAGATCCGACAATCTTGCCGGCCCGGTCAACCGCCAGGTTGTTCAGATCCCCCGACTTGTAGCCGTCCTGGGTCTCCTCGATCGTCGCCGCCGGAGCATTGTACTGCGTCAGGTCGAGAACCTGCTGTGTCACACCATTGATATGGTTCGAACGAACTTTTTCTCCCGGTTTGGGCATGACGATATCAAGGGTGACCGGTGTCTTGGCCTTGTCGTCGAGGGAGGTCGTATACCGGGCATGGGAAACACCGTTATTATCCCTTTTGACAGGCGTTCCCCCATAATTGACACTCGCCACATTTCCGTTTCCGTCGAAGTTGATGAGTCCCACCATTCCCTTGGTTGAAATCGACCTTTTGTGACCCTTTGGAATATAGGAAATCGAACCTCCGCCCTTGGTCACAGCCGCCCCGTCGAGCTTCGCCTCAAAAGCCCACTGTCCCGCAACCGATGTAGGATGGAACTTGTAGGTCAACAGGTGCTGGATCCCCAGGGAATCAAAAATATTCGTGGACTTCTCAAAAGATTGTGCCGATTTGAGATTTTCCGTAATACCGGCATCAAGATTGATTCTTGAAAAGACATTTTGGGTCGCTTTCGGAGGAATCGTCGACTGGGGCACAGAGATATCCGACAGTAAACTTCCCATTTTTCCGTTCTTGTAAAGATATCCCTGAAGGACACGTCCATCCGGATCGACAATACGACCTTTTTTGTCAAGAGCAAGCTCTCCTGCGCGACTGAAGACCTTTGCGCCAGCTTTGGTCCTGAGCGTCAGGAACCCGTTTCCCTGGACGGCAAGATCCAGACCATTGTTTGTGTTTTCAATGGACCCCTGGGAAAATTCGCTCTGGATTCCATCAACGTAAACACCTGTTCCCGGCTGGGAGTTATTCACCGAATTCGAGCGGCCGGTCAGTGTCTGGCTGTAGATATTGGCGAAAACAGCCCTTCCCTGTTTGAACCCGATCGTGTTCATGTTCGTGATGTTGTTTCCGATAACCGACATGTCGGTTCCCATGGCACTCAATCCGCTTGTCGCAACATACATGGATGATAGAACGCCCATTGTGATCTCCTTTTGATTGAACTCTTTTTGGCCAGGATTTCTTCTCCTAGGCCTTTTTGTTTACCGAAATGGCTTGAACTGGCCCTCTTCCGGTGGCAACCGGAGGAGAAGCGGATGGGGGAATGTGTCCCTCCGGACTCTTCACCGGCAGGACAGATGCCGGGTTTGCGGCCACCGGAAGAACCGGTGACCCAGCCGGAGGTGATTGCATCTTGTGGCCAGGAGGTTTGCCTACATGCGAGACATCCTTGAGGGCGATTTCCCTGCCGCCAACCTCAAGGATCGGAGCGCCATCCTTAAAGAGCACTCCTGTTACGACACCCGTTTCCACTGGATTTGCGGAAACAGGCCGGTGACGACCATCCTTGGCCTCAACTTCAAATGAATAATTGCCGGGACTAGCCATCGATCCATGATTGGTGACTCCGTCCCACTCGATCGAGTGTGTACCGGCCAGAGCAGGCTTCATGGAGAGTGTCCGGACCAGATGATGCGACGCGTCAAAGACGCGAACAGATCCGGATGCAATGGCTCCGTCCAGAGTAAAGGTCATCCGGGCGGAATCCTTGGCATCAAAATGGAAACCGTTCCCGGAAACGGTGACTTCCTGACCCAAAAATCCCACCATACCGATCTTGTTGGCATCTCCTGTATCCTTTCCGATCGCTCCCACCCCCTTGTTCAGGCGGGTCAGCTGATCGAGCTGGGAAAATTGCGCCAGCTGGGCGGCAAATTTGGTATTGTTCAGGGGATGCATCGGATCCTGATATTGCAGCTGGGAAATCATCAGATGGAGAAAATCTCCCATTCCAAGCTTTTTCGTCGGAGGCGGCGGTGATTTTGGAGCCAGACGCTTCTCGGACATCTTGCGAATCTCGTCTATGTTTGAGCTTTTTGAATTGATGATCATTTTCCCACCTCTTGTGCATTAGATGAATGAATCTTCGGGCTCCGATCAGACAACCCTGTGAAACCCGGACAGATCAGCTGCGGACAACCTTTCGGATGGCGTATGAAAGGGGGTCTCTTCGGTGACAGGTGCCCCTGGAACCGCATGAGGCATCCCGGTTGAACGCTCCCTGCTGCCATCACCACCCTGAGCAAATCCTGGGGACCCCCCTCCCGTACCGGAGGTCAAAAAAGCGCCATTTCCCTGAGAAGATCCTGAGGGCTGCCCGGAAGAAGAGTCACCTCCCTGGGAAAATCCTGAAGAAGCCATCGGAAGGGAAGACGCCGCGAGATCCCCTCCTCCCCCTTCGACATGAAACTGGTGCATTGTAAAACCCTCCCTGGAGAGCGCCCCCTTCAGGTCCTGGCTCTTGCTCCTCAAAAGATCCCCGACAGATTCGTCCCTGGCGAAAAGCTTGACCTCCACCTCGCGGGTCTTGGGATCAACATGCACCTGTATCCGGATTGGCCCAAGAGCGGGAGGATGGACACGAAGGGAAATCTCGCCACCCCCATGCCTTGCCGTGGTAATGACCCGGGAAACCAATTCCCGCTGATCGATCGTAGGTTGGTCGGAAACAGCCGGTTGAAGGGAATCCGGCGCAGTCAGGGGAAGAGTCGCCAACACAGGACCGGCAGATGTTCCCGATGGACCACCTTTTCCTTCCGGAGTCTTCGTCATATCCGGAGAAAACTCACCTGAAGCACCCTTCCCTTTCTCCCCATTATCCGAAACAGAGGATTCGCCTGAAGAAGGTAAAACCATTTTGGGCTCGGGCAGAAGGGAGGATTCCCGTTTGAACGGTTTGTCCTCAAATGCCGTCTTGGGAGGAGTCTCTCCGGAATCGGTCATCTGAATGGCCGAAGGATCCCGTTCAGGTAAGGGAGACTTCGAACGCACCCCGTCACCGGACATTTTTCCACCAGCATCATCAGCCGATTTTGTTTGGGGGGATAACGGCCCTGAAAGAGAAGAGTCTCTCCGGTGTAAAAAGGGTTCCCCCGTTAAAGTCTCAGAAGGCTTTTCCGGAATCTGCCCCTCTCCCATGACAGATGTCCGGGAAAGGAGCTCCGAAGGAGAAGGTTGAGAGCTACCGATTTCCCGCGATCCGGAAGTGACTTTTCTCCCTGACTCGGGAACAGGTTTGATAAAGACCCCTTTTTTTGCCGTCGGAGCTTCGGAAACGGGAGCAGCCATCAAGGCATCCGAAATATTGTCATGAAACGGGACTTTTTGCCCGGGGGCTTCTCCCGCCGGTAGATTCGGAATTTCCCCCCCGGAATTTTTCACGACATGAGACGGATAAGGGATAGATGTCTCGTTCACAGAAGCCGTCTTTGGAATATGCGGGGAAGAGCTTCTGAAAGAGACACCGGGAGAATCCGGTAGGAGCGGTATGGACCGATCCATTTTCCCGGAACCCACCTTTTTGGCTGGTCCGGATACGTTGGGAGATGCGGGGGGAGGAGAAAGGGCCTCTCCATGAAACAGCAAATGATCCATAAAGGATTTCTTTTTCTTCCGGAGGGGTTTTCCTGAAACAGCCTCTCCAAGGGACAGGGGCTCCTCTTTTACCAGGGAGTCCGTCTTCACCCCCTTTTTTCCGGAAGATCCTGAAACGGGCTTTCCTGCCCCGACTGGCGGAGCAAACAAAGAAACAATTTTTGACATCGCGGACGGTCCTTTCAGGGCAAGGCCCCGGTGGAATTTTTGCTGGCGCCGCTCTTGGACTTCAGCCCTGACAGTTCAAGAGAGATACGGATCGCCACCTTTGGATCCACATACTGCATGATTCGGGAAGCCTTCCTTGGGTTCATCCCGGCAATCAGTAGTAACGCCAGATCATCGGACATCATGTTGACCTGGGAGGCCGCCGTCCGTGGGGCCATTTTTTCATATATGGTCGTCAAGTTCCGGATTTTTGCCGTCTTCAGCTTTTTCTCAAACTCCCTGTCTTTCTTGATCTGATCCACCAGCGCCTGATTTTTCTGGATCTCCGCTTCAAGATCCTGGCGCATCTCAAGAAGTCTTGTTTCCTCACCCTTCCCCGCATCGGAAGATGAGGACGTCGGAGCTGGTCCCTGAGCTGACGGGGCGGCCAATAACCGGCCAGACATTGAAAAACAAAGCACAAGAATCGTCAGAACCCTGACGCCCCCGAAAACTCCCCGACAGATCTTCACCGACCGTCCTGCCCTTTTTCCAGAGACAGGGAAACCGGCTGGAAATTGGAAGCCTTTCCCCAGCGGGACATCTGAAGATCGTCCTTGACCCTTTCCTCACGCCGGGCCTCCAGATCTTTTTGGCCCTGAAGCTCTATCTCCATCAAATGTTCGACTTTTTTCAGCTCCTTCGTTGCCTCCTGCCAATGGCACCGTCTTCGGGAAAGCTCAATCTCTATTTTTGAGATTTCTTCCTCCACCCTCTGAATTTCCTCGCTGACAGCATTGACATAGTCATAGCAAAGGGCCCGCCAGGAAACAGTCTGTGCAAATGAGCCTTCCTGACCGGAAATGGAGGCAACACTCTGAACCCGCTTGGAGTCAAGTTTCTTGAGCAGCATTCGATTGTGCTCGAGAATACCGAGAGCCTCCATGAACAACTGCTCAGACTTCCTGACCGAAATCTCCTTCAATTTCCGAAGGGATTCATATCTCGAGGGAAATGCCATAGCTTCTCCTTGTTACCCGGCCAAAAGGGATCTGAGTGTTTCAAGGGATTCTTCGAAGGAGTATCTCTCATTGCGATCCTGCTCCAGGAAGTCCCTCATCCTCGGATAAAGATAGACCGCCCTGTCGAGATCAGCGTCCGATCCGGGAACATAAGCACCTATCCGGATCAGATCCTCCGACTTCCGGTAGAGCGCATATAGCCTGAGAAACTCCCGGACCATTGCCCGGTGCTCTTCATCCACAATATCGTTCATGACCCGGGATCGGCTTTCAAGGAGGTCTATTGCGGGATAGATTCCTTCTGAGGCCATCTCTCTCGATAAAATGACATGTCCGTCAAGGATGGCCGCGAGCGCTTCGGACAGGGGATCCGATGGCATATCACCACCTTCCACGAGAACCGTGTAAATCCCCGTGATCGAACCATCCCCGTCGACACAGCCCGAACGTTCCAGGAATCGGGGGAGCTGGGCAAAAACCGATGGTGTATAGCCCCGGGTTGTCGGTGGCTCGCCTGCAGCAAGACCAACCTCCCTGAGAGCCATCGCGAAGCGGGTCAGGGAGTCCATGACAAAAAGGACGGATTTGCCCTGATCCCGAAAATACTCGGCGATGCTCATCGCCATCAATGCCCCGCGAATTCTCAAAAGGGGCGACTGATCCCCCGTTGACGCCACCAAAACCGCCTTGGCAAGGCCATCCTCCCCGAGATCCCTCTCTATGAATTCCCGGACTTCGCGCCCTCGTTCACCGATGAGGGCAATGACCGTTACATCGACCTTCGCGTCTTTCGAAAGCATTCCCAGAAGCATGCTCTTTCCCACGCCTGCCCCGGCAAAAACACCAATTTTCTGTCCCTGGCCAATCGTCAGGAAAGAGTTGACCGACCGGATTCCCAGATCCAGAACATGGCTGATCCTTCTTCTCCCCATTGGGTTGATAGGTTCCCCGTACAGAGCCATGGACCTTTCCCCGGAAGGATCGGCACCCCCATCGATGGCCCGCCCCATCGGATCCAGAACCCTGCCGAGAAAACGGTCTGAAACACGGACGACAGGGCGGGATTCCTTCCGGATGACCCTTGTGCCCGGACGGACTCCCCGCAAGTCGCCAAGGGGCATCAGTAGACTCCGTCCTTCCCTGAACCCGATGACCTCAGCGGGAATCGGCCTGTCTCCCCTGATTTCACAGAGCTCTCCGATCCCAAGATCAAGACCGCGGACTTCAAGCGTCAAACCCACCCCCTGAACGACAACACCGCCTTCGACAACAGGATCGAAAAACGAAAGCTGTTCCGTCCAGCCGGAAAGGATCCCTTCAATCTTCCTGGTGAGAATCCCGCCTTCAGGGACGCTCATTTTTCCAGACCTTCCCGAAGTATCATTTCCAGTTCCCGGATTCCGGAAAGGGGATCGATCGATGCGGAATAAGACTCTGTCCGGAAGGAAAACTCCGAAAGACCTAGTCCGGGATCCGGTTGGATCTCAATCTTCCGAAGGGACAATTCTCCCTTGAGATCAGGATCAAGGCTGTCCAGCATCCTCTCCATTTCAGGAGAGACAAGAAGAACTCCGGAAAGATCCGCCGCTCTCTTTCCAATCGCCTTTTGGACAAGGCTCCTGACCCCCTCCCGGGTTGAAAGACTCTCTCCAACCAGTCTGCTAACAGCTTCGAGGACAATATCCGCCATGACGTCAAGGTGGTCCGCAAGGCTTTTCTCAAGAGCGCCCGAAAGCCCCTCCGACCAGGCAATGAGACTGTTCCGAAAAGGTTCGGATTCTCCTTTGGCTCCTTCAAGCCCCCGGGAAAAACCGGCACGATAACCTTCCTCCCGGGCTTTTTCCTCAATCGCCAAAAGCCACCGGTCACCCTTCAGCTCCGGTTCATCCACAAACACTCGCTCGCCTTTCACAGGCTTTCCTTCAGAACGGGGAGACGGAGTCTGAAAACCCTCCGGACTCCAGGCGGTAAATCCGCCTCCGTCTTTTTCTTCCACACCCCTGTTCTCAGACAAGCTTCTCTCCTCCCTTCCCGGCAATCACAAGCTTTCCTTCGGCTTCGAGACGACGGACGATTTTCAGGATCTCCTGCTGGGATGCCTCGACTTCCCGAAGGGGAATACCTCCCATATTCTCGATATCGTCCTTTAACGTGGCCTGTGCCCTTGTCGACATATTCGACAGGAACTTGTCCCGGATCTGCTCTGCTGCCCCGCGAAGGGCCTTTGTCAGGACGTCTCTTGGAATGGCCTGAAGAATCTGCTGGATTCCCCGGTTATCAAGAAGCAGAAGGTCATCGAAGACAAACATCAATGCCCGGATCTGCTCTGCAAGCTCCTGGTCACTCTGGGTGATGTAGTCAAGCACCACTTCTGCAGAATTGCGTTCCATCTCGTTTAGAAGCCCTGCGACCTTTTCGATCCGGGAGGATCCGCTGACACTCCGTGTCGAGCCCAGAAGTTGCATTTCCGTCGACAGAACCTCTTCAAGATCCTTGACGACCTGGGGGTTGATGTCCTCGATCGTAGCCAGTCGGAGAACAACATCGGCTCGGAGAATCTCTGGCAAATAGTTCAGCACGGATGACGCCTGTGCCGGATTCAGATACGAGATGATCAGGGCAATTGTCTGCGGATGCTCTTTCCTGATCAGAGTCGCGATGGCCTTTGCGTCCATCCACTTGAGAGACTGAAGGCTGCCCCCATCCTGATCATTCATCATTTCAATGATCTTGTCGGCCTGCTCTTTTCCCAGGGATTTCTCGAGGATGGACCTCATATACTTCTCACCCACATTCGGCATATTCCTGGTGACCTTGTAGAGAACGCCGAACTCTTCCATCACCGAATCGACCTCTTCGGGTGTAATATCTCCCATCTGGGCGATCAGATTCGAAATGACAGCCACTTCCTTCGCCTCGAGATTCCTCAAAATCTCCGATGCGGACTCTGGCCCCACCGTCGCGATGAAAATTGCGGCCTTTTCAAGACCTGACAGTTTCCTTTTTGCCACAAGACTCTCCCTGTCCTACTTTTCCTTCAGCCAGCTTCTGATGACCTGAGCCGCCTGCCCCGGATCCTCCTGGGTCATTCTTGCAACTTCTTCCCTTGAAGAGGGCTTGGCTGTTCCTTCTCCACTTTCCTGGGATGGACCTTCAGCCATCTGGAGGGTTGGCATGGCCGGCTTCCACTGGGTCATGCTCTTTAAAAGGGGCCTCATGACAAGGATCCCGAAGAGAAGAAGGAGAACCCCACCAAGGAATATCTCAAGAAGAGGAACAAATGGGGCAATCGACGACTCAAGGTTATGGTCCGGTTTTTTTGAACCACTGGCAACATTCTCCGCAAATGGAACCGACAGGACAACCACCTGGTCGCCACGTGAAGGATCAAATCCCATCGCATTCTGGACAATGTGGGTAAAATCCTGGATTTCCTGGGCACTTCTCGGCTGGTAGACCATCTTTGTCCCTTTTTTCCCGGAAACCTCCACCATCCTCTGGTTGACCAGAACCGAAACGGAAACCCGCTTGAGCGTTCCCACCGGTTCCATCACATGCTTGGTGGTTTCGCTCACATCATAATGATCAATCTCTTTTTTCTTTGAAAAACTCGTCTCTGACCCATTCTGGGGTCCAAGGGGAGGTGAGGCAACCTTTCCAGTCGCACCGGTGACATTCGAAAGGAGACCCGGAACCCCGACCGGAAGGATACGGCTCCCCTTGGACTGCTGGCGAACTTTTTCCCGGTCTTTGAGCACTCTTCCATTGGGATCGTAGCTCTGGCTTGTTTTCTCAACCCTTCGAAAATTCAGCTCCGCTGTCACCCGGACAACCGACTGGTCCGGACCGAGAACCTTGTCCAGCATCGTCTGGAGCTGTCCCTGAAATTGCTTTTGAACATGTTCCTGATAGGCTAGCTGGGCAGAGGTCAATTCTCCGGGAATCAGGGAGGGTTTCTTCCTGTTCAGGATTTCTCCGTCGGTGTCAACGACCGTGACATGCTTTGATACAAGGCCAGGAACAGCATTCGAAACCAGATGGACAATCCCGTTGACCTGACCTCTCGAAAGGCTTTCTCCCTGCTTCAGTCGAACAAGAACGGAGGCATGGGCGCCATTTTTTTCCCTAAGGAATACGGAATGGGTCGGGAGAACGATCGACACCCTTGCCAGAGCGATTGGATGCATCTCCTCGATCGTCCGGTCAAGCTCTGTCTGGAGAGCCTCAAGATACTGAACCTTCTGGGCAAAATCGGTTGTCGCAAGGGAAGGGTGATTAAAAATGTCAAAGCCCGCGCCGTGATGTCTCGGCAAGCCTTCATCAGACAGCTGCATCCGAAGCGCATAGACATCCTTTGAGGGAACCCGGATCAGCGCGCCTTTCTTGGAGACATGATAGGGAACACCCAACCGGTCAAGGTGGGACTGGATCTCCATCGAGTCCCCCGGCGACAGGTTTGAGAAAAGGACCGAAGAATCTCCTTGTCTTCCCATCAGGGAAAATACGATCAATATTGCGATCAATCCTGCAGCGACAAGCCCTCCCACAACTTTTCTCGCCATGGAAAGCTCTGAAAATCGATTGGCAAGATTCCCCAGAACATCTCTTAAAGCACCCATCTTTGCCCCTCACACAATAAAGATTCTTGCCCGCCAACTCTCCTGAAAAACAGGCAGATCACATCGGCATATTCATCATTTCCTGATAGGCCCGGACAATCTTGTCCCGAACCTGCATCATGAGCTGAAACGAAACGTCTGCCTGGGCCATCTCCACCATTGTCTGATGAAGCGTCACGTTGTTTTTCCCGGTGGAATAATCCTGGATAGTCTTGTCCGCCTCGACCTGAATGGCGTTCACCTTGCTGATGGAGTCTTTCAGAACATTGACAAAAGAAGACTCCGGGGTGGCAAGGGACGATTTTTCAGGATCGTGTGGACGAACCCGTCCGGAAATCTCATCACTCCCGGACGGGGAAGGAACCCCCTTGAATCCTGCCAGAGGATTATAAATCGGGTTGGAGTCATGCATGGATTGTCAAATCCTTTTTTGCCATTTGTTTTGTATTGGCCAGTGCTGTCAAATTGGACTCGTATGCCCTCGAGGCATCGGTCAGGTTGACCATTTCCTCAAGCTTGCTGACATTCGGGTGATAGACATAGCCGGACTGATCGGCATCGGGGCTCATGGGATCGAAGACCTTCTTGAGAGGCCTGGGGTCCTTGATCATTCCCATGACGCGGACTTCCTTCACCGGCTCCTTTGTCTGGTCGGAAAGGACATCGAAGAAGGACTTTCCCGGGACAACAGCGGCAAAGACGACATCCCTCCGCTCAAAGACACCATTTTCATTTCCGTGAAGGCTGTCGGCATTGGCAAGATTTCCCGACAGGACATTCATTCGAACCCGCTCCGCCTCCATTCCTCCGGCGGAAATTTTCAATGCATCAGAAAAAGCCATCGCGATTACCTCCCGCTACCCCTGATGGCATCGCCAAGAAGGCGATACTTCCAGGAAACCATCTGGGCTGCCGCATTGTAATTTCCTGTATTGGACGCCAATTTTTGCATTTCCATCTCAATATTGACGGTATTGAGATCATTTCCCACCGTCTCATCGGGATTGACCAGGATCTCCCCGGAGACACGATCAATGGAGTCCCTTGTCGGCTCAGCAACAGCCCGGGCAAGAGCGCTCTTGAAAGAGAGATCCTTTGCCTGATATCCGGGAGTATCCTGATTGGCAATATTGGAGATCAAAAGCATATGCCTCTGGGCTCTCAGATCCAGATCCCTTTTAAGGAGGTAGACCGTCTTGTCGAAAAGGTGAACCCGCTCCATCTGAACCTCCGGAAAAAGAAACCATTTCGCTCTTGACTAAAAACAACATCTGGAAACAAGCAATTGGCATGCCATCAAAAAAACCGTTCACACAGCCCCGTAAAAGCCCCAACAAGGAAATTTCTTCCTAGTTCCCTTCCTGATCCCCCGAGACCAATACACCATACTCATGCAATTTATTCCGCAACGTCCGGACAGAAATCTCAAGCATCCTTGCGGCCTGGGTCCGATTCCCCCCGCAAGCATCAAGTGTCATCAGGATCAGGTCTCGTTCAACTTCCCTGACAGACTGTCCCGGACGGCAGGGAAATGGTTCAGGAGATTGCACGGAAAGGATCTCCCTGGAATCCGGTACCGATACGTCTTCAAGCGGAAGCGACAATCCTTCGCCCATCGCAAGATGCTCCTCGCGAATGTCATCTCCGCCTGATAAAAGGGCCAACTGTGTTAAAAGATTTTCCAGTTCCCGGATGTTTCCCGGAAAAGTCCCATTCGAAATCGCGCTCATCGCCTCCTGCGTCAAACTTCCGACAGGGATTCCATCTTCTCTCAAGCGACCAAGGATATGACGGGCCAGGAGTGGAATATCACCCTTTCTCTCTCTCAAGGGGGGGACCTGGACCGGAAAGACTCTTAGTCGGTAATAGAGGTCTTCCCGAAACTTTCCGGACGCGACAAGGTCCTTCATATTCCGGTTCGTCGTCGCAATCACCCGGAGATCCACCGGAACAGGAGATGTTCCCCCGACACGGTCGACTTCCCTTTCCTGGAGAACCCTCAAGAGCTTGGACTGCAGGGAAAGCTCCATCTCCCCGATCTCATCGAGCAGAATCGTTCCCGAGTCCGCCAGCTCAAACTTCCCGATCTTTCTGGCAACAGCACCTGAAAAAGCCCCTTTTTCGTATCCAAAAAGTTCAGGCTCCAGAAGACCATCCGGGATTGCGGCACAGTTGACCGCGACAAAGGGACGGTGAGCCCTTGGAGAGGCCTCATGGATAAAGCGGGCCAACAGCTCCTTTCCTGTCCCGCTTTCACCTTCAATCAGGACCGTCGCCTGGGATCGGGAAACCGACTCGACCATTTTCAGTAGTCTCAAGAATCGGGGATCTTTCGTCAAAATCGGACGTCTGAGCTTTTTCCAGATCTCTACTCCCTCCCCTCTCTCTCCAATCGGCTCTTTATCCGGAGACAGGGGCAAGGGATCAGGGCACAAAAGTCGCCTGAGGGCTTCTGGCGAAAAAGGCTTCATCAAAAAATCCACCGCTCCCTGTCTCATGGCATCAACCGCCTGAGGAACAGAGCCAAAGGCCGTCATTAATATGACACGCGTTTCCGGACTGATCCGACGCAGTGTTGTCAAAAGGGCCCATCCGTCCATCTGGGGCATTTTGAGATCCGTAATCACCCACCGGTAGGGTCCTACGTCCTCAAAACGACGGAGAGCCTCCTTCCCGTTTGAGGCAAGGTCCACAGTATAGCCGTCCTGGCGAAGCGTCTCCTGCAGGGCCAGAGACATTTCCGATTCATCATCCACCACAAGAACAGGACCTTGCGTGCTCATTTGAATTCTTCCTCCAGAATTTGTCCCGACCAGATATCCCCGCTTGTCCGTTCCAGACTCTCTCCTGGTCCGGGAAGCTGTATGATGAAACACGACCCATTTTCATTGGAGTCAATCTTCAATAATCCGTTATGGGCAAGAATGATTTTCAAGACGATCGGAAGACCGAGACCGGTGCCCTTGGTCCTGGTGGTAAAAAATGGGTCAAAGATCTTCTCCTTCAGCTCCCTCGGAATACCCGGACCATTATCCCTGACAGAAAAGATCGCTCCAGCAGACTTGCTCCTTTCTGCAGACAGGGTGATGGAGCCACCTCCGGCATCAAAGCAGGCCTGGAATGCATTCGTCACAAGGTTAAAGACCGCGTGGTAAAGAAGCTCCTCGTCGCCCTCAACCACAAATGAGGAAGAAGACTGAACCGAAAAAGAGACGGCCGGACCGCCGGCCCTTTCCCTCATGACGCCAATACGGGAACAATCCAAAGACAACCGATCCAGAAGATCCTTCACAGGAAATGGAGCAGGGGAAATTTTGGGGAGACGGGTATGGAACAGAAGATTTCCGATCAGGCGATCCATCGATGTGACGGAAGACCGGATTCCCTCAAGAGCCTGACCACCCCTTATTCCCGCATCACGGGCCAGGAGACTTGAAAACAGCTCTATGCTCCCCAACGGATTCCGAAGATCATGGGCGATCATTGCAACCATTTCCCCCATATCCCTGAGCCGCCTGTCCCGAGCGACCTCCTCCTCCATCTCACGCAGCCTTGTGACATCATTGACAATCAGGACATATCCTGAAGAGCGCTCCTCGTCATCGGCCACTCTTGAGATTTCAATCAAAAGGGAGCGACCTTTACAGGAAACGGCCAAAGGGTCGATCCGTTCTGAGATCGGCCATATTCCCCACTTCCGAAGGAGATTCAGCAATTCCCCATCATCCGGGGAAAGCCATTTTTCAACCTGTGGATTGCTCCAGAGAACCTGTCCTCCGGGAGTAAGGACCAACACTCCTGTCGGGAGACTTTTTAAAATCGTTTCCAGAAACTGCCCCTGGCTGGCAAGAGCCCGGTCACGATCGCGAAGCTCCCTTGAAAGCTCTGAAATTCTCCGCTCAAGTCCGGCATATTTTCTTGACAAGGATTCCGATGCTTCCTGAAAGGACGAAAATGCCCGGGCAAGGGCATCCTCCCCCGGGTGAGCCATTTTCGACTGCTGCTCCATAAAGTTCTCTTTCATGACCCGGACCTCCCGTCAAAAAGGATCGAGATCCCCTTTGCTTTCTGTCTGGCAACCGAAGCAAGATCAGGATTGATTGCCGCCTTCGCCGCAGAGAGATACCAACGATAGGCTCTCTGTTCTTTTCCCTCCGCCTCGTCGAGCTTTCCAAGCTGGTACATGACCCATCCCCTTCTCGGATCCGATGGTCCGTCCCGCAAAAATTTCTCCCAAAGGGAGATCGCCTCTTTTGTCCGGTGCAAAGAGACCTCCATCTGCCCGAATCGGTAGAGTAGCGTCAAAAGACTCGCCTGATCCGATCCACCAGGAGCCAGAAGAACCAGAGCCTTTCTCGCACTTCTTTCAGCCTGGTCAAACTCGTTTCTCAAAAGATGAATCCGGAACAATCTCGCCTCGGCCCAACCGGCCTTGGGATCGGCCGGGAAATCGCGAACAAAGCTTCTTAACAAAGGAATTTCCCGATCCATATCGCCAAGCTTCCTGGCCACCTTCTCCTCATCGAGTATCCATGAAGCCCCTTTCGAATCCCCTGGCTGAATCAAGGCGACCAGCTCCTGTCCAGTCCTCCATGCCCCTAGAGTGTCTCCGGACTTCAGGTCAAGCGCGATCAGATCCTTGAGTGCACCGCTACGGGGAGCAAGCCCGCCATGGTAAAGGACCTGACGAAGCCATCGTCTGGCACCCGGATCATCCTTGACGCCTTCATGTGCCCGGGCAATTCTTAAAAGCACCTTGCCTTCCAAAGAGAAATTCCGCATCTCCATTCCTGTCGGACGAGGATCGAGCAGAACCGGACTGACAAGATTCCGGTAAGAGTGCACCATACGAAGAAGCCGGCGATCCTCAGAAGGATTCTTCATATCCAGAATCTTCCGGAACAGGACCGCTGACTCAAGGCCAAGAAGTCTTTTCCCGGAAGAACTTTGGGGATCAGCGTCGATTTCAAGCCGGTGGATCACCCGGAAAGCGAGATCAAAACGCTTCTGGGAAACAAGGAGGGGGACCATAATGCTTGCAGCCTCAACACGGGAACGGCTCGTGACACCGGAGCGGACAATCTGGTCCGAATCCTCAATCAGCCGGTCATTCAAGGATTTCTGGTGGGGAGGAAGGAATTTCAGCTGCCCGCTCGGATGTGATTCCGACTGTAGGTCTTTCA
Organism: Leptospirillum ferrooxidans C2-3; assembly: GCF_000284315.1. Classification (NCBI taxonomy): domain Bacteria; kingdom Pseudomonadati; phylum Nitrospirota; class Nitrospiria; order Nitrospirales; family Nitrospiraceae; genus Leptospirillum; species Leptospirillum ferrooxidans. Next base: position 254,794 of record NC_017094.1, on the reverse strand, counting down.
GCTTGTCTTTCATAAGCGTGACTCTGGAAAGATCTGATGCTTCTGTGTGGGGATAAGTCCTCATGACCTCCGCGAGCCGCGCCAATCGACTTTGAGGCTTGCCAAGCCTTCCTGCAAGTTCGGCCATATGGTAGGCCGCCATCGGAACATGCATACCTCCTGGCTTTCTTCTCAAATACTCACGAAAAAGTTTAAAAGCTCTTTTATCGTGTCCGATACGATCCGAATAGAGAGCAAGGTCATAAAGCCTTTTCGGGTGGGAATAGGCATAATCCGGGGAAAGGCCAATGGCCGCCCGATAGTATTCACCGGCTTGGGGAAGATTGCCAAGGTCGAGGGAAACACCTCCCGCTTCGTACAAGTAATGGACCCTGTCAGACTGACTGACCCCAGAAGCCGTTTCCATATCGACTCCCAAAGAGGAAAGAGTCTCCATCGCTTTCTTGGGATTTCCGGATCGCCTCCAGGAAGCCGCCAGAAGAAGCTTCTCGGAAATGGAAAACGGACCATCAGGACTTTCCCTCAGACCAAGGTCGATCATCCCTCTTGCTTCCGGATAAAGGCCTTCAGAAAACATCAGCCTGGCAAGTCCTTCAGTTGCCTCATCCCTTAAGGACCCTTGAGGAAGGTCCATGCGGGCCCGCCATAAGTCTCGCGAAGCTTCTTTGATGGTGGGATCCGAGCTGTCATTTTCATGACGGAGATTGAGGGATTTTTTGACCAGGATCTCCCCCATCACAAGAGAAGCGCGGGGAATCAGGACAGAGCCCGGATGCTCCCTCTTGAGCTTCAGGAATATCTCCCTGGCCCCTGATGGAGAACCGTTTGAGTCCTTCAGCTTTAAAAGTTCGTGGAAAAGGGCATGATCCCCCGAAGAAGGGATGCGATCCGCTGTTTCGGAAACAGGCACAGAGACGTCGGGGAGCTGAGAAGCCAAAGCTTCTGAGGACAAGTGGAGAGTCGGGATCCATAGAGCAGAAACGATCCCCAGGAACCGTCCGAAACACCCAAAATTCACGATTCTCTCCTCACTCATGCATCAATCGGATTGCCACAGGAAGTGTCCCCCCATAACCGAATTGGTCGTTTGGGATTCTGATCACACTCTGGATTCAGCAATATTCATGCCGAAGAATAAGGAGAGGGGAAAACCGGGAGGGGATATTGAGAAAGGAGTGTTCTAGCCGTCCATCTCGGATAAATCCGGCGGGCCCCCTAGTCGGAGCCGCTTCAGTTTTTCAATGAGGGTGGTCCGGTTCATCCCCAAAAACTCTGAAGCCTTGGTCTTGTTCCCTCCAAATCTTTCGAGGGCTTTCTGAATCAGATCACGTTCAATTTCAGCAAGCATGTTTGAAAGATCGATATGTTCAACCGTATTTGAAATGATCTCCCCAAAAGCACTGGCCATATCTCCACCTGATGAGACAGAAGGAATGAGTGCACCTTTGAGAGCTTCTGAAGAAACCGAAAACTCTTCAGGCTGTTCTTCAAGACAAGCGGCCGCATGGGAAAACTTTTCAGGAAGATCTTCCGGATGGACCATTTCTCCGGCTTTCAGGACCAGAAATCTCTCCACAAGATTTTCGAGCTCGCGAATGTTTCCTGGCCATGGGTATCGGCAAAAGATATCCATCACCGGAATCGAAAAACGAACAGGCTCACCTCTTTCCTCCCGCACCCATCGGCTGACAAAGTAGTCCACCAAGAGGGGAATATCTTCGGTACGCTGGCGAAGCGGAGGAATCTCGACTGGTATGACAGAAATCCTGTAATAAAGATCTTCCCGGAACTGCCCTGTCGCAACCATTTGTTCAAGATTCCTATGGGTTGCCGCAAGAATCCGGATATCGGCCTTTCTTTGAGTGGCGGAGCCGACCCGTTCATAGGTCCTTTCCTGAAGAACCCTGAGAAGCTTGACCTGCAACGACAGAGGCAGTTCCCCGATTTCATCCAGAAAAAGGGTTCCTCCCTCTGCCAGCTCAAAACGACCGGGACGTTGTGAAAGGGCACCGGTGAAAGACCCTTTTTCATGACCAAAAAGTTCACTCTCAATCAGCCCTTCAGGAATGGCCCCGCAGTTTACCGGAATAAAGGGATGATTCTGACGGGAACTCATCCCATGGACCATTCTCGCCACACGCTCTTTCCCGGTACCGCTTTCTCCTGTGATCAAGAGCGTCGAATTGCTTTTGGCCACACGCACCAAAAGTTCCTGAAGCTTTTTAAGGGAAGCGGCCTGTCCGATAAATTCAGATGTCATAAGCCTCTCTGCATCACTTTGGAAAATTTCATCCTGATTGCCCCCTTATTTCTTCATACCGCTTCCAAAGAGCGGGAAAACCCGCCCTCTGAAGAGAAGGATTCTCCTTGACCAGCCTAATAAGATCCGTCGGAGAACGGACAATAGCCTCCCCACCGGAAAACGCTCCGGAGGGAGCATTATATGGGCAAACTTCCTGGCAAATATCACATCCGAAAATCCAGTTCTGAGCGACATCCACAGGAATCTTTCCGGGATTCTCCGATTTTGGTGACTCAATCGTCAAATACGAAAGGCACTTTCGCGCATCAAGCCGGAAAGGACCGCTAAACGCTTCTGTTGGGCAACTGTCAAGACAAAGGGTACAGGATCCACACGGCATAAAATCTTCAAGGGGAGGTCTCCATGATGAAAATGGCGTTTTCAGGAGCAGAACCCCGATCGTAAAACGTGTTCCCATCTTACGGTGGATCAACAGGGTATGGCGGCCGATGCGGCCAAGCCCCGCTTGTTGGGCCAGGGATTTTTCAAGGATTGCCCCATGATCCGGCTTGATCAGAGGCTTGTCCCCCTTTTGGAGCAGTGGTCTGATCTCATTGAGAACAGATTTGAACCTTTCCTCAAAGACACAATGATAGTCCTCCCCAACGGCATACCTCGCCACCCTCACTTTTATGGCGGCTGTCTCAGGAATCGGAAGTTTCTTGTCCGACGGCAAAAGTGCCAATACTGCAGTGCGGTAGCCCGGATATCCGTCAGAAATGGAACGGCGACGATGGGGATTTCTCTCAAGGAAGGACATTGATCCATGATTCCCCTGACGGAGCCATTCCAGAAAAAAAGGAAAATCTTCAGATGCCGCTGGATCCAGAAGAATCGAAAAATCCGTAAAAAAAGAGGACAGCGCACGAACAAGAGGTGCCGGGTCATTCGGTGGGGAGCCCGGGAATCCGTCAAGTTCCGTCAGAATATCTCCCTGCTGGCCATTTCAATCATGTCCCGATCTCCCACAACCTCCTGAATTACCGGAACAATCTCCTCACCCCGCATTTCCAGAACATCCAGAAATGCTCCGATCGGAGCGTCCAGATAAGGGAAATCCGCATGGCCAATGCCAACCCCCCGGCAAATGGTATCGGCCAGACCGACCAGAGCGGAGGACCGTCTCGACTTGACAGGGCATTTTTCAGGACGGTGGTGCCAACGAATGGAGTCTCGGATCACTTCAGGAAATTTCCATTGAGTGAGAAGGCGCCCGCCCAGCTGGTCATGGCTCAGTCCAAATTCTTCAAGCTCCCAGTCGGAATCTTTCCCCGATCTGGGTAACCCTTTCCAGATGGACTCCATCCGTTGAGGCTTGAATATCAAAAAGGGAAGCTTGCCGATATCATGCAAAAGACCTGAAAGGGTGGCTTCATCCGGGTTCATGACCCCCTCAAGGCGAAGGGAAAGGTTCTTTGCAACTCTTGAAACCCCCAGCGAGTGCTTCCAGAGTTCAAAAACTCCAGGTTGATGCTTGACCCTGTCAAAAAGAGATGTCGTCAGAAGAATCCCCCGTACGGTCACAAGACCCAAGCGGACCAGAGCGCCACGGATGGTCGACACCTTTTCGGAAAACGGATAGAAAGGAGAGTTTGCAACCGTAATCAGACGCGAAGCCAGACCCGGATCTTCCGCAATCAAGCTGCCAATGACTGCGATAGAAACATTTGGATCATCAATGATGGTAAAGAGCTTATTAGACAAAGGGGAAATGGCCGGCAAAACAGAAAGCGTTTCCAGAAAAACCTGAAAGGAAGGATTGACCTTCGTTTCCATCAGGAGGTCATTATCTTTCATCCGTGTTTAGCGCAGGATACCCTCTCCTGGATGGTCGTTCCATCAGGAGAGGGTAGGAATGCGCTTCTCCTTATTTGTTAGCGATTTACATGAGACAATGTATATCCCATGATGAGCTTATGAAAAAAACATTGAAGGTCAAACTGACCCCGACCAAAGAACAGGCCAAGTCTCTTCTTGAGACGATCGAGACTTTCAACGACGCCTGCAACTGGATTTCCAGAAAGTCCTTCGAGACCGGAACACCGTATGACCCCGAAGAGTTTCTCGGAGTCGATATGGGGATCGTCCATCTTTCCACCGACTCCGATGGAGAATCGTTCTCCGGAGAAGGGGTGGATCAGGTTCGGAAAAAGATCCACACCCTGAAAAAAGCGTCTGGCAAAGAAACGCGATTTAAAAAAGACACGAATCACTGTCTTTCCAAACGAATCGTTTCCAAGGCAAAAGGCACCGGACGAGGTATTGCCCTTGAGGATCTCAAGGGATTCAACGGCCGGACAATGGTTGGAAAGAGCCAAAAGGAACGATTCGGAAAATGGGCGTTTAACCAGTTGAGACGCTTTATCACCTACAAGGCTGTTCTGGAAGGGGTTCCCGTGGTTCTGATTGATCCACGAAACACCTCCCGCACATGCTCTGTGTGTAGACATTGCGAAAAAGACAACCGAAAGTCTCAAGACCAACTCTCCTGTCAAGAATGCGAACATATTGAAAATACGGACATCAATGCCGCACGAAATATCCGTTTCAAGGCGACCATCAACCCGCCTATCGCAGTCTGAATTGAACGCTTGAACTGCAAAACCCCGTTACAACCGTTCTCCTTGTTTAGTGGTGGGTAGTTGATTGCAAAGACTCTCCCCAGGTGGCAAACAGATCTTTTTTGAAAGCTCAAAGGCTCTCGCAAAGAGCTTCACAGAATCCATTCGTCGCGGATCGTCTTTCAGATATCGATGTCTGTCACATAAGGCAGCAATTTCCATCCTGAGCTCCAGAAGAAGCTCATCTGACTCTTTATCCCTCCATGTTCGGGTAACAACCGACAGCACCCCCCTGGAGCCGAGAATTTTTTTCAGGGAACCGTTCACCGTCTGGGGGGCTTTCAGCAAAATCCTTCCGGATGAATCAAGGACATCCTCTGCGATTTCCATCCCGTCAGCAAGTTTCTCGCATTCCACCCGCGTATTGATCCAAACCATCAGGTCTCCCCTCTATTGAAACATGGACACGGTCCGAAAACGCCTCACTCATTGACACACAAGAACCCCATCATGAAGGAAAAGACGATTGGCACCCCTGTACCACGATAGAAAGCGGTCCTGAATCTCCAGAGGAGAAAAACCTTCCACCAGAAGAGAGCCCTGGTAGAGGAAACCCGACCGACCCATCCGGATGGCCCCTCCCAGAATTTTTTTCGAGTTTGAGATCAAATCCCCACAAACAGGTTCCGAAAAACAGGTTCCACGGCCATCATGCGCCCTTTCGGGCTTTCCACCAAGAGAGGATTCTATTCCCAAATCTCCAACAAACTTTCCCAAAAAAATATGCAGAAATCCATAGAGATCGACAAGAACCATCCGTGGACGAATCGGCATCATAAGGGAAAAACAGAGATCCTGACCATGGAGAACCGCACCTCCTCCTGTTGGACGAACAACCCAACGGCCATTCTCCACTCTCCAGTCTTCAGGTGGAGTTCCTCGATACGTCCGGCCAACTGTAACCTGCCCTGGAGCAATCCGGTAGGTTCTCAAAAGGCTATAAAAGATCTTGTCATCCTTTGAGAGAGTGGCCATTCCCTCCAGAAGAGATTGATCCATGCCCATTTGCTCCGATGCCCCCCGCATGTGGTCTGAAAAAAGCGGGATGGCGATTTTCTTTCCTGGGCGCAGCATCAATCCTTCCGGAGATTTCCAGAAGAAACAGTCGGATCTTTTAACACCGGGTCCCTGGCCGCCAGAACTTCATCCGGACGGGATACCGGAGTCCGCAACGGCGCAGAGAGAATCTCGGACGGATGGAGTGCTGCCTTTTCCACGATCCTTGAAAAATCCTCGGCAAATGCATCCAGCATGGACTTGCTCTCACACTCCGTCGGTTCGATCATCAATGCTTCCGGCACAATGAGAGGGAAGTGGATCGTTGGCGCATAATATCCCGCATCGAGCAATCCTTTCGCAAGATCACCCGCATGCACTCCGAACGCAGCCAGAGGCTTGGCAGAAAGAACAAATTCATGGGCGCACAAACCAGGGCCCTCCCCAGGCAAGACTCCATCGAGCTTTTTTTTCAGGTAGTTTGCATTCAGCAATGCATACAGAGCCACTCTCGGAAGCCCCTCCCTGCCCAGCAAAAGGACATAGGATAGAGCTCTGAGCAACACCCCGGTCGACCCAAGAAAGGATCGGACCGGACCAATCGAAGAGGAATCTTCCGGATTTGCAAAGGAGTAGACATGGTTCATCTTGACAATGACAGGTGTTGGCAGAAAGGGTGCAAGATGGGATTTCACACCCACCGGCCCTGAACCCGGACCTCCGCCGCCATGAGGAGTCGCCAATGTCTTGTGGGTATTGATATGAACAATGTCGAATCCCAGATCGCCCGGCTTCAGCACACCCAGAAAGGCATTCATGTTCGCACCGTCCATATAAACCAGTGCTCCGGCCTTGTGAACCAGACGAACAACCTCCGACAATTCCTCTTCAAAAAGCCCGAGAGTACTGGGCGCTGTGATCATGACCATGGCTGTCTCGGAGGACAGGGCTTTCTCAAGGGCTGCCGTGTCGATATGGCCGGATGGCTTTGAAGTGATTGAGCGAACAACCATCCCTCCCATGGAGGCACTCGCAGGATTGGTTCCATGAGCGGAGTCCGGAACCAGAATCACTTTTCTGGATGTTTCTCCCCTGGACTCAAAATACTTTCTGGCGATCAGGATTCCTGTCAATTCTCCATGGGCTCCCGCAGCAGGTGCAAGAGTCACGGCATCCATTCCCAAAAGGGACTTCAAAAGATCTGACAGGGTCCCCATCGCTTCAAGAAGTCCCTCCATCCCCTCCGGGTCCGTTCTTGGGTGAAGGTCAGAGAATCCCGGCAGCGAAGCCACCTTGTCGGATACCTTGGGGTTATATTTCATGGTGCAAGATCCAAGCGGAATAAAGTGGGTATCCACACCTCGGGAGAGATGGGAGAGATTTGTAAAATGTCTGACAACCTCAAGTTCTGAAAGTTCTGGCAGACACGGAGGAGAGTCCCTCATCGAAACCTCTGGGACTCCAAAATCCGTAGATCCGGAAACGCTTGGTGGGAAGACTCCCCTTGCGCCAGGCCTTGAGATCTCCCATAAGGTGGGATGCATATCCGGTCTTGCCGACCTCTCTTCACTGTTCGCCCTGATTGTCATGATTTTCTTCCTCCATGGCGGGCAAGCACCTTTTCAATGGTTCGTCCAAGATTTTCGATCTCTTCCTCTGTCCGCATTTCGGTCGCGCACCATAACATGCGGTTTTTCCCTCCTGGTGAGGGATACCCCGCCAAGGGGAGACCGGAGAGAAATCCCTCAGACAAGACCAGTCGACTGAGTTCTCTCGATTCCATAGGCATTTCAAGAATGAATTCATGAAAAAACGGAGTTTCCTCCCAGACTGCGGAAACACCGGGAATCGATAGGAGACGGGATCTGAGCTTTCTGGCATTTTTCATCGATCCAAGGGCCGCCTCGCGAAATCCCTCCGGGCCCAAAAGGGAAAGAGTCACCAGCGCCTGAATCGAGAGAAGTGTCTCGTTGGAGCAGATATTCGAATTGGCCTTCTCCCGGCGGATGTGCTGCTCTCTGGCCTGAAGGGTCAACACATAAGCTGTTCTGCCCTCCCTGTCCAGCGTCTTTCCCACAAGCCGCCCCGGAATTTTACGCATAAAGGGTCTTGCCGCAGTGAGGATACCCAGATAGGGTCCTCCTCCGGAAAGGGGGATTCCAAGGGGCTGACCTTCCCCTGTCGCCAGATCCGCACCCCAAGATCCGGGGGTCCGAAGGACAGCCAGAGAATGGGGATTTGCATGAAAAATCAGCAGGGAACCATTTTGGTGGAGTGCATCCGCAAATCCGGAAAAGTCCTCGACTGTTCCCCAAAAGGTCGGAATGGCTCCGACAAAACAGGCGGTCTGATCATCCAGATGGGCAATGACGTCCTGAAGCCTGGTTTTCCCTGATACAAGGGGGATGGGGTTCAGTGAACATCCGACTCCCTCGACATAGGTCTTGACCACTTTGGCAATATCCGGATCCACACCTTCGGAAATCAGGATTTTGGAACGCCCCTCTTGTCGATGGGCCACCAGACATGCTTCGGCCAGGGCTGTGGCCCCGTCGTAAACGGATGCATTGGAGAGATCCATCCCGTACAGATTCGCCATTGTCGTTTGATATTCGAAAATGACCTGGAGCAGACCCTGCGAAACTTCAGGCTGATAAGGAGTATAGGCCGTCAGGAACTCCCCCCTGCTCACCAGAGGTGAAACTGCTTGGGGGATAAAATGGTCATAAGCTCCGGCTCCACGGAAAATCGGCACGGAACCACCGGCCTTGTTCCGGGATGCCATCTCCTGCATGCGCCTTATCAGGGAAGACTCGGTCAAACCGGAAGGAATGTCGGAAAGGTCCGGCAGTACATGATCCTTTGGATAGGGAGCCAAGAGGTCTTCAAGCCTGTCCACACCAATTTCCTTCAACATTTCTCGGGTTTCGGAAGGTGTGTGCGGAATAAAATCAGCCATGACCGGGCTGCCCTCCCCCATCAGAAAGATAAGCATTGTAGGCTTTTTCATCCATCAGGGATGAAAACTCCGTTGGATCGTCCAGCTTCAATCGGAAAATCCATCCTTGCCCCAAAGGATCCTGGTTCAAAAGAGCCGGATTGGAGTCAAGTGCCTGATTTCCTGCAATAACAGATCCACCCATTGGAGCATAAATGGAAAATGCGGCTTTTACGGATTCAATAATAGCCGCCTCACCTCCCTTGGGGACTCTCTTGCCGATTTTCGGAAGCTCGACAAAAACAACATCGGTGACTTCTTTCTGGGCAAAATCGGTTATTCCCACAGTTCCTTCCGAACCACTTTCGTTCAAGGCAATCCATTCGTGCGTTTGGGTATAACGTTTTTCCACAAGGTCCTCCTTAGATTTGAAACATATTCAATATTCAACGGAATCCCGACATCAAAGGGAATTCAGTTCAATCCTCCCTGAATGAAAGGACGTGTGCGAAATACGATAGGCAAGGACTGGTCATGTATCCGAACATAGGCAGGAGCCCCGACAGAAAACTCTTCGGCAAAGGACCTGTCCAGGTAAGCCAGACCAAACCCTCCCCCCGCAGCGGGAGAATATCCGCCTGATGTCACAGTCCCGGTCACTTTTCCTGTCGTTGCCGAAGACACAATGCAATCGGTTCGGGGAATACCTCTCCCCTGGACAGAAAATCCGACCAGAAGTCGATGATTGTCATGATGAATGGGGTTACCCTTCTCATCAAGAAGGATTTTTCGACCAATAAAGTCTCCCTTTTTCAACGATACCGCGAATCCAAGACCTGCATCAAAAGGGGTTGTTTCTGCCGTAAGCTCCTGACCGTAAAGAGGATATCCCATCTCAAGCCGCAGAAGATCCCTGGCCCCGAGTCCACAAGGCTTGAGGCCGAAGGCATCCCCAACGGAGAGACACTTTCTGTAGATACGGGATACCTCCTCCGCCGGTCCGAAAAACTCCCATCCATCTTCACCCGTGTATCCGGTCCGACTGACCAGAATCTCACCACCGGGTACAGTCATTAGAATGGCACCACGTCTGGGAAGCTCGACAGCGCGGGGTTCCACCAGATTCAGAATCTCCCTGGACGCCGGTCCCTGAAGGGCAAACCCCACATGTGAAGGAGAAGGGTCTTCAAGTGTGACCCCCTGAGGCAAATGATCTCCAATCCATTTTCTGTCGTCCTCCCGGTTTGAGGCATTGACGACCAGATCAACTCGACTCTCGGAAAAGCGGTAGGCCATAATATCGTCGATCGCTCCTCCGGCCTCATTGGAAAGGATCCCGTACAGGGCCTTTCCCGGTGAAACGCCCAGAAGATTTGATGTCATCAGGCGGTTCATCGCATCGGCAGCACCTTCCCCACTGAGCACAAATCGGCCCATGTGGCTGATATCGAATAACCCTGCGGCGGTCCTGACTGCCTGACATTCTGCCGTTATGGAAGAAAAACGGACAGGCAAGAGGAACCCGTGGAAATCCGTCATATGTCCACCCATTTCCTTGTGGAGGCCATCAAGGGGAAGAATAACGGGGCTACTCATTTCAATTCTCCTTTTTGGAGGCGATTGGCAAGGTACGAACTTCGAACGAGGGCGCCAGAAAGAACCTCCCTGATTCCCATGTCAATAGCCCATTTTTTAAAATTTTGAAAGCTTTCCTCAGGAAGGAAACCCTGGACAGGCTTTGAATGGCCTGTTGGAGGAATGTATTGACCAATCGTGAGAATTTCGACACCGGAAAGGGAGAGGTCCCTGATGACTTCCCGGATTTCCCTTTCGGTTTCTCCGCAACCCACCATAAAACCGGATTTTGTAAGCAGACCTTTTGATCTTGCCAGAGAAAGGAAGGAAAGAGAGCGGTCGTAATCTCCTTGAGGACGGAAAGAGCGCGTCAATCTTCTGACTGTCTCAATATTGTGGTTGAAAACATCGGGTCGGTCATCAAGAAGAAAATACGCTTCCATCGGCCATCCCCCGTCTGTTGACAGGAACTCGGGAACAAGAAGCTCCACAGTGACTCCCGGACAGGAGTCCCTGATCGTTTTCATCACCCGTCTGAAGTGGCCGGCCCCTCCGTCCGGAAGGTCATCTCTCGCAACGGATGTCACAACCACATGGTCAAGCCCGAGCCTCCTGACGGCAGACGCAAGACGTTCCGGCTCGTCGGACAGCTTCTCCATCGAAACAGGCTTGCCTTTGGAAACACCGCAGTACGAGCAACCCCTGGTACAAACATCCCCCAGGATCATGAAAGAAACATGTCCCTGTCCGTAGCACTCCGCCCTGTTTGGGCAAGAGGCTTCTTCACAAACGGTGGCCAGGGAGAGCTCCGACAGGACTTTTCCGACAGAAAGAACCTTGGGGGTCGGAAGGGGACGCTTCATCTGTTCGGGAAGACGCTCTCGCAAGAGGATAAAAGACTTGGAATCAGGGAGTTGCATCGGCGAGGGGGCTACCTACTTCCGCATGAGGCGGGCTTCAAAATACCATCGACAAACCGGTATTGGAAACCGGAGGAAAAAAACTTATTGCCGTGATTTTAGTCAATGGATTGGGGAATTGCAAGAATCAAAAACAGTGTAATATCTATAATTTCATTTTTAAACGAATAAAAAATTATTTATTCATCATTTGCACTTTTTCTGAAGACTGGATAATCTTCATTCATGCCCTTTCTTGATAAGCCACACATTCAGCACTTCCAGAGATAAGGACGACCTTGAACATATGGGTTGATGCAGATGCTTGCCCCCGTGCAATCAAGGACATTCTTTACCGTTCGGCCGACAGGACAAAGATCCCTCTGATACTTGTCGCCAACTCACCCCTCGCAACACCACGCTCATCGATGATCAGCACATTGACCGTTCCCAAAGGGTCAGATATGGCAGACAAGGCCATTGTTGAAAAAGTCGAATCGGGAGATCTGGTCATCAGCGGCGATATCATTCTTGCGGATCTGGTCATCGCCAAAGGCGGATCAGTCCTGTCACCCAGGGGAGATGAGTTCACCTTAGACAATATTGGGGAATATCTATCCACAAGGACTTTCATGAGCGAGCTCAGGAGTGCAGGCTTGGCAACAGGAGGCCCTCCTGCCATGACAAATGGAGACAAGGAACGCTTTGCCAATCGTCTGGAAACAACTCTCAGACGATTGAGGGCCCTCCAGGAGAATCGGTCATAGATTGCCTCACAGACACATGCTCGGGTAGAATGCGGGGATTGTTCCAATACTATCGGGGCCCCGAAAAGGGGCTACATTCGAAAATGCATATCTAACTCAGGGAAAACAGGCAGAACCATGCTCGAAATGATCAGAAAATTTGCCATTGAAAAGCCAAAGGTTCTGGGAGGACTGATCCTCTTCATCGCATTGATATTTACCATATCGATGGGCTGGTGGGGATTTGCGAATTCCCGCTCCTCTCAAGGTGATATCGTCGCCAGAATCAATGGAACACCCATAAAAAGTACAGAATTTGCCAGGGACTTTTCAATCATGAAGAACAATTACCAACAGATGCTGAATGGTCCCATGGGCTCAAAGATTCTCAAACAGCTGAACTTTCCTGGACTTGTCCTGAGAAACATGATCTATAGACAGTTATGGGCCGACGAGGGAAAAAAACTCGGATTGGTAGTCTCCGATGAAACCATCATCCGTGAAATTTCACAGATTCCTTTTTTCATGGATGGAACTCCACCGCGATTCTCAAAACAAATTTATACCCGCTTCCTGACCGGAACCCATCAAACGGCAAAACAATTTGAGGAATCGATCCGGAAAGACCTTCTGGTTCAAAGGGCCCAAGTCATTGTCAGGGCAACGGCCGGATCCCCTTTTCCACAACCGGGTTCACCTGCTCCACCGACAGCATCGATGATCGACCAGCAAAAAAACATGCTGAAGCTTGAGGAGGAGACGGTCCAATCCTTTCAGACACAACTTGAAAATAGCGCAAGTATCAAGATTGACCAGGATGTGCTGAAAAAAGTTTCACAGGCTTTGCTTTAAGAAAAAGGTCCCCACCGGATCCGGTGGGGACCTTTTAACCCTCTAATATCCCCATCTAAAAGAAATTCACCCCGACACCGGCGGTGATAAACTCCCAAGGCTGTGCCATCGTTCCGACGCCAACCTCCCTGTACCGAACATCGAGAAAAAACTGTCTTGCAGATGATAACGGGGCATTCAGCATCATTCCCACATCAAAGTAAGTATTCGCAACTCCGGAAAGAAGAGCCTGACCAAAATCCCCTTCCAGATCAAGGGACATGTAGGAAGTTGCAAAAAGATTGACCAAAAGACCACTGTAAAAAGGGAAGATATTGTTCGGGAGAATAGAACTGGTCTTTGACTGATTCAGATAATCGATTCCGGCACGAACACCGACATCTTTCGTGAACCAATACTGGAGATCAACCCCACCGCCATAATACATGTCCCCATTCGATCCCGGAACATTGACGGGATCAGCTCCCTCAACCTCTATTCCCACTCCGAAGGCATTGGAAGAACCCGGAGATGCATGAACAAGCGCAGGGAACCCGAAAAGCATTGAAAGAGAGATGACCAAAAAAGATCCAATAATGAAAAAACCTTTCCTTAAGGAAACCATTTGAAGCTCCTTTTTAAATGAAGATGAGCAATGTTTTTGGAAAAAATCTCCACACTCTCTTCGGCAAAAACTCTCCGGAACAATATCTTTCTGATCTTGACCGCGCATCCCCCATTCAGCAGTAAAACAAAGACTGACGGTTGTCCAGAGCCCGTTTCACCGCTACAATGGAGCAAGGCACTTGATTGTTAACCCCGCGCAATCATAAAGATCCTCACCAGGAAAAATTGGGACCATGAATACTCATAAATATTGAAAAGAGGGAGGAGAGTGGGATGTTTGGATTGTTTGGAGGAGGAAACGATTTACAGCTTGACCCAAAGGAGCTGAAAAAGAGGATCGATGCAGGAGAAGAGCTGATCCTTCTTGATGTAAGGGAAGATTGGGAACACTCGAGGGTCAAGATCCCCGGAGCAAAGCATATTCCACTTGGACAGCTGAACAGGGTCCTGGGGGATATTCATAAGGAAGCCACTGTGGTGGTTTACTGCCACCATGGAGCCAGAAGTCTCCAGGCCTGTATGGCGATGAAAAAGGCAGGTTACGAAAAGGTTCAGAATCTGAAGGGCGGAATTGATGCGTACGCCATCCACGTGGACCCGTCATTGCCAAGATACTAACCAATCCCCTCAGGATGTCTCTTGAACATCCTGAGGAGTTTTACCGCAAAAAACAGTTTTCAGGATTTTTTGGGTGGCAATGTATGAGCTGGTGGACGTCCATAAACGGGAATTTCGACGATACCTGCCAAACTTTCCAGATGAGTGATCCAGTTTTCTCTCGGAACCTTTTCGAGATTTTCCTCACGGACACGCATCCGCCCGTTTCCTGGAGGAATAATGACATCGTATTCGTTTGCCTTCCAGTATCCCCTCGTCCGGCTTTCAACGATCCCCAACTGATTGGTGACCTTTACCAAAACAGTTTCTCCGGACTGAAAATGATAGGCAATTGGCCTGTATTCCAATGGTCACCTCTTTTGATTAACGGATTGATGGATGATCAACATCAAGACTGCTTATAATAGCATATCCTGAAGAAGAGCATGAACTCTCCCGCCTCCAAGCTCTTCGCGGCTTCCGGAGGGTTTCCCGTTTTGTCGGTCCCTCCGCAGGCATGTATTTCAAGACCTTTCCGGCCCTGAGCCCCCTGTGGAGATTTTGGCATTTGAAACGCCGAAGAGACCGCATTTCGATCTGCATCATATTCATCCTATACTATGATAATATGGAAACGATAGCAGAAAAACAGGTCGTTCGCTAACCCCCTCTTGTCCTGGGACCGGAAAGAGGAATGCGTTCACCGTTTGTTCAAAATTCCTGATAGGACTGACTCTCCGAACGAGTAAACACACCGAGTCTATAATGATAAAGATCACCACCAGCTGTTTCTTCCGACTGATGTAACAGTTTCCAGTTTGGCCCCATAACCCTAGAAAAGTCATCCTGATCAAAAAACACATCATAATGATCCCGATGGAAAATCCAGTTCCGCTTTCTCTTTTCTCCCGGATAGTGTTGGAAAAGCTCGGAAAAAGCTCCCAAAAGAAAAACTCCTGATGGCTTGAGGATCTCACCAATCCATTCGGGATATTTTTTCCGTTGCTCAAGCCGCATGTGGTGCAGAACTCCGAAATCCAGAACAACATCAAAGCTCCCACGACGAAATGGAAGACTAAAGAGCTCTCCATTGACCAGCGATACTCCCGAAAAAGCGGGATCACGCCTGACTCCGATCAGGGGAGCCATTACAGAATCAAGGCCAACGGTGTGGCAGCCTGAAGAAAGCGGAGGAAGAAGGTTTCGACCCTGACCACAGCCTATCTCAAGAAACCTCATTCCCGTTTTTAAAAGCCCCATTTCACCCGCAATACCCACCACTTTTGAGGCCCCAACCTTCGGCCATCCGGTCTTTCCCGAATCATAGGCCTGTTGAAAGAAAAACCGTTGCCTGTCATACGGATTCTCATTTATCAATTTTTTTCCTCCGTTGAGGCTCCATGCTCAAAAGACTCTCCAGCAATATGTTACAATAGGTCAATCGGACTGGATATGCGCCAATTAGACTGACCAAAGGGGGGGGACATGTCGATTCTACTGGGCCATTCTTCTATCCGCCCCATGACAAGCGTCCTGCAAAAGGTCAACCAGATTTGTGAAAAAGAAATGATCGGGTTTGCCCTTCTTTCCAAAAAGGGATTCTTACGGGCTGCCGACAGTTTGTTTCTTTCTTTCCTGGACAAAAAAATCATTTCCGTCGGAACGATCCCACAAGCGGACATTGAAAAAACATTTCTGACCAAAATACTCCCGGCGAATGCCAGCCAGATCAACACCTGGATTCGGGGAAATACTCCGGCTTCCGGTGGGCTCTGGCAGACATCCGTTCCTTTCGGCGAAGCGTCTTTGGAACTTTTTCGTGCCGCCATCACTGACTCCGATGAGGAAGCGGTCCTTTTTTTTAGAGTAGCAAACCATTCAGCATCTCTCGACAACTCCTTATCCCGAATCTTTACAGAACTATCCGAGGAAATGGCATCCATTCTTCTTGACTCGCTTGATCATGAGAAGATTCTGGAAACGCTTGCCGATCCATTCTGGGAAGAATCCAATCTGCCAGAACCGCCAAAAATATTCCTGTGGACCACCTCAAAATGGCAGAAGAACTCTTCGCTGATCCAAGTCTCGACAAGAACTTCGGCCGATCATCAGATGCCGATTACCACAGCCATCTCAGCCATTATCCCTGAACAGGTCATCCAGTCCATATCCATTCCTGTCTCCCGGTCATTCTTTATCAAGGAAGCCGACCCGGAAAGCATTCATATGATTATTCCCCTTTTCCGGGAAACATCTCATCTGGGTTGGATGCTCCAAAAATTGACCTCTCAAGAACAGAAAGAAACAAGCAATACCCAACATATCCAGCAAAAAGCCAATGACCTGACAAGAAAAATTTTCAGGAACAGGGAAGAGCTCCGGTTGATCAGCCCGCTGAATCGTGATCCTGACTCAGCCCTTCTGTCCAGAAGAGGATTGATCGACGGACTTGCCGACCTGATTGAAATGGCCTCACTGAGACATCAGGGAGTGGGCGTCATAGGCATCACTCTTACAGAAGCGAGAGGAGTCTTCCCATTGGTTGAACACCTGGAGCTATTTACCAGGTACTCCGACCTTTTGGGAAGAATGTCTCCCATGGAATTTCTGGTTTTCCTTCCGGACACATCAAGACTGGGAACAGAAAAAGCACTCGCCAGAATGAAAACGGCACTTTTGGCAGAAGTGGCCGGGAATAGCAGTCTACTGGCAAAATTCACATCTTGTCATGCTCCGGAAGATGGAGCATCACCACTCAAGCTTCTGAGGGCCGCCTTTCAGGAAAGCCCCCAGACAAGAATGGACATCCGAGCGAAGAATCCATTTGGATAAGTCGGCGGAACCGCAACCTCCAATACAAAAAGAGGAAAGTCATGATTGATTTCGACCCGAGAGACCCAAACCAGACAACCAAAAAAGACCGGTCCCTATTCTGGATGCTCCTTCCGATCGCAGTCATTTTTCTTTTGATCATGGGAACCAATCTTTGGCACTTGGCCCATCAGGATTTTGTCGGCTTTGCAACCCAGCATAAGGAAATTCCTGCCGGACAAAAACATTAACGCTTATTAACCCGCAATATGTTTCAGTTCTGATAAAAACTCGGAAGTAAATCGGCCGCTCATGACGGAAGCAACGGGGCCTTCCATCCGGATTTCTCCGGTTTTCGAAACATCAATCGTCAATTCCCCCCCTGGCATTGATACACGAACAGGGCTTTTGACTTTGCCAAGGTGAACCGAAACAGCTGCAGCAGCGCAAGAAGAAGACCCGGAAGCCAGAGTATAACCGGCTCCCCTTTCCCAAATACGGATTTCAATCCGATCCTCGCCTGTCACTTTAACCATCTGTGTATTGATTCGACGAGGAAAAAGAGCATTATTTTCAATCGCCGACCCCCATTTTTTGATCCAGTCTTCATCGATCTTGTCCACAAAAAAGACAAAATGAGGATTCCCGACCGAAACAGCCGTCCCCTTGAGCCTCAAGTTCGGTGCAAGATCAATTTCTCCTTCAATATGAGGAGACAATGCACCTTTGACACCAACCTTATCCGGATCCAGCGTATAGTTTCCCATATCCACAAGAACTCTTTTCACCAGTCGATCCTCTCCCAATGTCACCTTGGCAGAAACCATTCCTCCCAAGGTTTCGATCTCGAAAGATTCTTTTTTTGCATAACCGTATTCATACAGGAACTTCGCAAAGATCCTTAGCCCATTTCCGCTTTTCTCCGCTTCGCTGCCATCCGGGTTAAAAATACGGAGGCCAAAAGGCTCATGATCCCTGGTTAAAAGCAATATTCCATCAGAACCCACACCATAATTCCGGTCACAGATCAGTCGAATGATTTCAGGAGACCACGAAAGACCGGGAGGTGGAGCCGTCATGACAATATAATCATTTCCCAATCCATGCGACTTGATAAAATCCTGTTCCAAAGCCATTTCAAAGATCCTTTCCGATAGGGTTAATGTTCATGATGTTCAACGGTCACAGTCTTGGTGCGGGTGACTGGGGAGAACTCGATGGATGGCGGGAATTATTGCCGAGTGCCTGGGCCTCAAGCGCCATATCCAGATCTTTTTGGGCTCTTGGGTCAGAGGGTCGTATCAGCAATGCCTCGCGAAATGATTGGACAGCTTTTCGAATCTGATTGTTCCTGAAATAGGCTTCTCCGTGTGCAATATGCGTATTGACCTGTTCCAGAATGCGTTTTTTGAGTTCGATTGCATCGTTATCTGACGGATCAAGCAGAAGGGCTCTTTTGACGGACCGATAGGCGCCAGGCAGATGGTTTGAAGAGAGTCTGGTTTGAGCCAGGTGCCGGTACGCCCAGGACAATGTCCGGTCAAGCTCGGGATTGGCCGGTCCCTCTTTCCTCAAAAGGAGCAGTCGGGCAGACAATGACTCCCATTGCCTTCCCATCTGGTTCTGAACCTCGATCAAAATAAGGAGATGCCTGCGGGCTCTCTTGGGAATGACCCACGACGGATCCAGACGGGCCGCCTGGGAAACCTTGGACAAAGCTTCATTCAGATGCCCCACCCGTTCAAGCTGCCGAGCCTCCCCCATCCGGTAGATGGCCTCGTCCCTCCCAATCTGGTGATCAAGCCCCAGCAGCAAATGCTGATTGGTTGCAGTCAGATAGGGATATTTTTTCCATGCCTGGTCAATCGCTTCCGCTTTTGAAAATTGATTTTGGGATAAATCCACCCTGGCATCCTTGTATGCATGAAGGAATCGAGCGTTATTCTGGACCACAAGAGCATTATTCTTTTCCGGTTGAGCCATCATGCATCCGGGAAAAAACAGGGATCCCCCCAAAAGAAACATGCCAAAAACGCTGACAAGGCGCTTCCCTTTATCCAAATCACACCAGTCCATCATGACCTCTCCCCGATGGTGTCCATTTCACGATATCCTCCATCTCAAGGACCGAGCCATTGAACTCCCGTCCACCGGTCCAAGACAGATACCTTACAAATCGGGCGATATCAAAAGCAATCCGCGAAGGGGAAGGCAAGCTGCCGGGATCCTCGAGAGGATAGGCGAATTGCCTCATCTTTGTTCTCATTTTACCGGGATTCAGGGTTGCAGCAAAAAAAGGCTCTGGCAGATCCGAAGCCAGCGTTTGGGAAAGCGCTTCGATACAAAGCTTGGAAATGCCGTAGCTCCCCCAACCGGAACGAACCCTTCGGCCGACTCCGGAGGAAAGAAAAAGATGGCCACCACCAGGGTTTGATACGATCTGCCGGGCCATCAGATGGCTTGAAAACAGGAGGGGAGCTTCGACATTGACAGCAAAAGCCCTTTCAATATCTTCCCAAGGCTCTTCCCATAAAGGATTTCTCGAAGGGAGTATCGAAGCATTGTGGATGACAAGCCATGGAATCATATCTGCCCAAGGATCTTCCCGGAGGAATTTCCGGCAAGCGGAAAGATCCGAAAGATCCAGAACAATTTGCTCATAGCGAAACCCGTTAGCGGGCAAATCAGTGGCCGGAGCAGAAGAACGGACAAAACCCAGCACATCAAACCCGCACTGAAGAAGTTCTGATGCAAGGGCTTTCCCCAAACCGTTTGACGTCCCCGTTACCCACACGATTTTGTTCATTGGCTCAGGAAGGACGTTTTGCGTTTTCCTGAATCTCCTGAAGTGTTTTGCAATCAATACAAAGTGTTGTGACTGGTCTGGCCATCAGACGTTTTTCTTCAATTGGTTCGCCACACTCTTCGCATATGCCAAAATCACCTTCCTTGATCCTTTCGATAGCGAGATCAATCTTCCGGAGAAGGTTCTTCTCCCTCTCCTTCAGACGGAGAGAAAACGCCTCATGCTCTTCTCTTGTAGCCATATCTGTGGGATCAGGAGTCAAACCGGCAACATTGGCGACACCGATACCAACAACCCTTCCCGCCTCTTTCAGGATTTGATCCCGCTGATCCAGCAAAAGCCTTTCTATGCGAGAAAAGTCCCGACCACTACTTGGCTGTGGTGGAGAATCCTGACCTGAACTGCCAGAGGAAAACTCGTCCATTGAATGACTCTCCCTTTGAACATCAAAAAAGACGCCACAGTCCGCGGCAAAGAACTTGCCAAGCGGCATGAACCCATTCCATCATATCGACTATACACAGCAAGGGACAATCCTTCAACAATCTTTCCGTCATCATTGTCAAAGTGGGGGTCTTCGTTGCAAAAAAATGCTGGATTTGTTAGCCATGGAGCGCCGGATATCATTCTCGGAACCGACAGGGCCTTGCATTCCTGGCAAACTTACCTGAAACCCGAAAAGAACTACAGGGCCATTGCCGTCATCTCCGCCCATTGGATGGAAAAAGAACTCACCATTTCAGGCAATCCCCACCCAAAAACCATTCACGACTTTGGAGGTTTCCCGGAAGAGCTCTATCAAATGCGCTACCCAGCACCCGGATCCCCTTCGGTTGCCATGAACTTGAACGAAAATCTGTCCAAATCCGGATGGATATCCAAAATGGAGAACAATAGGGGGTTAGACCATGGAGTCTGGATTCCCCTCATGACAATGAGCCCGGACTCTCAAATCCCGGTTGTTCCCATCTCCCTTTCACGAGAGATGGGAACAGGGGAGATGTTTCAGTTTGGACGGGACCTTCATGATATCGCTGGGAACGATCTCTTTTTTCTGGCGAGCGGAGGAATCACCCACAATCTTTTTGAGGCAAGGGTCACCACCGGAGGAAACGCCCGGTGGGCTGAAGAATTTGATGACTGGACTGTCAAGACCGTTCAGGCCGGAAACTGGGATGACTTGATCCATTACAGGACCGCCGCTCCATACGGAAGCAGGAACCACCCCACTGAAGAGCATTTTCTTCCGCTTTTGGCTTTTGCCGGATGGGCAAGCCGTTCACTGGAATGCTCCCCGGAAAGAAAGATCTCCGTCCCCAACAGGGATATCTCCTACCATTGCATTTCCATGACAGGCTTTCTCCTGGAATCCACACAGTAGCCGGGCAAGACTCAGGAGATCTCATCGCCGGTAAAGCCCTTCGGAGCCTGTGGCAGCTTCCCTGTCAGGGAATACACCACAGGCAGTACAAGAAGGGTAAAGAGAATGGCTGTCACGACTCCTCCCACAATAACGATCGCAAGAGGTTTTTGAGCCTGATTGCCGATTCCGGTTGAAAGGGCTGCCGGAAGAAGTCCAAGACCCGCAAGAAGCGCTGTCATCAGGACGGGCCGGACTCTAAGCTCCCCGCCCCTTGTAATGGCTTCGGCCATTCCCATTCCTTCCTGCCTCAGTCTTGTTACAAAATTGATCAGGATCATGCCATCCTGGATCGCAATGCCAAAAAGCGACAGGAATCCGATTGCAGCAGAAATGGAGAGATGATGTCCCGTCAGGTACAGGGCCCAGACCCCTCCGGTAAGGGCAAATGGCACAGAGAGAAGCTGTACAAGAGCATACCCGACAGATTGATAGGACCAATACAAGAGCAAAAACATGATCGCAACAGCAATGGGAGCCAGAACAAGAAGACGCGACTGGGCTTCCTTCATCTCCCTGTATTCCCCGTACCACTGGATCCTGTAACCGGTTGGCATTGGAACATTTTTTGAAATGAGGCTCTTGGCTTCATCGACCGCGCTACCGATATCCCGATGTCTCACCGAAAACTTCACAGGGATATAGCGGGAATTCTGCTCCCGGAAGATATAGGAGTTTCCGTTCTTGACCTCAATCGTCGACAGCTGGGAGAGAGGAATATGTGACCCGTCCGGAGTATCCACCAAAATGGATCGGATGGCCTTGATATCCTTTCGGTATTTTCCGGCAAGCCGGATTGTCACGTCAAAACGCTCCTCTTCTTTCAGGATCTGGGTCACAGCGACTCCACCCACAGCGGTCTGGATGACATTCTCCACATCCTGGGCATGAACTCCATAACGGGCACAGGCGGAGGGATCGACACGAATGAGAAGCTCCTGACCCCCTCGAATCCTGAAAATCCCCAGATCGGTCATTCCCTTGACGGAAGCCAGGAGAGAAACGGTCTTCTGGGCAAGTCGCTCAAGCTCCTTCGGATCCGGACCAAAAATTTTCAGGCTGTTCTGCCCCTTGACCCCTGAGACAGCCTCTTCCACATTGTCTTCAATATACTGGGACACATTAAACGTCACTCCCGGAATTCCGTGAAGCTTTGTCAGGATTTCCTTCTGGATCATCGCTTTGGTCACGCCGGGACGCCATTGTTTCTCGGGTTTGAAAAACACGGCAAACTCTGCGTTCCAGAACCCTCCGACATCATAAGCATCATCCGGACGTCCTTCCTCAGAAGTCACAACCTTGATCTCCGGAGTCTCCAGAATCATTCTCCTGATGCCATCCGTCATTTTTGCCCCGTAGGGAAGACTGACCGATACGGGATAGGTTGCCCGGATATAAAGGTTGTTTTCCTCTAGTTTAGGAAGAAACTCCGTTCCAAGCCTCGGAAGAATGATCAATAACGTCAAGATCAAGAAGCCTCCGGCCAGAGACAGTGTTACAGCCTTGTGCGCCAGAACCCATGATAGGAGAAACCGGTAGGATCTCTTTACAAGACGCATCAGCAATGTATCTTCATGGGGAGCAACATTGGAAAGAGCTGACGATGAAATTGCGGGAGACAGGGTCATCGACAAGATCACTGCCGCCAGAAGACCTCCCCCCATGGTATAGGCCATGGGGGTAAAGATCTTTCCTTCAACCCCCTTCATAAACAAAAGGGGAACATAGGCCGCAAATACAATCATCGTGGAAAAGACCGTCGCTCCCTGCACTTCCGTCACTGCTGAAAAAACAATCGACCGGGTGTCCGTTTTATCACCAGATGGACGTTCCATCAGATGCCGGTAAATATTTTCCACAACGATGACCGAAGCATCCACCAAAATACCGAAATCGATCGCTCCCAATGACAGGAGATTGGCAGATATGCCTTTGAGCTTCATGAGGGAGAACGCTGCAAGAAGGGCAACCGGAATCGTAATGGCGACAATCAGGGCAGACCTCAAATTTCCCAAAAAAACGTACAATGTCAAAAGAACCAGAGTAATACCCAGAGACAGATTCTCCAGAACGGTATGAAGAGTCCATCCCATCAATTCCGTTCTGTCGTAGAAGGTATTGATCCTGACCCCTTTTGGCAGGTCATGGGCCCGGATTTCCGCCACCTTTTTGTGAACTCGCTCCAGAACATGACGGGTATTTGCACCGCGCAATAAAAGGACAACCCCTTCGACCGTATCGTTGTTCAAATTTCTTCCCACCCTGCCAAGCCTGGGCTGGGGGCCGATCTGAACGGTTGCAATATCCCTGATCAAAACGGGCGTTCCCTTGACCTCCGCAACCATGATCTTGCCAATATCATCACGATTGCGCAAAAGTCCGATACCCCTGACCACCTGGGCCGTTTCACCAAAGTTCAGGACATACGCCCCAACATTGTTGTTCGCTGCAGACACAGCATTCATCACCTGGGAGAGAGTCAGGTTGTAATCTCTGAGTCGGCTCATATCCACCAGGATCTGATACTGTCTGATCCATCCGCCCATTCCCGATTCGTCAGCCACTCCGGGGATTTCCTTGAAACGCCGTTCAAGAACCCAGTCATCCAGAGTTTTCAGCTCATCGAGTGGCGCTCCCGAAAGGGTGTATCGATAGATCTCACCGGTTGCGGGTGTATTGATATCCAGCACCGGAACGATACCGGCAGGAAGATTGGCCTGAGCCGTCCGGTTATAAATGCGGTGCCTGGCCTCAAAATCATTCACTCCATCCGAAAAGATGGCCATCACGACGGAAAGCCCGTACATGGAGATGGATCGCTGTGCCTTCATGCCAGGAGTGCCGTTAATCGCAATCTCAATGGGCAGGGTGATCTGTCTTTCCACTTCTTCCGCACCACGACCGGGCCACTGGGTCAAAACCCTTACCATAAGGGGAGAAACATCCGGATATGGCTCGATTTGGAGGTTCTGATAGGAAACGACACCCAGAACAACAACCACAACGCTCAACAGATAAACAAAAACCCTCTCCCTGAGAGCCAGTTTCAGAAGTGTTCTCATTAACGGACCTGTCGCTTTCGTGGTTGGGGCAGCACCCCGCGGTTCTGTAGGTCCTGACGAATATTTTCAAGAAGGATCGCACCAGATGTCGCAACCGCTTCCCCGGAAGAGACTCCTGAAAAAACCGTCATTTCCCCGTCCGACTCATCACCGGCAGAGACCTCCCGAGTCACAAACGTTCCAGGTGCCGTTTCAACAAATACATGGTATCCCTGATCGTCCCTGATAAAGGACGCATCAGGAAGCGCAATTTCTCCCGTTGGCCGGTCAAGACTGATGATAACCGAGGCAAACATCCCCGGCTTCAGCAAATTATCGGGATTTGAAATTTCCCCCCTGACATGAAATGTTCTTGTTGCCGGATCGACCATCCCGCCCAGATAAATGATCTTCCCTGCAAAGCTCATTTCGGGATAGGCCACTGTATGCACATTGATTTTTTGCCCCTGGCGGACAAGAGGCAGATCCCCTTCAAAAATATCCATATAGACCCAAAGCTTGGACAGGTCCGCAATGGTCAGAAGCTGATCCCCCGGATTCATGAAGAGACCTTCTCTCAGCTGGGAGTTGAGGATTGTTCCTGCCCTGGGAGAATGAATCGTCAGGTAAGGATCAATCTTTCCCGTTTTGGAAAGTCTTGTCAGGTCCTTTTCGGAAGCCCCCATCAGCAAAAGCTTCTTTGCCACCGCCTGGATATAGGACTTGGCTTCCGACGCGTCCTGGGATGTCTTCGCCACCCTGAAAGCATTCAGGTACTCCACCTCAGCCGTTACAAAGTCAGGACTATAGACTTTAGCCAAATCATCGTTTTTTGAAACCCGTTGCCCCTCAAAGGCCAAGATTTTTACTTCTCTCGCAGCCACTCTGGCAGAAATGACGGAAACCTTTCCTTCGTCAAAGTTGATCGTTCCGGTTCTCCGGATCGTTCGGGAAATTCTTCGGGGAACGGCAACTTCCGTCTTGACCCAACCCGCCTTGATCTGCTCGGGGGTCAATGTCAGGGGAATGGAGTCCGGTGGTGATGCAAAAACAGGATGGGGATGGATCCATCCACCCGGGACAAACAGTGACATCATCAAAAACCCCAACGCCAAAAAACCTCCAAAGTTCATCACTTCACCTCTTCCCGACCTTCCGCCCCGACAACTCCCCCGTTCAGTTCAGGGAGAGATTCTCCAACCGCCGCTTCAAGATTTGAAAGGGCCTGGTAATATCCGATCAGATTTTGATACCCGGCATAACGGGCCTGCTTGTAGGCCTGTATTGCGCTGATCAGGTATAAAAAATCGTTTTTCTGGTTTTCATAACCCGTCAAAGCCAGATCAAAGGCCAGTCGTGTCTGTGGAATGATTTCACGATCGCTGATTTCATACTGCCGATATCCCAGAACAACCTGTGAATAGGAGTTATCCACATTGAGCCGAACTTGCATCACCTGCCACTGATATTGAAAATTTGCAGACCTGACCTGATCTGATGCCGAATCGACCTGTGGCTTTTGCTTCATCATGGCGAAGATTGGCACATTGACCTGAAGACCAGCGTAATAACAGTTCAGACCGGAAAATCCATAACAGGACTCCCCACCCATCGACCCCTCAAACTGGAAATCCGGAAGGTAACCCATCTTTGTCAGGGTCAGCTGATGGCGATTCAACTCGAGGTTGGTCTCACTGGACAGGAGATCCGGACGATTTTTCAGTGCCTGGACTTCAAGTCCGGGAAGAGGTCTGGAAAACGCTACAGGTGCTTCCGGAGAATCGATCTCGATCGGAGTGTCTGGAGAGTAAGCCAAAAGGGCATTCAGCTGGCGTCTTGCAATCATCTCCGACATCTCGGCTGTAAGCTGGTCCAGCTTGGCCTGTGACAGCTGGACCTTCGCATTGACCACATCAAGGATCTGGGCCGATCCCACAGACAGCTTGGTTCTTGTGATGTCCAGAACCCTCGCCAGCCAATTTTGCATTTCAAGGTTCAAGGAAAGAGCTTTCTGGGCCAGAAGCAACTGGTAGCAAGCCATTTCCGTCTGGTTCCGGAGAGAGACTCTTTGGGCCCTGTATGCCAGGTAGGATGTCTCCGTATTGTCCTTGTTGATCTGGTATCCGATCTCCGACTTTCCGGGAAACAGGACACTCTGGGTGATCGCCCAGTTATTCCCGGACTGATAAGGAAGCCCCTGACCGTTGGGGCCATTCCCCTGTTCTCCTGCTCCAAACAGGTACTGGATCTGTGGATCGGCAGGAGCCAGGGCTGTTACCTCGAGTTTTTTGGTCGATTTCCAGGACGCCTTGTAGGCCAAGATATCCGGGTTTTTCCGCAGGGCGATATCCACTGCCTGAGCGACCGTCAGCCTTCGTGCCACCGGAGAATGAGCGCTTTGCTCTTCTGCGATTTTGGGACTGGGATTCTGCCCCACTTCCGTTTCGGCAGATGCCGCATAAGACTCCCCAGAGAAAAGGATCATGAATAGAGGCAAAAAGATCAGAACAGATCGAAGCGTTTTTAAAAAAGTCGGCATGCTATCTCCCACAGGGAAAACCTCTTCCGGATGACAGTCTATGGTTCTTCAAACGATAGTCCTCAAAAGATCCAATCAAAATAGAACCACTTTCATTTCATAAACAAGTTTCATTTTCATCAAGAATTCATCATTTCGATACTATGTATCAATTTAAAACAAAATACAAGGGGGGAGTATATAAACGAATGCATGCTCAATCGTTACCTATCACGGTTCAAGCTTTTTGGCATAGTAAGCAGACGCGATACCCAGCACCCAAAAATCATCCAGCATCCCAAAAAACGGGATATGGTCAGGAATAAAATCGATCGGTGTCAAAAGGTAAAAAAGAGCACCATAGGCAACCAGCTTATCCGGAGAGGACAGACTTTTTGAACGAACCACCTTCCACAAAAGTGTTATTCGCTCTGACCATTCCTCTCCCAGACCTTTGAATGACGAAACCTTTTTCGAATCCTTCTTGACCTTCTTCTGCTTCTCGACAGATGAGCCAATCTGGGAAAGACAACCAAGGATACGGTCCTGGGAGACCTTCTCTCCGACTTCAAAACCCTTGGAGAGGCCAAGGTTCTGGACTGCCGCCTGATATTCATTGGAAGGAGCGTCGGCAAGAATCTCTCTCACCACCGGCAAACCCGGATCCAGCCGATTTTCAGCAATAAGCCTGTAACAGGTATCTCGAATAGCCGCAACATAGACAGAAGGAACAACCATTGCATCCTTCCTCAGCCAGCGACGCAAGGTCATTCCTGAAACACCAATCATTTTTCCAAGCTCTTCAGGAGAACATCCTGTCGCATCCAGAAGTCTTAACATTTGTGAAGTTTTCATTCGCAAATGTTAATTAGAGGAGTTTTGGTTGTCAAGAGAAAACACATTTCAAGTTTCCTGGAACAACGGAGGGATACTAATACGGTGTTGCATGGTAACCCATTTTTCGAAGAAGCCAGCCATAGAAAAACGTCGTATAAAAAACATACCGTTGTCCCTGAAAAGAGGCATCCGCTCCATACGGGCTTTGGTAGGCAAGGCTGACCTGATACCAGTCCGCCTGATAGTTCATCTCGTAAGACAGGTACCCCTCCGTCCGACCGTAGTACCCGTTATCCGAAAGGTTGACCAGAGTTCTCGATTCAACAGCTGGCGTCAAATGGGCAAGGAAAGAAGGAACGTTGACACCGATGATATCGTGAAGATAGAGAAGGCTGTATTCAATTGCCCCGTCAAAACGGATAGAGTCCTGAAAATCATAGGTTCCCATATAGTCGGACAAAGCCATCGGACCAGCCCCGAACGGAACGATCCCCGCCACATCGGTCTGAAACGCAAAAGGACGAATCCAAGAAACAGGAACGTCACCGAGTCCCTTGTTAAAAACAAGGTAAGAGTAGAGTGTAAATGGATTCCCCTGACCGACAGGCGTTCCTCCGACAGGAACAATACCCCTCATGATGAACGTCGTAAAAATTTCATGAGGGTCATTTTCATACATCAGATACTTCCCCTGGATCCCGGCATACTGAAACCCGGAATAAGGATGGTTGGGCGTCCAGAGATCAATATAATGGGTATCAACCCGCAGACTGAAGTGATGAGTGATGCGTTTTTCCAGCATCACGGGAGTCGTAAAGGCACTGCTTCTTCCCGGCATTCCGCCAAAAGCGGGCATAAGGGTCAACTGATTATCGATATCTCCATCCTTGACAATAAGGGGTTCAATAAAGATCCGGTTACCCGCATGAGCAATCCCGCTTGAAAGCATATTCGTCGTGGTTGTCGCGGAAGGCAAACCACTAGGATGGTCGCTCATGCCACCTTGCCCGGAAACAGGCGATGTCTCAGCCAATGAACCGAATCCCCATGGAACCTCAAGCCCCGGGAAGGGAGTGGGAACCCCAGAAAGATCCATGGCACTCTCCGCATTCACCGGAGCCACCCCGAACAAAAGCAAAAAAAGGACTGGGAAAAATACATTAAGGCGGAACGGAAACGACATTGATTCTCCTAAAGACATAAAAAAAGACAACGATACTTCCCGGGCTCAGAATGGATAAAAAATCCCGTTCTCCCAAAATCAGTAATGATACTATGTCTCATGTATGATATGGATCCTATCCCTGAAATGGAGAACTGTCAAGCAAGGTCTCCTTGGAAACAATATCTTGAAGAAAGATATTTCCCCATTTAAAAAGCGATGTCATATAGTATAGAGCCCTATACTATAGTATTGTGCAACCACTTTTTCATCAACCACTTCCCCCAATAAGCCTGGGCAATAACTCAAGAATCCGGAAGATCCGCCCCCCCCGAAACAACCACCGATTCATCGAAAGGACAAATCTCCTGCAGCCTTTTTTCAACAGTCCTGATATCAACATGACCAAGAGATAAAGCTCTGGAGTATTCGTTGACACGATCAAGATGCCATTGTATTTGTTCACCAACTCTCTTTCTGGCAAATTTATCGACTCCACCGGACAAAAAGATAGGTCCACGACACACAAAGAAGGACCGACCAAAGGGCCATGGCAACAGGAATCCGTCCCAGCTTTTGAACATATGGACCCGTGTGTAGGATACTGATAGGCAATAAAGAGGGCGACCTGTTTTCAGGGCAAGGTAGGAAACACCTTCCTTGACTATTCCGGCGGGACCCTTGGGACCATCCGGGGTAACAACAAGTGTCATTCCCGGGTCGCTCCCGGCGATCAGTATATCCGACAGGGCTTCTTTCCCTCCCCGGGTTGATGATCCCCTGACACACAAGATGCCAAAGATACGAAGGAGTCCCGCAATCAGATCGCCATCTTTTGAACGGGAAACGATGATTCTGGAGCGCCCTCGCAAACCCTTCCAGGCCAGCGGCATCAAGAGACCCTGATTATGCCAGAATGTCACAAGAACACCATTTCCATCTGCCGTTTTGGACCAATAGTCCTGAAAACCGATAAAGGTCTTCTTGTTCGTTATCCAGATCAACCGGACAATAAGAGAACCGATAAGACCTAATATGACGTACCTTTTTTTAAGTTTGGAAGATTTTTCCATTTGACCACGGGGATCCAGTTTTTCGCCTCCAGACAGGATATTCAATATGCTTCTTTATGAAAATCGCAGTCCAAGAGCTTTTTTTGGACCACCATTCCCCCCCAGGAAGATTTTCGACATTCTCGAGAAAACCATGGGACCATATCAGGGATTATTCTATCAAAACAAGCGACTGGTCCTCTATTCACCAACACTCAAGGGAATCTGGAAATATGTTGGCCATGAGAGATCTCTGGACGATTTTCTGGAGCACCTTTCCCAACATGTCACAATTGGTGAACGAAGCCACCTGAACGAGTTTCTAGAAAAAGCCGAACACCTTGAATCCTCCATAACAGACCGGTTCATCTTGGTGCCAAACTCAATGGGGGAGTTTTTGTTTTTGGGCATTATCCTGACCCACACACCATTTGGTACCCACCTGTCCTTATCTCCTGCATCCGATCTGAAGGAATGCGTTGAACTGCAAAAGACGATAGACACAAGCAAACTCAAGTCTCTTTTTTCTGCGCTCGGGACATGGTTTGAGGATGCTGAAACAGAAGAACTGATTACCCAGGCAATCAACCTCCTCCCGGAAGAACTCTCTCTCTCTCTCCATATTCACCGCATCAACACTTATATCGGGGTCGGAAAAGAAAAACAGGGAGCTCACCTTTTTTACGAAAACCGATCCGGAAAATGGATCAGGGACATATTTGACTCTGAAGAACCCAGCGGGTACATCCCCACCATGCGTCTACAAGCCTACATGGAAGGGGTCGATGTCATGATGAGAACACCCATGTTCATAGGACAGGTTCTGCCTCTTTTCTGGGTTTCCATCAGCCATCAGAAACTCAATCAGTTTGGCGTGGACCAGTTTTCATCCTATTTGAGGGAATTCTCCCGCCAGTCGGTCATGAGCGCCCAACAGTTCCATAGCCCCAAGTTCCATTTCAGCAAGTTTTGGTCAGGCCAGGGTTACGCCCCCCATGGCCTCATGCCCATCGCCAAACTCCTTTCAGAGAATACATCCACCGAAGCGGGCAATACTCCGGTGTTACCCATATGGGGATTAAGCCAAGCCACCCTGCCAGGGCTTCAAAAGTCCCACAGGATCCCCGACCCGCTTTTTTTGGACTGGGAGAAGGGATTGGGAATCATCATGCTAAGGGGCTGCTCCCTTGAGCAGGCCACATCGGTGGTCTGGAAAAATATGAAATCCCGCATCAAGCTTCCTATCGATCCACCGATGCGCCTATCGGACTTTTTGAATCTGGAATAGAACACCATTGCCCGACTGACCTCGATCAGAAGAAACACTTTTCCTCGGGTTCCCGGCGTGGTAGGATCTTTCAACAGAATTTTTTGTCCTTTTATCAGGATCTGATGTTTTAACAAGGAGCCCGAGAAATGAGCGAGGAAGATATCCATTTGGACCTGAGGGGAGTCAAATGTCCCTTCAATTTTGTAAAAACCAAGCTTAAGCTTGAAGGGATGGCCCCGGGCCAAGTCCTCAAGGTTGTCTTGGATCCAGGAGAGCCCATCAAGAATGTTCCCCGCTCCGCGCAGGAAGAAGGCCACGAGATCCTATCCATTTCGGAGCGGCCGGACGGACTTTTCGATCTTCGGCTCAAAAAGGCATCGGCGTGAAAGCCCCTCAACACATCCTGGACAAGCCATGAAATTCGGGATATTACTGTCCACACACCCCGACAAGGGAGACGGGCCGGCCGTACAAAACCTGATCCAGGCAGCCCAGAAATGCGGAGATACGGTCTACCTCTACCTTCTCGACGAAGGCACCCGATTTATTCCTGAGGAATGGGTTCAAAATCTGCCAAGCTCCGCGGTACATGTTTATAGCTGCGCCTATGGAGCTCAATCCCGGCGTATCAATGATCCAGGGAAAACAACCTTTTGCGGTCTTGTAATGCTGACACAAATCATGGAAGGATGCGATCGCTTTGTCTCCTTCAACTGACTTTCAGAAAGAATATCGATGACCCAAACACCAAACGGGAATCCAGCCTCAAACAGTACACTTGTCTTTATCCAGAGCGATCCTAGGGAAAGCCCCAGACCGGCTGAAGCGGTCCGTGTCACAGCGGGGCTCGTTGGGGGGGAGATTCCTGTGGGGATCTACCTGTTCAAGGAGGCCCTGCCCCTCTTCATGGAAAATCTGGAAGACCTCGAAGATGGGGAAATCCTGATGAAATTCTGGACTGGATTTCCCGAAATGGGGGTTGAAATCTACTATGAACCGGAGGAAGGGACGAATCCGCCGGCAGGAGCATTGCCCATGACGCCAGATGAGCTCTCCGAACACATCACCCGATATTCCCAGTTCCTTTTTTTCTGAGGATTGAACATGACTCTTGTTCTGCTTCGAAGCCCCCTTGCCGAATCCCATCTCCGGATGGTTCAGTCCATCTTAAAAGACTCTCCGGAAAACAGGGCAATACTCCTGAATTCTTCCGTTGTTTGGCCTGGCGAATCCAATGGTCAGGTTCTGTCTGTCAAGGGTGAGTCACAAAATCATTATCCCGAAATTTCCTGGGATGAAACCTATGCCTTGATCAAGAAAGCTTCCCGTCTCCTTCTTCCCGCCAATATCTGATCGTTTATCACTAAAAAGAGACGGGAGTCCCCCTTCAGTCAAAAAAATCTCTCATGGTCTTGATTGAGGGGAAGGTTCGTCGCATGGTACTAATATCTCTGGCCCATGCAGGATTTCCTGTTTCGGGAACACAGGAAAACAGTCAGGGGACCCGGAAGAATGCTCTTGGAGTTTAAAAGAAGGGTGTCAGCAGATATGGAAAAAGAGCACCAGGATACTGGCAAGAATCCATAATCAGGATCCAATGAAAGTGAATGCACCCGCAAAAAGGCCCCCTGCTTGGGTTCCAGCCGTTCAACTCAAACCGCTCCTGTCTGTCGGACATCTCACCAATGCGGACTTGGGTCTTTTAAAATGGCGCATGAAATCCTCGGAAAATTCTGAAAAGACAGGGCATTCCATCCGGGGATCAGCCTCTTTGGAGGATCCCCCCCGGAAGGATCCATTCCCAAGCCGCTATCTTACGTTCAAAAAGTTCGCATTCCCGCTTTTCTTGGTTTTTCTGTTTCTTGTGGCCGGAAAAATTTCTGTTGCCAATTCAACACAAACACCAATCGAAAACTCTCTCCAACAGGTCGCCCCGAAGAGCAAGGAAATCTCTGTTGATGACGCGGTCAGGATTGCTCTCTCGCAAAACACTTCCATTTTGTCCCTGCGATCCACATGGAAGGCAAAAACATTTTTAGAAGAAACCGCCATAGCCCCGTCTGACCCCATCATCGAATTTCTTTACGGCGAGGGTAACCAGGGGGCCAACACCCCTTATGGTTCTGGAACCGGCTGGTCCATTTTCCAAAACATGCTCTTTCCAGGAAAATCATGGATCGACAAAAGCATATCGAAGTCTCAAGCATCTCTTCTCCATGAAGACTATATTGAAAAGCGCAGAAACCTCATCAATCAGACTGAAAAAGCCTGCTACACGCTTCTGCTGGATCAGGAAAGGCTTCGGGAAAATCGCCGGCTCATTGACTGGCTCAAACGTGTCCAGGAAATAACCAGGATAAGGGTTGTGGCCAATAAGGCACCCCTCCTCGATTATCTGAGTGCCAAAAATGCTGTCAAACAGGCAATATTGAGACGTATCACCTATAATCTTCAATTCTTGTCCGACAAACGTCAGCTTGATACTCTTCTCAATATTCCACTCAAAACCGTTATTCAGATACGATTGCCCGAAGTCCCCCAAAAACCTCCTGTCCATTTTTTACCGACCAAGGACCTTGACCTTTCCCTCGACAAAAAACGGCCTGACGTCAAAAAGCTTCAGGGATCTATCGAACTGGGCATCCAACAGCTTTCCAGGGCAGAGATGGACTATCTTCCTGACTTTCAGCTCCAGGGAGCTGAAGGTGACATCGGGTGTTATGGTTTTTCCAACACAAACTGTTACTCACTGGGCGTGAGTTTTAACTTTCCGATTTTTTTCTCTATCAAACAACAAAAAAAAATTGAATCTCTCAAGCAGACCATTTCCGCAAAAAAATGGCTTCTTCGCTGGCAAAAGTCCTTAGCTGTAACAGAATCTCTCAACTCCCAGACCAAAACAATCGTCGCCTTCAAAACCTTTGAAATAAACGATCAGGAGATCCTTCCAGATGCGGAACTGGCCTTTACACTGGCTCTTGGTGCGTATGAAAACCAAAAAATCAGTTTTTTATACCTCATTACAACACTCAATAACTTTCATCAGTCCAGGTATAACCGCTTCAAAAGTCTGATCAACTACTACAACGCCCTCTCAGATCAGGAAGCCGTAACAGCAAGCTCCCGATTCCTTGACGACTAGCATGACTCCCCGTTCTGGGCAAAATTTGACAAACTGACCATAGACAGAAAGCCGTTTCCACGCCTCTGACCTGACTTTCCATCCCATTCTGGATACATGCCATAAAGAGCGGAAAACATCATGGGAACATCTCTTATCCTCCCTCCTTGAGCAAGATATTCACAGAGTTCCAAGACAAAAACGGCTGAAAATGTTTTCTCGGTAAGTGATGCCTATTACCCAACGAGTTTTTCCTGCAGTCAAAAGCGTGATTGTCCCGGTTGTGTCTTGTATTTTTGTCCTGTTTAGAATATCCTAGCGGGATACTTGTCCTCTAAAAGAGTTATTTTGGGGTCAACTGGAGAGATGTCCGAGCGGCCGAAGGAGCACGACTGGAAATCGTGTAGGTGCCTAATAAGCGCCTCGAGGGTTCGAATCCCTCTCTCTCCGCCATTTTTCCCCCTGGGTCACCGGGAGACCTTCCGGGGGGGGCCAGGCTCCGTGCAACAGAGTGCCGTGAACTCCGCCAGGTCCGGAAGGAAGCAACGGTAACGGAATACTCAGTGTGCCCCGGAATCACCTGGTCTCCCTCCGAGGGCCTCCATACGACCACCCGATTGGATCCCTGATCATGTCAACTGTCATCTCCCTCGCCCGAAAATGGCGCCCCCAAACCTTTTCTGACCTTGTTGGACAGGAATCGGTTTTCAAGGCGATCACTTTTGCATTGAAAGCCAAAAACCTTCCGCAAGCCTATCTTTTTTCCGGAGACAGGGGAGTCGGAAAAACAACAGTAGCAAGACTTCTCGCAAAATCCATCAACTGCAAGGATGGTCCAACAACAGCTCCCTGCCTTTCATGCTCCTCCTGTCTTGAAATCGCAAAGGGTTCTTCACCTGATGTGATGGAAATCGATGGCGCTTCCAATACCAGTGTTGACGATGTACGTTCCCTCAGGGAAGGGATCCATTTTCTTCCCTTTTCGGGAAGGGCCAGGATCTACATCATCGATGAAGTCCATATGCTTTCGACTGCAGCTTTCAATGCCCTTCTGAAAACATTGGAAGAGCCCCCGTCCCATGTCATCTTTATCTTTGCCACCACCGAAGCCCACAAGGTTCCTGACACCATCCAGTCCAGGTGTCAGCATTTCAGATTCAGGAATCTCACCATACCCGAAATCAAAAATCAGCTTCAGAAAATATGCCTGGCCGAAGGACTCGACTTTTCTCCGGAAGTCCTGAACCTCCTTTCGCAAGCAGCAGAAGGCAGCCTGAGGGATGCACTGAGTCTCACAGACCAGATTCGGGCCCTTTCCCAGGGCGGAATATCCCTTGAGGATATTTCCCTGTTTTTGGGCATGACCCCAGCCCATCTGGAAAGAGATTTGCTGGACTCACTCCTTTCAGGAAAACTTCCGGACACACTCAAGATCGCGGAAAACCTGCTCTCAATCGGGATTGACCCCAGAAATCAATTAAAAAATCTTTCTAAGCGCACAAGAGACCTTCTGATGTCATCTGTCCTGGCGAGCCCCTTGACGGGAAAACCGTTCGAATGGATGCAGGAAGCCATTCCCCCGTCCTTTCTCACAAGAACCCCCTCGGAGATCTTCCTTGAACAGATGCTGACGCTCCTTTTAAGAGGAGAGGAAGAGCTGAGAAAATCTCCCCAGCCTTCGATCACCTTTCTTCTGATCCTTTGCCGTATCTGCCATCTCAAGGATGCAGAACCGCTTGCACAAATTCTTGCATCCCTCAGGAACTCCGTTCCGGACAACAGCAAAAGAGAAACCATTCCATCAAAACCAATTTCTCCTGAAGAGAAAGGGATGGACGGGAACCAGAAAAAGAATCCCGACATCCAACCTGAACAAAAGCCATCCCACCTCGATATCAGGATTCCGGGAGACTGGAAAAGATTTCTGAGGGAAATCAAGGGGCTCGAACCTCATGACCGAGAACTCCTTGAGGAGTGCCAGATCCAGAGAACAGATCCCAAAACAATCACACTGTTCGTCTCAAAGGCATTCTTTGAAAGCAGGGTCCGGGAACACATCCCGCTCCTCAGGGAATCCTTCCTCCAGCGCGAGGGGGAGGCCGTTACCATCCTGACAAAAGTGCAATCGCAAACGGGTGGCCCCAAAATCCAGTCACCTGTCGAACAGGCAAAAGATCATCACCTTGTCAAGGAAGCCCAAAATATTTTTGGAGCAGAGATCATATCGGTTAAAAACCAGAGCAGTCCTAAAAAAGACCCATAAAAAAGGAGATCCAGACATGATGCCGGACTTCCTGAAGAAGGCCATGGAAATGAAAGGAAAGATCGGACAAGTCCAAGAAGAATTGCAGAATGCACGTCTTATCGGAATCGCAGGAGAAGCTGACGGAGTGATCGTAACCATGAACGGGAAATCCGAAGTTCTCTCCATCACGATCACACCAAAGCTTCACCAGGAGGCCTCAAGAGAAGACCTTGAAAGGCTTCTATGCCAGGCAATCAATCAAGCTGGAGAAAAAGCGCGAACCCTCATGACCAAATCCATGCTTGAAGCTTCCGGCATGCCCGGTGGATTGCCGGGATTTCCCGGCTTCTGACAGATCGCCCTATGCCGCAAAAACCCGGTGACCGAAACCCCTCCCCTTACCCGATGCCATTCTATCGGGTCATCGAGGCATTAAGAACTCTTCCCGGAATAGGTGTCAGGACAGCCACAAAACTGGCTTTTCATCTTCTGAAATCCTCAGATGAGGAGGTCTTTGCACTTTCAGGTCATCTTTCTCTCATGAAGAAAGAGCTGGTCCTATGCTCAGTCTGTCAGAACATCAGGGAACTGCCTGAGAACGCCAGCACCGATGACACCGTTTGCACCCTGTGCAGGGATCCTTCAAGAGATGATGGACTGATCATGGTCGTCGAGGATGTCCAGACACTTTATGCCGTGGAACGGTCCGGAGAGTTTCAGGGGCTTTACCATGTTTTGATGGGACGCCTTTCCCCCCTTGATGGAATAGGACCTGATTCCATAAGGATCAAGGAACTTATTTCCCGAGTGGAAACCGGCCAGGTCAGAGAAATTATCGTTGCGACTTCTCCCACAACGGAAGGGGAGGCAACAGCTCTCTACATCTCCCGACTTTTCAAGCCGGTCGGCATCAGGATCAGCCGTATCGCTTTTGGTATTCCGGTCGGCCTTGAGCTTGAATATGTTGATGACATGACCCTCATCCGTTCAGTCGAAGGCCGAAGATTGATGTGATCTTGGGAACCACCCCATGCTTTTAAAGGAGCCCCTATTGGAAACAACTCCATCCGAAATCACCCAGTCCGTCGAAGAACTCGAAAACGCGATCAAAAGACGGCGGACATTCGCCATCATTTCACATCCGGACGCTGGCAAGACAACCCTTACGGAAAAACTTTTGCTTTATGGAGGAGCCATTCATGTTGCTGGTTCCATCAAAAGCAGAAAGGCCCAGCGCCATGCGACGAGTGACTGGATGGAGATCGAGCGCCAGAGAGGAATCAGCGTCACCTCCAGCGCTCTCCAGTTTGATTACAAAGGGTACGGAATCAATATCCTTGATACCCCGGGCCACAAGGACTTCAGCGAAGACACCTACCGGACACTTGAAGCCGTTGATTCAGTCATCATGCTTCTGGACGGAGCCAAGGGAATCGAGCCACAAACATTGAAACTCTTTGAAGTGGCGAGACTCAGGAACCTGCCCATTGTCACCTTCATCAACAAGGTCGACAGGGAAGGCGTCCCACCATTGGACCTTCTCGCCGAAATTGAGCGCACACTGAATATACGTGCCATTCCCCGGAACTGGCCCATCGGAACGGGGCGTGACTTTCGTGGTGTCTATGATTTGATCGACGGAACAGCCCACCTGTTCACCTCTCTCGAGCATGGCGGACAAAAATCTGAAGAAAAGATCCTTCCAGCCGGTTCACCGGAACTTTCCAATGTCCTGGGTACTATCGGTCTTGCGAACGCATTTGAAGATGAGCGCGAACTCCTGCTGATGGAACAGAATCTATGGGACACCACTCTTTTTCAAAAAGGAGACGTTACCCCCGTTTTCTTTGGAAGCGCTCTGAATAATTTTGGCGTCGAAATGTTTCTGGAAGGATTTCTGCCCCTTGTGCCACCGCCGCAACCCAGAGCCTCAAGCCAGGGACCAATCGAACCCTCGAATCCCGTTTTTTCTGGCTTCATTTTTAAAATTCAGGCCAACATGGACCCACTTCACAGGGATCGATTTGCGTTTTTAAGAGTTTGTTCAGGAAAATTCAAGAAAGGCATGACGGTCCGGAACAATAATACCGGACAAGAAATAAAGCTCACAAAAACACTTCAGTTCCTCGGACAACGAAGGGAACTTGTGGAAGAAGCTTTTCCGGGAGATATTGTCGGACTTCATGATCCGGGGGTCTTTCATATCGGGGATACTCTCTGTGAAAAAGGGAACTTTACATTTGAGGGGATTCCGCATTTCTCCCCTGAATATTTTTCCAGGGTCCAGATAGAAGACCCCATGAAAAGAAAGCACATGAACAAGGGACTCCTGCAAATCGCCCAGGAGGGTGGAATCCAGATCTTCAGCATGGACCAGGATGGGGAGCGGGACATGATTGTCGGTGCGGTCGGAATGTTGCAATTTGATGTTCTGAAATTCCGGCTTCTTCATGAGTACAAGGCCCCGGTCAAGCTCGACACGCTAGGATATGATCGCGTCAGGTGGATCACGGGAGAAGATTCCATGATCCGCGCTCTGGCAGGAACTCTCGACACGCTTCTTGTCTATGATCAGGATAAAAAGCCGGTTGCTCTTTTCAGAAACGAATGGGCACTCAGGTATGCTGTGGAAAAATATCCGAAACTCACCTTCCATGGAACTTCGCCCAGAACATTTACCCCTTGACA
Organism: Leptospirillum ferrooxidans C2-3; assembly: GCF_000284315.1. Lineage (NCBI taxonomy): Bacteria > Pseudomonadati > Nitrospirota > Nitrospiria > Nitrospirales > Nitrospiraceae > Leptospirillum > Leptospirillum ferrooxidans. The sequence continues at coordinate 215,691 of NC_017094.1, read as the reverse complement.
GAGGATTTCTGCGTGGCCTCCCCCATGGCAGGTTCATCAGTATTTAGCCTAGTCTCCCGTTCCCTGGACGGTTTATGTCAGGGAACGGGAGGAATGCGCTTCTCCTTCATCATCTGTTAGGAATTGAGACAGGAAACAATGTTTCCTGTGATGGGTCTATGAAAAAAATATTGAAGGTCAAACTGACCCCGACCAAAGAACAGGCCAAGTCTCTTCTGGAGACGATCGAGACCTTCAACGACGCCTGTAACTGGATTTTCAGAAAGTCCTTCGAGGCCGGAACACCGTACCAGATGAAACTCCACCATATGGTCTATTTTGAAGTGAGGGAGAGGTTTCCCGCCCTCACCTCCCAGATGATCGTCCGGGCCATTGCCAAGGTCTCCGACAGCTACAGGACGGAGAAGAAATCGCTCCACTTTTTCAAGAAACATTCCGCCATGGAATACGACAAGCGTCTTCTGTCTTTCAAGTCCCTCTCCCACGCGTCCATGGCCACGGTCCACGGACGGATCACCGTTTCGTGGCAAAAGGCACCGGACGCGGTATTGCCCTTGAGGATCTCAAGGGATTCAACGGCCGGACAATGGTTGGAAAGAGCCCAAAGGAACGATTCGGAAAATGGGCGTTTGACCAGTTGAGATGCTTTATCACCTATAAGGCTGTTCTGGAAGGGGTTTCCGTGGTTCTGATTGATCCATGAAACACCTCCCGCTCATGCTCTGTCTGTGGACATTGCGAACAAAACAACCGAACGTCTCAAGACCAATTCTTCTGTTTGACCTGTAAACACACCGAACATGCGGACATCAATGCCGCACGGAACATTCGCTTCAAGGCCGCAATCAATCGGCCTATCGCAGTCTGAATCGAACGTTTGAACTTTACCCCCCCACTACAGCCTCGGCTGAGTGGCGGGTCGTTGATCCACAAACAGGGTACGGATGGGATAAGGGATATTGACTCCCTCCTCAAAAAATGCCTTGCTCAGGGAGAAGCCAAGATCACTGGTCACCTGATAGCGGACAGTGGCATCCTTAAGCCAGAAAACAAGATCCAGATCATAGGTTGACTCACCGAATGAGGCGAACCATACGTCCGGGGCCGGATCCTTCAGAACCAACGGATGGTTCCCCGCCACTTCCTTCATGATTCTCACCGCCGACTCAAGATCCTTTTGGGTCATCCCAACGCCTACCTTGATATGCGTCCGGATTTTAGATTCCAGATGGCTCCAGTTGATAACCTTGTTTGAGATGAAATGGCCATTGGGAACGATAACGGCGATATTGTCGGTGCTCATGATGACAGTACTTCTTGGGCGAATTTCCTTGACTGTTCCAACAATGCCATCGATTTCAATAATATCTCCCGGCTGAACAGACTTTTCGGCAAGAATCACTCCAAGGGCGATCACGTTGGCAGCAACTGACTGAAGTCCGATCCCGAATCCAAGGCCAACCATTCCAAGGACACCCTCAACGGATGTCAGCTTGACCCCAATATTATCAAGTGCCAAAAGCCCTGTGAGGAAAAGGACAATCGTTCCCGCAAGCTTTGATCCCAGCAAAATGAGATTTCTGGATTGGCTACTGGACTCCCTCTCGGCCTTGATATTCAAGGCTTTCATCACGGCACGCCGGACAAGAATACCAAGGATGATGATCAGGAAAAAATCAACAAGACCCGCAATTGTAACAGGAGTTTTTCCCAAGGAAAAAAGAATTTTTTCATGATGTTCAGAGAAGGATCCTGAAGGAAGCATCTCATGGAGGCTTGCAAGATGCGCCTTTAATTCATCAGAGGGAAACATGGCAAGAACTCCTTGGGCCAGAAAATCTCACAGAAAGTCCATGAATGATCGAATCGGGGAAGATACGGGGAAACACAAATGGCGGAGAGGCAGGGATTCGAACCCTGGGTGGGGTTTTAGCCCCACATCCGCTTAGCAGGCGGACGCCTTCGACCACTCGGCCACCTCTCCAAAATCACTACTGGTCTCGAACATTTGTTCAAAATAAACACAATACAGTATAAAGCCCCCTACCATCCGGTCATGAGGCTGATCCATTCATCTCGAATGTCAAAAACAGGACGGTCCGGCTAGCGGGAGCGGCCACAAAGGATACCCCAAAACGAGACAAACATTCAATACAAAAACCATTATTCAGTGATACCAACACCACATTTACCCCATACTCAGGACCTTCTCCCTGCTCGGGAACAAGTCAAAAAAAACTTGAACCTTTCCGGCCGACAGAATGAAGCGATCAGATCGGACTAACGCTTCAGGAGTTTGGAGGAAGGATCTTTGGATCTGAATGGAAACACACACTGGGGCAAATGGATTGACCCAACAGGGGAAAGTGGGCGAGACGCATTCTGGCTCTCACCGGAAGCGTTCTGAAAAGAGATGGGATTTGGCGGAGGGGGTAGGATTCGAACCCACGGAGCTTTCGCTCTACGGTTTTCAAGACCGCCGCCATCGACCACTCGGCCACCCCTCCAAACGGCTGAAAATGTACCACAAAAGAAGATGTTCTTCCACACTCACTCTAAGCGAATCTTTGAAAAACCTGACAACACACGCTCAGATCTTAAAAAAGCAAACCGCTAAGGTCTTGCAGGAGCCCTCAGGTTACCAGAATTTCCGGAATTTATTCCCCCGGACTGGGGAATGATTCCGGGAGCGCCCTGGGGAATATCTCCCTGATCCGGCGCAAGCAACGGATTGATCGTCTGATCCTCTTTTTCATGTTTTTGAGGATGCTCGGGAGCAATCAGCGTTTTGATCCAGGTAATGGCCCGCAGTGTCCCCCCATCTTTTGGGTTGAGCTTTTTTGCCTTCAGTTCTTCCATAAGGGCTTCCTGGTAAAATCCCAGATGAGCCAAGGAAATGCCCAGAACCATATGTGCCTGATCATCAAAAGGATTCAGGCGGACAGCCTGCTCTTCCGCTTCTCTGGCAAGACTCCATTTTGCGAGCGAAGCGTACGCCCAACCGGTCGCCTCCCATGCAGACTCGTTTTTGAGGTCTGAGGCGAGAACAATTCTCTCCTCCCGGATTTCCTGCTTGAAGTGACCCGTATTTCCTTCGGCAATGCCCAAGGAAATACGGGCTGGCACATATTGTGGGTTATTGGAAAGGGCCTGTTTTTCTTCATGCACAGCTTCTTCATTCATTCCAAGCTTTCCATAGGCAATTCCTGTCAGAAAATGCACACTTGCATGGTCAGGATAACGGCGATCGAGTTTTTTAAGCTCAGGTAGCGCAAGACCGGCTTTTCCTTTCATAATAAGCGCGGCCATTTTTGGAAGCTTCTTCTGTAATTCCACAGGATCAGATGGGGTCGCAAGGGGAATGGCCCAAAGTGGCAGGGGAACAATTGAAAGGAAAAAGGTCGACAAAAGACCGGACAATAATTTTTTCATTTTTCGATTCTATCAGAAACAACCCGTTTTTCCAGATTAAAAAAGGTGATATATGTCACAATTCGAAAAAGATCAGTATTTTATGGAATTGGCGATTTCAGAAGCAGAAAAAGCTGTCCTGATCGACGAAGTCCCGGTTGGAGCCGTTCTTTTATTGGGAGACAAGGTCCTTTCGACTGCTCATAACGCTCGCATAAGTACCTTTGACCCAACAGGACACGCCGAAATACTTGCAATTCGAAAAGCTGCCCAGACAATCAAAAATTACAGGCTCACTGGAGCCTCCCTTTACGTCACTGTCGAACCTTGCCCAATGTGCTTTGGAGCGATCATGGAAGCCAGAGTCACAGAAGTTGTCTTTTCTGTCAGGGAACCCCGATCCGGAGTCATGGGCTCTTTGTATGACCTCCAAAACGACCCAAGATGGTCTCATAAAATTATTGTCCGGGAAGGTATTCTCGATGGACCTGTTCAAGAACTGCTTCGAAATTTTTTTCTTAAAAAACGTTTGGGACCACAAGACCATCTATGATAGAATCAGGAAAATCTGTGGAGAGATGGCCGAGAGGCTGAAGGCGGTTGACTCGAAATCAACTCTGGGGGGAACTCCAGCGGGGGTTCAAATCCCTCTCTCTCCGCCACCCGTCCGGGAAATCCCCATATGTCTGAAAAACAGAACAGGAGTGGGAGAATGGCACCCCAATCCAAAATCAACCTGAACGCCATCATGGAACCGATCTCAAAAGCCACCAATTCTCCCATGGTGTTGATCGACCATCTGTTCCGGATTGCATGGATATCCGATTCTGCCTCGCAGTCGTTGGGACTGACAACCGAAAGCATCGGTTCTCTATGTCCGGACTCCCTGGAGGGGAAGATTTGTTCCGGGAGCTGCCAGAAAATATCCCATTTCTTTTCCAATCCATTATCGGAACGGGGGATTCCCCAACCATGTCTTGAGCCAACATTTGGCAATATCAGCATCAATACGGAAAGGATCAGCTCCGATCTGAGCGGCTATCCACTTCTCCTCAAATCGTTCCAACCCTTATTGCATGACTCCCTCCCGAAAAACCAACAGCATACTTTTGTCGCATCCAGAGACTGGGCAGAACCCTTTCTGGAAAAACTCACACGTATCGCAAAAACCGAAATCCCGGTGCTACTTATTGGAGAAACAGGAACTGGCAAAGAATGCCTCGCCCGTCTGATCCATGAAAGAAGCCGCAGATCTCATGGCCCCTTTGTCGCACTTGATCTTTCTGTCATTCCGGAGACCCTGGTGGAAGACGCACTTTTCGGCCACCAGAGGGGCGCCTTTACCGGAGCTGTTTCTTCCCAGAGCGGGAGACTTTCCCGAGCGCATGGCGGCACACTCTTTATTGATGAAATTGAGAATATTCCCCCTGCTGTCCAGACGCGATTATTGCGATTTCTGGAAGATGGCAGCTTTGAGCCCATGGGTTCGAACCAGTCCCAAGCCATCTCGACAAGGATCATTGCCGCAACAAACGAGGACCCTGAAAAGCTTCTTCGGGAAGGACGGATGAGACCGGACCTTTTCTATCGCCTGAATGGACTCTCCCTCCAGATTCCTCCCCTCAGGAAACGAACCGAAGACCTCCCCATTCTTGTCGAACATTTCCGTTCGATCTTTCAAAAACAAAACAGGAGTTCCTCATCTTCATTTTCATCAGAAGCCATGCAGGCCCTTTCCTCTTATCACTTTCCCGGAAACATAAGGGAGTTGAAACATTTGGTAGAGTCTGTCCTGGCCGTTTCCGATCCACATAGGCCCATAGAACTTTCGGACCTGCCGGAGTCCGTACAAAAGGGGTCCACCGGGTTCTATCCACAGACAGATAAAATCCATGAGGAAACCCATCCCTATTACGAAGATTCTCTTGACCCGGAACTGTTTGAACGTCGCAGAATTGAAAAAGCCCTTCGCTCTTCAAACGGGAAGATCGAAGCAGCAGCGTTTATTCTAGGAATCAGCAGAATTACGCTTTGGCGTCATATGAAACGATTGAACATGAAACAAAACTCGTTTCATTTTTGAAACTATGAAGAAACATTGTTTCGCAACATTGATTCAAGAAAGAAACATTCACATAGCCGCAATTTCTCCTTATAAAAAATAATACTATCCCGCAATAACTTAATTCAAAAATTCTCCTCATCATTTCTGGGCATACCGCTTGCTTAACCACTTTCGTAACCATCCGCACAGGATTGGTACCACATCAAAACCATTCATAATGGAAGCCCTAGCGGGTTTTTAAAAGGAGCCGGACAATGAACAAACAAGCATCAGTTGGTGCAGCCCCAATGGTCCTTTTTGCCTTTATTACCGTTTTCCCTGTTCTTCTTTTTGTGATTTTCGAGAAATTTCAGGCTCCCCTTATCGGTGGTATCGGAACCTTCTGATTGATCGAAGCAGGGTTCCCATTCATAGGATGGGGACCCTGTTTTCAGTTTCTATAACCTGATACTCCCTTACGTCCATTCCATCGTATCCGGTCCGATTTCCCCCATACCTTTCCGCAACCCCATGAACCGGCCATTTTCCAATCTTTCAAAAGATCACGGGCATACACCATTTTCCACGATGCTTTTTCCTTTTTCTGTTACCATCTTTAAAAATAAGCCGGACTCATTGAATATTTTCTTGCACCATTTTATGATCGCAGTTATTCAGACAATGAAAGGACAAAGTGATTGAAAGAACCGACAGATTTCGACAAGAAAACGGGAAAAGACCCCGATGGGGAAGCTCTTTCCAGATTGATTGATGTCATTGGACGACTTCGTGGACCTGAAGGATGTGCGTTTGACCGGGCACAGACTCTTCCGAAACTTCTTGAAGACCTACGGGAAGAGTTTCATGAGCTGGCTGATGCAATCTCGACAGACAACTTGCCTGAAATTTCATCAGAGATATCAGATCTCTTCACTGTTCTGCTCTTCATGCGACAAATCCTCTGGGAAAAAAACGGCCTTCTGACATCAGATCTTTTCAACATGTCCGCAGACAAGATGATTCGTCGGCACCCTCATGTGTTCCTTGAGCCCAATCCTGATAAGAAAATTGAGGCTATATGGGAAACATGGGAAGCAATCAAAAAAACCGAAGAAGAACATCAGGACAGAAAATCGATGCTTGACGGTATCCCGAAATCAATGTCGGCACTTGATGCTGCACAAAAACTTGGCAAAAAAGCGGGTCGGGTGGGGTTTGACTGGGTATCCGCAGATGGTGCATGGGAAAAAGTCGAAGAAGAGCTTGAAGAACTCTCTCAAGCGCGCCATGAATCTCCTGATCGACTGAAACACGAACTGGGAGATTTGCTTCTGGCACTATCCTCCTATGGCAGGCATCTCGGAATCCGGACGGAAGAGGCACTCCTCCAGGCCAACAAACGCTTTAGGGATCGTTTCCATCAAATGGAGCTGGATGCTTCCCTCTCTAACAGAGCCCTGTCATCGCTGTCACCGGAAGAGTGGAACGACATGTGGATTGAAGCCAAGAAAAAAGAGGGATCCGGATGACTGAAAACAAGATGAAAGAACTCATCAAATCCATCGGTACCGGCCCCAAGGGGTCAAGAGGTCTTTCACGTGATGAAGCTTTTGAAGCTTGTCAGCTGATCTTGTCAGGAAGTGCAACACCTGCCCAAATTGGAGGATTTCTACTGGCATTAAGGACAAAAGGAGAAACATCGTCTGAAATGGAGGGTTTTCTTCTCGCACTCCAGTCCTTCCTCAAAATTCCTCCTTCAGCAACACCTCTCAAGGCACTTGATCTCGGGTGCCCCTATGATGGCCACTCAAGGAGTCCGGGCTTATGGATTCCAGCTGCCATACTCGCATCAAGGGCAGGACTTCCTATTGTTCTCCACGGCTACCAGGATCTCCCCGCAAAGTTTGGTGTTGGCCTGATCCCCCTTTGGAAGAATCTGGGACTTTCCGTTTCCAGACCGGAAAATGCCTTATCGGATTTAGAAAAAAATAGCATTGTCTGTCTGTCACAGGAGGATATCACTCCCGAGCTCGCCCGAATGGCCCCGATCAGAAGGGAGCTCGGCCTTCGATCCCTTTTCAACACTGTCGAAAAAGCCTTGAACCCCATGAATGTCTCTCATTTGGCGATCGGATATTTCCACGAAACGATTCTCCCAGCCATGGAATCCATGGTCAGGGCAGCCCATCCTCATGCAAAAGTAACCTTCGTTGGAGGGCAAGAGGGGAGTATTGGACTCTTTACCCACAGAGCTACAAAAATCGTTCCAGTCAACTCCATTCCGGATCTTGTTCCGGAGTTTCTCCCACCGGTTAATGAAAAGGTTGAACCCATCACCGTTCCTCCGACAACGGAGGCTTATACACTGTACTATCACGAACTCATCAAGAACCCTCTTCATCCTCATCGAAAGGCATTGATCTGGCAAGCAGCCACGTTGTTAATGATGGGAGGTTTAACCTCCCAAATGGGAGAAGCGCTGAGTCTGATTGGAGATCCCGGGAAGGGAATCGATTGGTAATAGATCTCTCCGAAACGGAATCCCCCTAGACTCCGGGAAGGGACCTGATGAAAAAAACGTTACTGGTAAACGACCTCAAGATTGGGATGACCGTTGTAGGAGTTGATCGAAACTGGTTTGAGACAACCCTTGTCTCTCATCATTTTACGATTCGCTCAAACGAAGATATTGAGCGGCTCCGAAAAAACGGAATCCAGAAGGTCTCGGTCGAATTTATTGTGGATAAAGGGCACATAGCCAAACAGGATTCCCCCTCCAAAACGGTCAACAAAAAACCTGACACCATCAATAGTGAATCGCTCCCTCCACCGGAAGAGGGTACAACAGAACTTCCGGAACCGATCACAAAGGAACTCTCCGAAATCGAACGAATCCAGAAAGAAACAGCCTTTATTCTTGAAGGATCTTTCAATGAAGCCCGCATGGGCAGGGCGATGGATACAAAGAAAATCCGGGAAATGGTCCGGCAAACGATCGACATGATTCTTCAGAACAAGAGCTCTACCTCATTTCTTGCAGACATTTCCGGAAACGATGATGAGACGTTTGTTCATTCAGCCAATACAATGATGCTCGCGGTCGGATATGCCATCAGAAAAAAATATCCTGAAGAAGAATGGATGTCATGGGGCATGGCTGCCTCACTCCATGATCTTGGGAAAATCTTTATTCCGATGGAGATCCTTAAAAAACCTTCCCGTCTCACGCCGGAAGAGTGGGAGCAGATGCGAAAGCATCCTCTTTTGGGCTCCCAGTTTCTGAAAAAATCTCCTGAACCTGATCTTCGAAATCTCGCGGCAAAGGTCGCTGTGGAGCATCATGAGCGTCACGGAGGAAAGGGATATCCTTATGGTCTGGAACTTCCAAGCATTCACCCTGTTTCTCAGGGAATCATGGTCCTTGATGTCTATGAAGCGCTAACCGCCGACAGGGTCTACCGAAAAGGCATGACTCCCCACAAGGCCATGTCCTTCCTTCTTCAGAACAATATGGGGCTTGACCGGGATATCAGCCGGACACTCGCCAATATGGTAGGGATCTATCCCGTGGGAACGCTCATTGGAGTGTCAGGGGGGGAGATTGGAGTTCTTCTGGGTTACCAGGGAGATGACGTCGTGACAGGAATGGCCAAAATTCTTGTTCTTTTTTCAGCACGTCAAACTTTTCTGGAGAAACCCTACACCATTGAACTCGCCATCGGGACAAACGAACGACATTTTCCGACCTATTCGACGCACGATATCGGGATTACTCAGAAGCAGCTGATCAGCTATATTCTGAAATTTTCACAAGCATGAGCCTGGAGAGAGTGATTTCAGTCCTCAAAAAACGTTCAAAATGATTGATTCGGTATTTCACTGAAGTCACCCTCCAGGGGAAGGTCCAATTCATCGGTTACTTGACTTTTTTGACCAGCAGTTCCCAGTATCCATCGGATTTTTCTGTGCCGATATATTGCTGGCCAACCTTGGAAATCCAGGCCGGAATATCCTTGGCTGATCCCTCATCAGAGGACAACACCTTCAAAACAGTTCCAACGGGCTTGACCGAGATGACCCGGATCAGCTCCATAAGAGGGCCAGGACAGTAAAGCCCTCTTGCATCAATCACCTCGTCTGGTTTTACAGTTTCTTCACTCATGATTCTCTCCCTATCTCTTTTTCACCTTCAGACAAAGAGTACCTGTCCCCCTTCAGCTTTTCCCAAAAATGTCGCGACACCAACCACCTCATCAAAGACCGGAACCATTTCCTCCAGTTTTGAGTCGATCAGGTCAAGCGCCAACGCACAGGCAAAGACCTTCAATGACCCCATCTCTTTTCCCTGAATCAACAGATCGGAGAAGAGCGGAGCCTTCTTTCTGATTGCTGCCTGCCCCACTTCACCAATTTTGGGAAAACTGCGGTCAGCGACCGTCTTTTGACGAAAACAGGTCATTGCCGCCATCGTGACAAAAACATTGACCTCTATCCCCGAGACTGAAGCAACAGAAGCCATCATGCATCCAGCCTGAAGTTTTTCAAACTCGTCCGAAGCCAGAACCACTGATAGTTTTTCCACAACCGCCCCCTCTTTTAATCAAAAAGAACAACAAGGATCCACCTCTTTGCCATCATAACATTTTTGAGCCAATGGTCGAGAGAGATGAAAAAGACGCTTTATAAAAAACAGGACGGGAATTAGAATGGACAGAAGGCTCCAGAAGAATGCACAGAACAAGATTCAACAGAAAGGTTCTCCCTTGATCAGAAAACGCCTCATGACCATCGGAATCATCATTTTCATCGCAGCCATCCCTTCAGCCATAGGCCCTGTTTTCCTCGGTCTTGTCAGAGATGACATTCACGCCCATTCCTTTGTGGGAGATACAGGACTTCAAGTGATTACAATCTGTGGGACTGTCACTGCTTTGCTTGGGTTGTACTTATTTTTCCTGGGTAAAAGAATGTCCCACTCCCCGGATAGTCGTCTTCCATAAAAACTCCGGGGAATCTGGACGGCGGATCTCCGTTCGGAACCGATGACAAACCGAATCTTGCAAGAATGGCATTCAGCAGAACCCGATGGTCGCTGTATTCAGAAAATTCAAGGTGGCCCTTGTGGCGGCTTGTCACACAAATCAGCGGAACACGCCCCCCCTTCCCCGGAAACGGCTGGCGTAAAAAAGGGTGATGAAAAAACCCCCTTCCCTCATCCCAGACAATAAGGATGACGCCACCTTTTCTGAAATCTTCAGAAGCCATGATTTTGGGAACCCATTTCGACATAAATAAATCACCTGCTTCAATCAATGAAGATGTGCTGTTTTTCTTGCAGGCCCCACCTCCATGCATATCATGGCAAAGTCCCGGAACAACGTAAGAAAGATTGGGAAGATGGCCTCGCTTGAGATCTTTATCAAGATCTTCAAGCGGACGGTCGAATACGGCTCTTTTGGGATCATTCCTCAGGGAGGGAATCAACATGAAAGGATTATGCTTTTGAACATAAACAGGGTGCCGGGAAGGATATCGGTCTCCATCGAATCCCGCATAGGGCAACCCCTCGAAATAGCCACTGACCGTGAATCCCTTTGACTCCAGTTTGTCTACCACCGTCGAGACAGCAAATCTCTGGGAGGGATCATCCGAATGACTTGTACCGCTGGATCCTGCAACCAGTTCCACATAATTGGGAAGGCTCGGATGGGTCATTGCGTGATAGTTCGTCATAACCATATTCTTTTTTGCAAGGGCATTCAGGAACGGTGCATGGGAATTGCCTATGATCTGTGAATAACCCTTGTTTTCAAGAATGAAAATGACAATATGCGGTGGAGGGGAGGAGGCCATGGAAAGAGCGGGAAAAAGCAAGGAAACGAACAGGAGCATCCCTCTTGAAACCATTCGGATCATTACTTCATTGAACAAAAAACCATCATTGGACATCAATCAAAATCCTTTAACAGAAGGAATCGTTTAAACCAATCTTCAAATTGGGGGATTTCCCTGTCTGCATGTTCCAGAGGCTTGACCTGAATCGATTCAGTCTTGACCAGCTGACCTAAAAGCTCCTCCCCGGTCCAGTTGGAAGACGGAAAGGAATGCTTCGAGAGATTGCACTGGAAGCGATAATCCGTAAGGCTCAATCGTTCCAATATACCCTTATAACGGATCTCGACACTCGTTGAAACACCGTCCCCCACATCAGGATAAATCATAACAATTCCCTCATCAATTTTACCGATAAGATCAGAGCTTCTTCTGGCTTTTTTCAGGAAATCAATAAACTCATCCTGAATCTCCTGGAACTTCAATCGAAAAAGAATCATCGAAAAAGGGCGCACAGGAGACTGGCCGATCATGTGTTCCATGGCCAAGATCAGACTTTCCCGATCAAAAATGCCCTGTTCATCAATCTGATAGAAGGGAAGCAATCCAGCCTTGCTCCTGAACTCTCCCATTTCAAATCCGCAGGCAGAAACCATCTCCTGCCAACGGATCCGAAGGGGCTCTTTCCAGACATCGAAAGAGATCAGCGGGATCCCTATCCAGGCAAAGACATGAAGGTACCAGTTGCAGGGAAGGAGAACCTCGTGCTTCCACAATTGATCCGAATGGGCAACAAGAGCCGGTCGGACGATTGAAGCCGAAAGCGTGCGGAAGTAAACGGTATCTCCGTAAAGAACACCCTCAGTACTTTGTCGCATGCTCTCGGGAGGGCCTTCATACACCATCCGGATAAAGTGGCTTGAATCGCTCATGGATGTCGCATCCGCCATAAAAACCCTAATGAGCTGATACGCTGCAGGAAGAGTCGTCAACAACCCCTGGGAAAGGTTGTCAATGCTCATTGTGTCATGGCTACCCATAAGGATATTGCCGACAGGACGCTGAAGCTTTTCCGCCATCCGCGCAAGGTAAGGAAGAAATGTCGAGGAAATTTCTTTTTCTGAAGGAAGAAACTCCTCCCTGGAGAGAAAGTAGATCGCTACGGGTGATGGCAAATGACCGAGGGGATAGCTCTTCATGAGAAGAACACCCTTTTTTCCAAAATTACGGAACTCCCTTATGCCAAACTTTTCCTCAAAATGATGAGGATCTCCCTGGGCCCCCCCTTTTTGGGAATCCAGAATTTCAAAAACATCTTCATAGGGTTTTCTGGCTAAAAACTTGAAACCAACCTGAATGTGAAAGGAAAGGGTATCATTGAACAGAACAATTTTCCCATCCCCGTCAACGATGAAACAAGCTATTCGGGGATCGACAACAATCAGGTCGAGAATTTTTTTATGCGGAGCGGTATCCCTGATGGATCGGGAGTAGATATAAAATCCCAATCCTTTATTCTCCGTCAGATAAAATGTTTAGAACAACCGCCATACCCGATGCCTCTTCGAAAAATGGTAGAAGGTTTAAGCTGAAGGCCCCTTGTCAAATGGACATCGAAAGATTGTATACCGCCATGCTACCACAAAAGGGCTCCAGCAAAACCCCAAAAGGTCGTCCAATCGAAGATTAACGGCTTTTTAATGCGTCCCATATTGTTTCGGCGACCGTTGGGTGAGGGAAAATCGAGTGGGACAATCGATCCGCACCATCTGGCAAACCAATGGCAAGGGTCGCAACCGGAAGGATTTCCGACAAACCAGGTCCCACACCTCCGAACCCCAACAACGCTCCGGACTCTTCATCGACAACCATCTTCACAATTCCTCTTCTGTCTCCGTGAATCAAGGAACGACCGTTTGCCATCATCGGAAACTTCTTCAGTATTGCCTGGAATCCTTTTTTTCTCGCCTGTTCAAGGGTCATCCCCACTGAGACAAGTTCCGGATGGGTGTAAACCACCCGGGGGACAGTATTGGGGTCATTCGGAGGAGGGTTCAGACCAGCCATATGTTCGACACTAACGATCGCTTCATGGGTGGCAGCATGAGCAAGCATGGCCCCACCAACCAGATCACCAGCCGCATAAAGACCCTCAACACCGGTCCACCCTGAGCCATTCACCAAAACAAACCCGCCAGTAGAGACTGTAAGCCCCACCGAATCAAGACCCAGAGTTTCTGTGTTTGGGACTCGGCCAATCGCCACAAGGAGATAATCAAACGAAAGATCCTCAGGAGGTGATTCCGTTGAGGAATTCGATGGTTTCAGGGAAAGAGAAACATTTTGATCCGTCCGGACAACGTCCCTGATAGAAATCCCGCATTTTAAGACCACGCCCTGGCGGTCGAGTTCCCGCGACAGGATCGAAACCAGTTCGGAGTCTTCGCCAGGCAATAGGGTTGGCTCCCTCTCCAAAATCGTGACACTCCCTCCAAGGGAGGTAAAAATCTGTGAAAACTCAACCCCGACAACACCTCCACCAAGGATTCCGATCTTTTTTCCGGCTGGATTTAACAAAAGGGCATCCGAACTGTCGATCACCCGTTCGTGATCGAATGGAAGACCAGGAAATGACTTGGGACGAGAACCTGTTGCCAAAAGAATATTTTTGGCATGCAGGACAAGAGGGGAGAGCCCCTCCGAAAGGACCACTTTACCTGTACCCAAAAGAGAGCCTGAAGACTCAAATGTCATGACCCCTGCGGTTTTCAGCAAATGCTTGATTCCCTGGTGAAGACGATTGATGACGGACTGGCCAAAAGCCACAACTTCGTCATGCTTGATCTTTGGAGGGTCATAATAAAGGCCATTCGTGGGTGTAGCGGTTTTTTGGATAAGAGAGGAGACTTCCAGCAGGGACTTTGTCGGAATACAACCCTGATGGAGACACACCCCCCCCACCTTTCGAGACTCCACAAGAGCAACACGCATGCCCAGTTCACTTGCCCGGAGGGCTCCCATATATCCTGCCGGACCACCGCCAATAACAATCAAATCAAAAGAACGATCCAGACCTTCGACAATCAAAGCAACCCTTTCCGTTTCATCTTCAACCTAAAAATCCCCCCCTGAGAAGAGAAAAACACAAGGGGATCCTTGACTTTAAACCAATATTCACCTATATTACTCCTGCGGGGTGGAGCAGCTCGGTAGCTCGTCGGGCTCATAACCCGAAGGTCGTAGGTTCAAATCCTGCCCCCGCAACCAATAATACCTCCTCCAAATCCGAGCTCAGCATTGCCCAGACCGTAAAATCGAAAATTAAAATATTTGCTTCCCGAAATTCAAACATATAAACGAAAAATCTCTGAAACCACAGAATGTGTCATAATGTTTCATGAAATCCCATCAGTTTCTGTTCAATGCGGCGGCATGTCCCATCCAAAGAATCTCCGAAGGGAGCGGACTGTTCCATTAAAAAATAGCACCGCACTATGAAAAATCGCAATTTCGTTCTTTTTTGAAGAGTTGGAATGATTCTCCGATAAAGAGGTTTGCGCTTGAAAAGCACCGGAGCCGGTCTCTTTTAAAACGCAATGAACAATGGTCCTTTTCGGACAAATTCGGGAGGAAAACATGGACTCAAAAGAAGCTTACAAACAAAAACTAAATGCCCAGATCAAAGAGTGGAATGCTCAAATCAACCTATTGAATGCCAAGATCGAGAACAAGGGAGCAGACATGAAGCTCAAGTATTCCAAAGAACTCGATGCACTCAAAGAAAAACAGGATGATGTCCTTCAGAAAATAAAAGAGCTCGATGAATCCACCACAGAGAACTGGGAAAAGATTAAAGTGACGGCAGATCAAATGCTGTCTGACCTCAAGACAGGATTGAACAACGCCATTTCCAGACTTAAATAAAAGGAAATACCATCGCGGTCTCCGGCAAGTTGGCAGGGGGGGCCGCCCGCCCTGCCTCTATTGCTTCAATGCTTTGCCGTTCACTGGTATTGAGCGCTATTTTTTCCACCAGTCCAAATTTCCGGTAATGATATACTTCCGGAATAAATCAAAAAGAATGAACCCCAAAAAACCAAATTCCAAAAGGGTAAACATCCTGAAAAGGATTGAAACTACCCTTGAACGGGTCTTGCTCATGTCCGGGGGGGGTGGTGGACCTTCCCCAAAATGATCCAAATCATCCATTGTTTCCCTCATTGATTAAGGTTCAGGGTCCAGAGGCCAACCCGCCCCATCGGGGTGAGACAGGTTACCCTTTTGAGTCTTCCGGAATGGCCATTCCCAGAAGGTTTTCATTCAATCCACCAATCCAGTAGGTTTTTCCGTCTCGCCCCGGAAACATTGCAAGTTTGATAATTTGATGATTGAAGTGAAAAGAAAGGTCTATCTCGCCAGACAGTTTGAACCGTGATCGGGAACCCGTTTCAAAGCGCCCATTGGTTCGAAATCCCCTGATGACTGAACCCGCCTGATTGACTTGCCCATTGAGTTCAAACACGCCTGCCTCCCGGTCAAAACGGATGACACCATCAATGCCCAATGGGCCCTCAACCAACAACCCTCCCCCCAAAACAAAATGGTAACGCTCAAGCGGATAGATTGCCAATGGATGAGTCGCCGGCAAAAGGATTCCGACTCCCTTCATATGCGGATTAGTGGAAAAAAAGATCCCCTCGTCAGCATTTCCTGAAATATCAATGGGACTATGCCGGGACTTCAGCCACAACCGCATATGTAGGCGCCCATCAAGTCCGGTCGAGGTTGCCCCCCGGAGATCTGCCTGTGGAACGGCCACACCATTCTCCAAAACAACCGGATTCATTGGAGCATTTTGAGATGTCTGAAAAGGGATGGGGCCGATAACCGTAAAAAACTCGTTGAGCCTCTCCTTGTAGCCGGTATAAATAATGACCCTGGGTGCCCAGGGATCCTTATGCAAAGGAGAATCAACCATCAGAAAATAGATTGGCGGCTCCACAACAGAATCATCAGAGCTGGCAACCAGCACAGCTGACTCCATCTGGCAGACAGAAAGATTGGAGAACCGGACAATTCCCCTCAGACTGATCCGGTGTGTTCCTTCAGAAGATCTGGTCAAGAGGGTTGCGTGCAAAGAAAGATCCTTTGCCAACTCATTATGGACGGTTCCCGCCGACCAAACCTTATCTATCCTGATCTCCCGGCCATGACTTGATCCAGCTGGCCATTTGATACGGATATCCATATATCTGGAGGAACATGTCCTTGCCGTGACAGAAAGTCCCTGAATGGACTTTCCGCTCATCATCGACAGCTTGTAGGATTCGGCTTGCATTGTTGGATACACCGGGGGGGGGACAAAGACCTCACAGCCACCAACAAGCAGAAGAAGAGCAAAAAACAGCCCTCTCACCGCTTCCGGAAAAGCAATCATTATTTGTTTAAAAGGTTTCATAATCCTCTGGAAGACCTGTCGATTCTTGTCTCACTCACCGACATATGGCATAATCAACGCGATTGTTTGATCATTTTATCATACAATGTATCTGGCTCCACGGCCATCACAGTCAGTCGGAACGATTCCAACCCATTTCCAAAAAACAAACCAGACAGGACGGCCATATGCAAAGTCAAGGAAAAAAGTCCCGCTACGCTCACATGATTACCCTTATGGCTCTCGTTTTTCCGATAACATCTTGCGCAATGACCAATTCTGTTGTCGGCGATCATCTCGGAGCCGCACAAAAATTTGCTCAGGACGCAACTGCCACTGAAAAATCCGCACATAGGGAAGCGGGTATTCTAAACCATCTTGAGGCTGCTAACAAATACTCAAACGCCGCAGATGCACATATCAGGGCTGGAAAAGAATATTCTCTTCTGGGGAACCCGGTTCAGGCTCAAAAACAATATGAGCTGGCCTCGGAAGACTTCCAGACCGCAAGCCAGGAAAGCCTTTTGGCCAGTGGAGAAAATCCAAAACAATAGCGTCTCAGACTTTTTTTCTCCGACGGCCTTTTCTCCCCCGTCGGCTTTTTTTCCCATCGGGACTCTCTGTCTTAGGTTTTGTTGCCACCAGTCCAGCAGCAAGGGTAGGCTCCGTTTTTTTCCTTCGCCTTCCTGCAGACTCCTCCATTCCTTCAAGGGCAAGTTCACACTTGAGACGTTCAAGATCAACACGCATGATCCTCACTGAGACAGGATCCCCTATTCGGTAAACTTTTCGCGTCCTCTCCCCTCTCAGGCTATGATGCTTTTCCTGAAAAACATAATAATCATCCGATAACGAAGAAACGGGAACCATCCCCTCCACCGGAGTATCATCAAGTTCAACAAAGAATCCAAACCCGGCAACACCCGAGATGACCCCTGAAAAAACCTCTCCAACATGATCTCCCAGGAATCGGATGCGCTTGAAGTCAATCGACATTCTTTCTGCATCGACTGCGGCACGTTCCCGTTCTGAAGAATGAGATGCGGCTTTTGAAATATCGGTCTTGACCGAATCTTTCAACGGCTTGGACCGGTCGGCACCAAGAAGTCTATGGACGACAAGATCCGGATAGCGACGAATTGGAGAGGTGAAATGAGTGTAATCACTCATGGCAAGACCGAAATGGCCCAGTGGCTTTACATCATAACGAGCCTGTTTCAAAGATCTCAGAACTGAAAAGTGAACCATTTTCTCCTGAACGGTCCCTCTGGTGGCTTCAAGAACCCTGGAAAGGGTTTTTGAAGTGGGAACCTCACCTTCCTTGATGGGCATGGCAAGACCAAGGGCACCCAAAAAGAGATTCAGATCCGAAATCCGCTCAATAGAAGGCGCCTCATGCACCCGGAAGATTCCTCCACCCCATCTGATCACCAATTCTTTGGCAACGACCTGATTGGCTAACAGCATGAATTCTTCAATCAACTGGTGGGAAAGATATCTGGGCGAACGAACGATATCGATTGGGTGACCCCTCAGATCAAGGATGATTTCAGGTTCAGGAAGATCAAAATCAAGGCTTCCGCCTAAAAATCGTTTTTTTCTCAAAATCTGGGCAACAGACCAGAGTTCAGAGAGAAGAGATGTCCAAGGAGTATACCGGGCGTCTTCATTTGCCCCCCGAAGAACATCATGGACCTTTGAATAGGTCATTCTCATACGACTTCTGATCACAGACAAAGTGATCCTGGAGTCGAGAACTTCTGCAGTATGCGGATCGAGCCTCAAGACAACGCTTCGGGCAAGCCGGTCCTCATCTGGCTTCAGGGAAAGGACACCATTTGAGAGGACCTCCGGAAACATGGGAACCACCCTGTCCGGGAAATAAACACTCGTCCCCCGACGGAAAGCTTCCTTGTCCAGGGACGTTCCCTCGCGAACATAAGTTGCAACATCCGCAATATGTATACCGACCTCAAAAGAACCATCCTTCAATCTGACCAGAGAAAGGGCATCGTCAAAATCCCGAGCATTATCCCCATCGATCGTGACAATATCCCAATCCCTGAAATCTTCCCGATGATCTCCAGGAGCAATCGGTGTTTCCTGAGCTACCCGCTCGGCCTCATGAACAACATCCGAAGGAAACACCTCCGACAAACCGAAGGAGGCCATAACGATCTCCGTATCGATCTTCGGATCACCTGCCTGCCCCAACTGAGCCAAAATTCGACCCCGGGGGGAATTCAGCGAATCAGGATATGAGGTAATCTCCAGAACAACCAGATCACCCTCGGAATACTGGACGGGTGGTTCGCTTGGCTCCAGAATAAAATCGGCCTTGAGCTTTGCATCCCGAGGCCGAACGATCGTATTTGCTCCGAACTTATGTACTGTACCCACCACAGAGGTCCTGGCCCGATCAACCACAGAAAGGATCACTCCCTCCTGGCGGCCTCGGCGGTCAGTTCCTGTCCTCACAGCCTCCACGGTGTCCTGATGCATTGCTCCTTTGGTCATTCCTGCCGGAATAAAAAGGTCGGGCTGTCCATCTCCAACCAGAACAAACCCATACCCGTCCGGATGAGCCTGAAATGGTTTGGTCACTGTAGGAAGCCGTTCTTTCAAGGCCAAACCGGCACCAGGAACCTGGAGGATGGCCCCATCTTTAAGAAGT
Organism: Leptospirillum ferrooxidans C2-3; assembly: GCF_000284315.1. Lineage (NCBI taxonomy): Bacteria > Pseudomonadati > Nitrospirota > Nitrospiria > Nitrospirales > Nitrospiraceae > Leptospirillum > Leptospirillum ferrooxidans. Next base: position 196,293 of record NC_017094.1, on the reverse strand, counting down.
GAATCCATGGCAGACCGGATCAATTTCAAGGATTTTCTCCCTTTCTTCAATTTTTCAAGGAGAATTTCCTCCCTAACCGGGACAGAAGGTGTTTCCTTTAAAAACGATAGAAGAGAATCCCTGAAAGACTCCTCCCCAGAATGATTTTCATTCCCTTCCAATAGATCCACAACGCCTCCAATCAATGATTTAACCCCTTCCAGTTTGACACAAAAGGTTCATCATGGGAAACAATATGGCCGAAAGGCTTGCGGAAAGCTTTGAGATGGACGAAAAACCAGGGACTCATGAATTCATTCTATCAATGCTGATCATCTCTCTTTTCATCCAAGAAACTGCTCTAAATTCTTTTTAGTAGGTGCTCTTGCACATCATGTTGCATTCCTTTAGCATGTGATCTTGGCAAGATATGCATTCTGGTGTACGATGGATCGGTTTTAAATATTATTTATTTTAGAATTCCGAGAGCCGTCCGGGGTAGATTCCCGGAATAGACTACAGTCGGTCATAAACAGAATGAGTGCTTTCTGAAGTAACCATTAGTGAATTCATATCGGAATACGGGATGGTCGGCCAGCGGTTACTCGATGCACCTTCACCTTTCCCGTATCTGCATTTTTGCAGGTGTGTCCCCCGGGAGCCTGACAAAAAGCGAGTTGGTGAACAATGTTCACCAACTTACCAAAAATCCCCGGGGGGAAAACAGAAAACCATTTATCTTTCAGGAGGACTCTCATGTCCCAGTTTCATGTAACTCGTTCAGGTCGTATCGCCTTGGCCGGCTTGGCAATCATCGGATCACTCTCCATTCTTGGTCTTCCTCAGACTTCTTTTGCGGACAATACCGCAGCTCCAGCGGCAACTGCACCTGCAGCGGCTCCTGCGGCCCCAGCAGCCCCAGCAAAACCTGCTGTAGCCAAGAAAAAAGTGGCTGCCAAAAAGAAAGTTGTCGCCAAAAAGAAGGTTGCCGCCAAGAAAAAAGGGCATCATGGACCAGTCTTTGTTGGCGTCGTGACAGCAGTAAACAGGGACTCCTCCCCCATGACCATTGTTGCCTCACGCTCGCTCGGCAAAAAGGGTGGTGACATTGTTTTTGGTGGTGATATCACCAGCCATACCATGGTCATGAAGGGCCGCAAACACATCTCCGCAAAAGACATCAAGAGCGGGGAGAAAGTTGTTATTCATTACAAGGCATCCATGGGAACACTCGTCGTAACAGGTGTTTCGGTCAGATAAAAACAACTTCGGCCAATCGCTGCTGAGCCACAGGACCCAGCATGCGGTAAGGCCGGGAAATCAGGGGCCCTTCGGGGAAAATCACATTTTAAGGAGTAATAGAATGAATTCAAAGAAATCTCTTCTCGCAATGTCCATCCTCGTTGCCGGTATTCTTGTTGCCGGAGGTTGCTCTTCAACCGGTGGATCATCCACTTCAACCCCGGCAGCAGAGACCCAGAACACTGCCCCGGCTCCTGCTCCTGCTGCCACTGAAAGCGCAGCCCAGACAGCTCAGGATGAAGTCAATCAGACTCTCTCCAAGGACATCACCTATGGTTTTGATAAAGCTGTCCTGACTGCTTCCGATCGGGAATCACTCAAGAAGGATGCAAAAGTCCTTAACGCCAACCCATCAGTCAAGGTTGTCATTGCCGGTCATGCCGACGAGCGCGGAACCGATACATACAACATTGTTCTTGGTCAAAAACGCGCCAAAGCAGCAATGATGTACCTCGTGCACATGGGCATCAGCAAAAAACGTATCAAGATTGTCTCCTACGGCAAAAGATCCATCCCTGGTTATGATACCTGCTCTGACCATACTGAATCCTGCTGGCAGGCAAATCGTATTGCCCATTTCATGAAAATCACCATGTAATCTTTTCCCATCCCGTCTCAAAAAAGGGCTGCCACGCAGCCCTTTTTTTATAACCAAAAACGGATACCAATTCCCTTTCCCATTGTAAAACCTGTTTCAAAAAAGTGTTGTAACAAAATAAAACAGTAAAACGGATGATTAGAAAATCATTTTTTTCAAAAAACAACAAAAGTTCCTAAAAATAATGACTTGAAAATCGCCATTCGGCAGACTACCATCTCGTTAGCTATGATCAATCATGTTGTTGAGCCTCTTACTCACCTGGAGATTTTCTAATGACATTTTCCCCCATTCGTTTTATTCCAACGCTAGTTCTCGTCTTTTTCCTCGCAGCCTGTAGCCATCAGGAACTCACATCAATCGCTCCCGGTCCTGACGACAAGAATAAAATTCCTGGAGTTGAGGTCAATGGAAGAGCTCATCCTTTTGTTGGACTGGAAAAAACACAGACATCACAACAAGTCTATGAAGTTCCCACTCCAAAACCCCTTCCAGCCCCAATCCCCAAAGCCAAGCCTGCCCCATCTCTCGCCCTTCAAAAAGAAATCTATTTTCTCCCCAATAGCGCATCGATTGCCCCGTCAGCAAGAGCAGTTGTCAAGACATGGGTGAATGATATTTTATCCAAACATCTGAATAAAGTTCTTTTGATTGGCCATACGGATCCATCCGGAAAAGAGTTTTTAAACAGGAAACTCTCACTAAAGAGGGCGGCAGCTGTTCGATGGATGATCAAAAAAATGGGTGTGAAAAATGTCAAGATTTACTTGAGGGCCGTCGGTCCCAAACCGGTAGACGGATTTCACCGTTGTAAGGCAAAAAACTGGAAGTGTTATGCCAGAAGCAGGGCTGTTCGATTTATCGAGCTTGGTGCTCCGAAGAAATCTTCCCCTTGAAACGAATAAAAACGCGGGTCAACAGGTAAGTTACAAGAAAGACGAGAACGGAAGCGATCAATGACCCGCAAATGAATGGCCAAAGAACCAGCTTCACTTGGGCGATAATGGCAGAAGTTGGCATTTTGGACAAAGCCCGGAGAGAGGGGAATACCGTATTCTCCCGGAGAAGGTGTTCCCCTATTTCTATCTCGATCACATATGCTGGTAGGAAAATTGGAATAAACGTCCACGGGTTGTTGATCCATGTACCAAGAACAGCCAAAGGGACTCCTGTTTTCAGGAGAGATGCGACAGCTATCACCAAGACTGTATGAAATCCAAAGGGCGGCAAAAACGCTGCAGAACAGCCAATCGCGAGAGAGAGTGCCACTTTATGTGGATCAGGCTGGGCGAGAACCAGTTCACGAAGCTTTGCTTTCCAGTTCGCTCCATTAACCCCCAACATGGTCAAATCCCCAATCCCAAATGTCATATGTTCCATCTGTCACGACTGCTCCAGCCACTCCGGAAGAATCGACTCTTCCCCAATAAGTGACCTGATCATGGGACTGATCATGGAATAGGTCCCTGGCGACCGATTCAAACTCTTTGGCCTTGTCCTCAGAAACGCCCACAACCAAGTCATAGTCCTCTCCTCCCTCCAGTGCAAGTTTCCTGGGATCAACAGACAGCACATTGGCTACAGGAGATAAATAATCCAGATCGGGTGCAGAATCCAGAACAATCGAGACACCTGAAGAACGGGCCAAGGAAGAAAGCGCTTGTCCAAGACCATCAGATGAATCCATCGAGGCCGACAGAAACGGATGTTTCAAAAACCAAGAAGGGAAAGACGGAAAGGTACGGGGACGTTTGAAGGTCGCGATTGGCTCTGATAACTTTTCTGAAAAATCTCCCCTTGATAGGGCAAGATAACCTGCTCTGGCAAACCCCGGGCGACCAATCGAATAGATTCTGTCCCCATGAACGAGTCCATTTCTGGGAATAAATTGATCTTTTGGAACCATTCCCAAAAGTGTCATGGTGAGGTCGACACCACCCGTTGTCCGAGAGATGTCTCCTCCCGACAGATATGCTCCAAACTCAAGGCACCCAGCAAGGATCCCGTCGTAAAGCTTGTCAACTGTTGCCTCAGAAAACCCGGATGGAAGAGCCAGTGTCACAAATGCGGAAAAAGGTTTCCCCCCCTTGGAATACACATCACTGGCATTCACAACGACAAGACGATACCCTACCTCTTCGGGTGTCATCCAGTCCCAACGAAAATGGACCCCTTCCCGCTGACTGTCGGTTGTCACCAGCAGGTCAGAGGACTCCCGCACTCTCAAGAGGGCTGTATCATCACCAATTCCATGAAGGATTTCCGGAGGAGATGGAGGCAATTTTGAAACGATCCGATCAATGAGGTCACGCTCCTTCACCTTACAGAACCCTTTTCCGAACTTTTTTGAAACGATGCAATGATCCTATTCACTCGTCTCATCAGGTTTTATATGAGCCGAGCAATTGGTCCAGATATTCCCGAAATTGAGGTCCCAAATCAGGATTTTTCAGACCAAACTGGACAGAAGCTTTCAAAAACCCCATTTTGTCTCCAGTATCATACCGATTTCCCGAAACCTCAATTGCGTAGATCGCACGATGACTTGAAAGGGTCCGAAGTGCATCTGTCAGCTGAATTTCACCACCCACCCCTGGTTCCTGATTCTCGAGGATATCAAAAATATCCGGGGTCAAAATGTAACGCCCAATAACAGCGTAATCAGAGGGAGCATCCTCAGGTTTTGGTTTTTCCACAAGGGAAGTTACCTCAAAAAGTCCTGGTTCAATCAATCGCCCAGCAGCAATTCCGTAAGAACTGACATCACTTTTGGGAACCCTCTGAACGCCCAGAACAGGGCCCTGATATCGCTTGTATGCCCGGACCAGTTGAGAAAGGGCCGGCTCATCCGAGTCAATGACCTCATCGCCCAGAACTACAGCGAAAGGCTCATCTCCAATCAGTTGTCGGCCACAAAAGACAGCATGCCCCAAGCCCTTGGATTCTTTCTGCCTGGTATAAGAAAAGTCGGCCAGAAAGGAGATCTTACGGACTTCTTCGAGCAGCTCAAACTTCCCCTTCTTTCTGAGCATGTCCTCAAGCTCATAGGAGATGTCAAAGTGATCCTCGATCGCTCTTTTTCCCCGACCAGTGATCATGATGACCTCGCTCACACCCGCCGCGACAACTTCCTCCACTACATATTGGACAACGGGCTTGTCCACCAATGGAAGCATCTCTTTTGGCGAAGCTTTTGTCATGGGCAAGAATCGGGTTCCGTGGCCAGCAAGCGGAAAAAGAGCTTTTCGAATGTCAACTTTCATACAGACCCCCCATAATGTTTTCCCCAGTTGAGACATGGTTCCCTTGAAAAAACCCGATTTTCAGGATCATTTCCCGGAAAGAACTTGGTGAATGAGATCTTCAATTACCGAGTCCAGGGACACCCTTGAAAGATTACCCTCAATCACCCGATCTGCCAACTGCAGACGATCTGCCCTCGGCATCTGGCTTCTGATCCGCAACAGGGACTCTTTCTCCGAAAGGCCATCGCGCTCCATGAGGCGACTAAGCTGCAGGGATTCCGGAACATCGACCACAACGCAAAGGTCCACCTCCTTGTTTGCGCCACTTTCAAACAAAAGGGGAACCTCATAGACAATGACCGGATTTTCTTTTGACAACGCTTCTTTTCTTTTCAAATACAACTGACGAATAATCGGATGGAGTATTTTTTCAAGCAGGATCCGTGACGGTGGATCATGAAAGATCTTCCTGCCCAACAACTGACGATTGATCGATCCGTCTGAAGACATTTCCTCCGGAAAGGCCCTGGAAACAGCCAACAGTCCCTCTGATCCGGGCTTGACGGCTTCTCTCGCCAAGAGATCGGCACTTACGACAGGAATGTTTTTCCGGACAAATGCCGCGGCAACGTGGGATTTGCCAGAAGCGATCCCGCCGGTCAGTCCGATGACCTTCGACAACGCTACCTCTTTACTCCAGGATCATTACTCAGGGACTTTTCCTTGATTCTCACGAAATAGCGCCTTCCAGATTCTGCTTCGATTCCCAAAATCAACGATCCGAACACCAGCCCACTGATCTCGAACAGATGGGGCTTCAAAAGTGGATCATCAAGTGGGGCAGCGACAATCATTCCAAGACGTAACAACCCGCTCAACAGAAGAAAGCCACTGACTACCACCAAACCGACTGTCCCCCTGTAGGTCAGGGTCCTGATGGCAAAACTCCACATGACCACTGACAGGAGAACCATCAATAGCGGTAATTCAAGGAGAAGTAGTGACGGATTTCTCAAAGAAACTGGAAGTGCTAAAAATCTCTCCAATATCCAGGTCATGTCCAGAAGCCCAGGGATTGCCACAATCAGGATCGTGATTCTGGTCCTCATCGGCATCATCATGGGCTCACCACCCCCTTTGGAGACGGGGCCGGTGCAGAGGAAGAAGTGTCCGGAGCAGGAGGAGAAAGTCTTGGCCGAGCGGAGGATCCGGGTTTCAGGAGACCTTTTTGTTCCAATTTGGCCCTGTTAATGATTTTTATAAAAAAATTCTTTTGGGGATTGGAAGGATCAAGACTCAACCCCTTCTGGAAATAAGGAAGAGCGTCTATTGAGGTACCCTGACTCCATAAAATGGATCCAAGGGCAAAATAGGGCTCTGCCCTGTCAGGATCTTCCTGAATTGCAATCTGAAGCTCTGCTTTCGCCTTGGGAATGGCTTTGACCATCCTGTACACCATCCCAAGCTTGAAATGGGCCTGGGCCATGGTCGGATATTTCTTGACCACATCTTCATACGCCTGAATCGCGGTCTTGAAGTCACCCTTTGCAATAGCCGCATCCCCCTTCGCAAATGGATAGGGAATGGTCTTTGGAGTTGCTTTTTGTTCATAATAAATCAAAAAGATTACCAGATAGACAATAAGCCCCACCCATCCAAAGCGCGCCACTTTCCGGACTTTCTCTTCCTCCGATGTCCCCTTGTAGCGCCTGAGGATCAAGACTGTGCCCAAAAGGGCCACAAGAACCGCTACCAATGCCGTCATTACAGCCATTTCCAGCATCGGCATATTCAAACCCTCAAGAAGGGCATGCTGATCTGTCGTACCTCTTAACTCCATGAAGCCCCCACTTTACAAAAATCAGATTGGATCCGGATCCTATCACATCATGCCGGATGGGCATCCACCCAGTTTTTTCCCCAACCAGTCGAAACGACCAGCGGAACTTTCAAGTCAAAAGCCTTTTCCATAACATCTTTCAACAATACAGACATCTCCTCCACCCTTGAAGAAGGTACCTCAAGGAGAAGCTCGTCATGCACCTGGATAAGGAGATTCGCACCCTTGTCCGGAATGGCGTCAAGACGACCGGATAGCTCCACCATGGACTTCTTGATCAGATCTGCAGCTGACCCCTGAAGAACCGTGTTCACTGCCATTCGTTCCCCATATTCCCTCAACCTTCGATCACTGGAATGGACCTCCGGAATGCGCCGGATTCTGCCTGAGATGGTACGAACCATCCCGGTTTTTCTGGCCTCATCGAGTATGGATGAAAAAAAGGGCTCAATCCCCGGATACGTGGCAAAGTAACGGTCAATCACCTCTTTTGACTCTGATGCTGTCACACCAAGACTCTGGGACAAACTGTAAGAAGACATCCCGTAGAGAATTCCAAAGTTGACCGTCTTGGCGCGTCGTCTTGAATCAGGTGTCACAGGCTCTCCAAACAGCCTCCTTGCCGTATTGGAATGAATATCCTCTCCTTGTGTAAACGCTTCGACAAGAGAGGCGTCCCCGGACATATGGGCCAGAAGTCTCAGCTCAATTTGGGAATAGTCCGCTGATAGAAGAAGTGACCCGGGCGGCGCAACAAAACATTTCCGGATTTCCAGTCCCAATTCCGAACGGATCGGGATATTCTGGAGATTGGGATCGGAAGAAGAAAGTCTTCCCGTAGCAGTTACAGTCTGATGAAACTGTCCATGCAAGCGACCATTCTCATCCATTTTGGATGAAATTCCCTCAACATAGGTTGAAAGAAGCTTTGAAAGCTGACGGTATTCCAGAATCATCCCTGGTAAGGGATGTTTTTCTCGAAGGGATTCCAGTGTCTCTTCATCTGTCGAATATCCTGTCTTCCCTTTCCGTGCAGTCGGGAGTGCCAGTTTTTCAAAAAGGATCCGGGCCACCTGTTTCGGGGATAGTATCAGAAAAGATTCTCCTGCCAATTCGTGAACTTCTTTTTCAAGGGCAGAAAGACGTCCGGACAGAAGATGTCTCAGTGCTTCCAGCTGTTTCTTGTCAATCGATACTCCAAAACGTTCCATTCTGGACAGGACTCCAGAAAGGGGCACTTCGATCTTTAAAAGTACAGGCAATAAATGGAAACGGGAAATTTCTTCATAAAGGAGAGGATAAAGACTGCTGACCAGTTCACGGCGTTCCCCGTCAACATTCAAAAAATGACGTGAGGCAATCACGGCCAAGGAGTCTTCCCGGTGTCCAGGGTCCAGCAAGTAAGCGGCAAGGACAAGATCAAATCCAACCTCCGGAAGAATCAGCTCCGGCCATTGGCGATGGAGAAGCATACTATCCGATACCCAGACCGGTTCGGAAAGAGCTGTCAAGATTTTTTGCAGGCCGGTAAGATCTGATTTGGAAAACAAAAGGGATTGATCCGGGCCGTGATACCAGATTTCATTCGGGGAGACCGGATCTATACCGTGTTTTCCGGAAAGCCCCCCGGAAGAAAGCGTATGAGATCTCTCCCTGCCGGAAGAGCTCGGAAGAGTCTCTGAAGGGTCAGACGATTTGGAACGGGTTTGGCTATCCTTATTTTCCAACGATCGGATACGCGTCCAAAGTGCCGGAGCCTCAAGTTCTTTTAAAAGAGCTTCAAGAGATGGCAGATCTGGAGAGGACAGGGACAGCGAATCAGCAGAAGCTTCTATCGGAAGACGATCATGAAGGATCGTCACCTTTTTACTCAAAAGGATCTGCTCCCTGTTGGCAACCAAAAGATCCCTGATTCTGGGAGGCGTCACGGACTCTATGCGGGATAAGAGCTCTTCAACGCCGTCACCGGATTGCCCCAGCAGTTTTGCCGCCGTTACAGGACCAACACCGGGAACACCAGGAATATTGTCCGAGGTATCTCCCATCAATGCGAGAAGGTCCGGAATTTGTGACGGTAGAACACCCCAGCGATCGATCACCTGGGAAACACCAAAACGCTTTTTCGTCATCGGATCAAAAACCGTTACATGATCGGAGACAACATTCAAAAGATCCTTGTCCGCCGACATGACAACGACATGAGAATCTCCGTCAGCCTGGTCAATCCACCGGTGTGCCAGTGTCGCAATGACATCATCTGCCTCATACCCGTCAACAGACACCGTGGAAATCCCAAGTCCAGCGATCAATCGTTCGATATAGGGGATCTGGACCAGAAAATCATCAGGAGGGGAAGGACGGTTCGCTTTGATTTGAGGGAGAATCTCTGACCTGACACTCTTGCCCTGACCTTCAAAGATCACCCCCAGATAAGCTGGATTGAAGTCTCTGACAACGGACAGGAGCATATTGGCAAAAACAGTGAACGCACCTGTAGGACAACCCTTGGAAGTCGTGAAGTCAACCCGACTGTGATAGGCCCGGAAGATATACCCAAAACCGTCGAGAAGATAAAGGGTGTTTTTGGGAAGAACACTGGCCCAGGTCAAATCCCCAGGGTTGGCGGAGCGGGTGCCCCGGGGTGACTGATTCATGGGATTATTTTCCGGAAGGCCTGCCGGCCACAGGATAGCGCCATTCGGAATGATCCTTCACATGGCCATGGACAACATCGAAAAAAGCCTTTTGAAGGGCCAGCGTCACGGGACCCGGACGACCAGTTCCGATCGTGCGCTCGTCAATTTCCCGGATCGGAGTGAGTTCGGCTGCCGTTCCTGTAAAAAAAGCCTCATCGGCAAGATATAGATCATCTCTCGTCAACACACCTTCCCAAACAGGAATTCCCATCTCTTTTGCAAGAGTTTGCACAGCATTTCGGGTGATTCCGTCGAGAACGGTTTTCAAGGCTGGTGTCCGGAGGACCCCACCCGAGACAATAAAGATATTCTCTCCTGGCCCTTCCGCAACAAATCCGTCCTGATCAAGGAGGATCGCTTCATCATAGCCAGCCATCTTGACTTCCCACTTTGCCAGCTGAGAGTTGACATAGTGAGCCGAAACCTTTGCCCTGTTCAGAAAAGTATTGACACCAAAACGCGAAAAGGAACTGATCTTGGCCCGGATTCCCTTGGATAGACCCTCTTCACCAAGGTAGGTTCCCCATTCCCATGCAGAAATGGAAACACAGATCGGATTCTGTCTGGCGTAGATACCCATATCCCCATAACCAACATACATCAATGGACGAATGTAACAGGAAGAAAGATTGTTTTCTCTCACAACCCTGCACGTGGCATCCATCAACTCTTCTTCCGAGTAAGGAGACTTCATGAGCATGACCTTGCCTGAGTTCACCAATCGTCTCGTATGTTCGGCAAGACGAAAGATGGAGGTCCCTTCCGGGCCACTATAGGCCCGGATACCCTCAAAAACGGCCATCCCATAGTGGAGGGAATGTGTCAGTACGTGAACGTTGGCATCCTTCCAGGGAACCATCTTGCCATCCATCCAGATCCATTGTGACTCTTTAAGCATCAATACCCTCCAAAATCATCGGATAAAACAATCAGTCCCTGCCACGAAAAATTTCAAGGATTCTCAAAAGCGACAAAAACAGGTTCAAAACATCCAGGTACAGGGAGACCACAGCCATGACCGGGGTCAATTCCTCTTCCGAGGATGAAAGGATCCGGGCCGTATCAAAAAGAATCAGGCCGGAAAACACCAGAGCGCCCATTCCGGCAACAATCACCTGAAGAAACGCAGGGTGCCAGAAGATTTGGACCAGAGACAAGATCACAACAATGATCAAACCCGTAAAAAGGAAGCTCCCCAGAAAGGAAAAAGACTTCCCGGAAACCATCGCATACAGGCTCAGACTGAAAAAAATCGCCGTGGTCAAAAGAAGCGCGTTGGTCACGATGCCGGCTCCACCGGGAAGATGGACAGCCTGTGCAATGGCAGGGCCAAGGGACGCTCCCATGATTCCCGCAAAAAGGAGTGTGACCAGGACGTTGACGACCGGCACTCTCTGAACTCCCATCAGGAGGAACAGAGTCCCGAAATTAAGCACCATCAGAATGATTGGATGACTGAGCATGGTCGAAAGCCCCTGCTCCATTCCCCAAAAAGTCGCCATGGCTGAAACAAGGAGGGTCACAGCCAGAAGGCTATAAACCCGGACCATAAACTTTCCTTGACTGACTGAACTTCTAAGGCCTTCGACCACATTCCGGTCATTGGTCGCATTCCAGGAATTCATCGAGTTCATTTTTTACTCTCCCCAAAGCCCAAAAAAAAGGCGCGATACAGTCACTTCTTCATATTCAACCATCCCGGCCAACCGGACCGGATCTTCTCATGCGGTGATTATATCAAATAAAATCACTCCTTGTCCCATCGGGTGATGATAGCTTTACCGTTTTGACGGCACCGGTTATCATGAGAACCATGAGGAGGCTTGATCAACCATTCAAGACAGGATTTCAAGTGAGAGATCGACTGGTATGGGCCGTTGGGATACTTGTATTTCTGCTCGGGACAACAATCGTCCTTTTCGGATCTCAGACCTATTTTGACCGGAACCAATTTCGTAAAGACTTTCAAAAACTGCTCTTCCACCAACGCGTCATCACTCTTGCACTCAAACTTCTCTCCGATGCAAAAGATCTTGAAACCGGACAACGTGGATTCCTGCTGACAGATAATCCTTCTTACCTTGAGCCTTATCAAAACAGCCGAAAGACCATTATTGCGCACCTTGACATGCTGTTGTCCGTCAGCCGAAAATCCCCCTACATCCTTGCCGAAGCTCAAAAAACCGGAGGACTGATCGCCAGGGAGATTTCCATTCTGAACCGGGCGATCGTAACCCAGGAAGTGTCCGGACAAAAAACGGCCCTGAAAATCATCACGGATGGAGAACCCAAAGCACGGATGGATGCCCTGCGCGTTTCCGTCGGAAATATCCTGTTAAGCCAAAACAGGGAAATCACCATCCTTGAGTCCATCGCTTTCAAGGATCGACGGATGGTCCGAAGGAACTTCCTTCTTTTCCTCGGAAGCTCCTTTTTATTCATCATCATCACCATTGTGATCATCTATCAGGAAATCCGCAAAAACAGCAAACTCCTGAGACGTCTCGAGGAAGAATCCTCTCATGACGAACTAACAGGAATCCCGAATCGAAGATTCCTCCAGGAATGGTCAAAGGTCGAAATTCTGCAAGACAGGAATAAAGAGTTTTCTTTCACGCTTCTCTATCTTGACTTAAACCATTTCAAGGCTGTTAACGATCAACTTGGACATGCAGCCGGGAATCATGTCCTGAAAGCGGCCGTCAAGCGCTTTCAGTCTGCGCTCAGGGAAGGGGATTTGCTGGTCAGGATTGGAGGAGATGAATTCATCGCCATCATCAGGGGAACACTTTCTCCCATGGAGAAGGAGCTCCTTGTCCAACGACTCAGGCGAACACTTCTCCACCCCTCCATTATTCCAGGGAACGTCTCCATCCCTTTTGGACTGAGTGTGGGAATCGCCTCTTATCCGGATGATGGAGATCATCTGGATGACCTTCTTCGTGCTGCCGACAAAGACATGTATCAGGACAAGATGTCCCAAAAGACCGGACGTTCCACAAAAATGGATTCCGTTTAATGAAAATCCTCTCCGGGGTGTTCTATTTTCACAGAAAACGGTGGCAGGGATTTCAGCAGATGGCGCCCGTAGGACTTTGTCACAATCCGGCGGTCCAGAATGGAAACCACCCCCCAATCATTTTCGGAGCGAATAAGACGACCCACTGCCTGAATCAGACGAAGAGAGGCCTGAGGCAGCTGGATTTTACGGAATGGATTTTCCCCCTGATCTTCAAGCCATTCGGACAAGGCCTCCCCGATAGGCTCCGTGGGAGGAGAAAACGGAATCCGGACAATCACGACATGTGTGAGAAGAGCTCCCTTGAGATCAAGCCCTTCCGCCAGGGAAGCAAGCCCAAAAAGAAGGCTTCCCTCTCCTCTTTCGATCCGTTCCCGATGTTTTCCCAAAAGCGATTCCCTGGAATAACTTCCCTGAACCAAAAGCCTTTTCAGGACATCAGGCGGAAGAAGTCCGCTGACATCTTCCATTTGTCTCCGGGAAGAAAACAAGACGAGCCCTCCCTCTGCAGGATGGATCCGTTTGCTGATCCACTGGGCAACTTCCCTTGTATGACCATGTGAATCAGTAGGGTCCGTCTTCATATGCGGAATCTCCAATACCCCCTGCCGACCATGATCAAAAGGAGAATCAAGCTTTTTACGAGTCACATCCGGGAAAAGAGCAAGACCTGACTGGGCCATAAAATGATCAAAGTTCCCCAATGCCGTTAACGTCGCTGATGTGGCGACCCCTGCCGAATATTTGGACCAAACCAGCTCTTTCAACAGCCCGCCCGACATGACAGGACCCGCGTGGAGGGAGAAAGAAGGAATCCCCCCCTGGATCACCCTCTGGGCCCAAAGTGCAATGGGGTTCTCACTCTGCTTCTTTTTGGCAGTAATCGTTTCCGTGAAACGAAGCAATCCCCCTACCCGGCGAAGAAGTCCCCCTGTCTCGAGAAGTCCCCTTTCAATCAGACGGTCACCCCCGCCGGTTGAAGCAAGTCGCTGTGACAGGGCATCTCTCAGACGGGAAAGACTCGTCTTCAGTGTCGAGAAATGTTCATGGGCGAGAGCAAGATCCTTTTCCAGATTCCCGGGCAAAACGCCCCGGGGAAATCGCCATATCGATTGCTCACCTCCGCCAGAAAAAATCCCCGACGACAGATCTTCCCGATTGATTTTCGCAAGGAGAGCCGGCCAATTCTTTTCCAGAAAATGGGACACACCTGACAAGATGGGGGAAAGGTGAACAACAGCTTCCTGACAGATCACAACATCAGATCCGACCTCTTTTGTCCCCATGACCGAAACACCATTTGCCATTGCCATCGGAATTTCCGAGAGAAATTCAAGGGAAGACTCCAGATAGATCCCGGACAAAAATGCTTCTGTCGCTTTTCTCGGAAGGTGATGTGCCTCGTCCACGACAAGCAGGGATGATCCCGGAGCAGGAAGAACCACCCCACCGCCCAAAAGCGCATCTGCAAGAAGAAGGTCATGATTCGTCACAACAATATCGACACTTTCAAGGAGCTTTCGATTCCTGAAATAGAGACAATCCTCAAAATACTGGCAATGAGCTCCGGTGCAACTTTCCGCCCGATTGGCCACCAGGGAAAAGACCCGTTCATCCATAACTCCCGGCCATGTATCCCGATCTCCATCCCATGTGCTTCCCAGGGCTTTTTCCATTTTCTGCAGGAAATCCTTGGTACCCGGAGGTGCCATCAGTCCACCATCAACAAATAAGGCAAGGTCCCGCTCACAGACATATCGGCTACGGCCCTTGGCTATCCCATGAGTCAAGGGCCAACCGGAGTGCTCCTCAAGAAAGGGAATGTCCTTGGAAGCCAACTGTTCCTGAAGTCCGACTGTCACAGAAGACACAACCAAACGTTTTTCGAGATGTCTTGCCATGATGATCCCCGGTAAAAGATAGGCAAGCGTCTTTCCCGTCCCTGTCGGACCCTCAATGGCCAGAAGGGAACGACCGGACTCATCCTGGACATCTGCAGGCCTTGCGCGGGAAAACACCTGACGGACCAATTCGATCATCTCTCTCTGTCCGGGCCTGTCCCGGAATTCCGGAAGACTTTGGGAGATGCGAAGCAACCATTCATTGACTTCATCCACAGTCTCTGGGAAAAGATGCGAACCGGAGTCAGGCTTCATGAAAGACACCTGTCTCCAGACTACCCTGAAAACGTTCACGCATGCACAAAGCGATTGCCCCCGCCACCAAAACGCCTCTTTCCTCAAGACCATGGGCAAGACTTTTAAGTGTCCACCCTGTGGTCACCAGATCGTCCACCAAAACAACAGGATCTTTTTTCAGGTTCCTGTGAAAAATCCAGCGGTCACTGGAACTTATCGCCAGTCTCTCATTACGGCCCAGTCTCTTTGACTCCGGACCGCCTTTTCTCTCCACACCGCCAAAAGAATAGGAGATTCCCCAAGACCTGCTCCATAATAACGCCATACGGTCTGCCATCGAAAAACCTCTCGACAAAAGTCTCTTTTTATGCGGGGGAACAGGCAGGAGAATAACCCTTTCACAGGGAACTCCCAGTCGGGCAATCCCATACTCCATCAGAAGATTCATGGCTCTCGGATCCGAGTAAAACTTGGCACGGGAGAAAAGGGACCGGGTGACTCCCTGATAAGAAAAGGCGCCCTGAATCCACCGGTTTTCCAAAAGCTTCAAAGGCTCAGGTGATGAACGTGTCTCGCGTAAAAATAACTCCATGCAAACGGAACATAATGTTCGGGATACAGGGGAAGGATCAAGGCAGTGAGGGCAGGAACCAAGGGAGATCAAGTGTAAGGGGGCAATTAAAAAGAGAGCGGTGTATATTCATCAAACTCTGAACCGAAGACATTGTCCTCGGAAGAAATAAACTCGGGGGAGGAAAGGATGGAAGCATCTTCCCTGTTATAACCGGGATAGACTGTCATGGTATTCCATCTCCGACAGGAAGGACACCGGCCATCCCATTCGGAAAATCGCGTTTCGCAACTTCTGCAGAAATATTTCTCCGAGACGGTTCCGGCAAGAGAAGACTTTCGAAACGCCTCCAGAGCATTGCCCTGATCACCTTTTCGCAGGTACAATTCCCCCCTCAATCGATGAAAGCTTCCATCCCAGTTGACACGGCCATCGATCGATTCCAGAAGATCAATCGCCTCATCCACCATCATCAATCTCGCCAAAAGCCGGGCTTGTCCAAGGAAATAGGCCGGCTCATCCGGAAAATCCTGAACCAGACGTTCGTAAAGAGACAGGATCAAATCGGGATTTCCACGGTCGAGCGCCAGCTCCTCTATCTTGTCGAGATAGACCATATCCCTGTCTCTCGACCAACCTTCAAGAAGCGTTTCAAGAGCCTCTTTTCCGCGACCTTCACTATCCTGGGCTTCTGACAGGGAAATCCTCGCAGGGACAAAAGAGTGATTGATTTTTAGGGCGCTACGGAACAATCGCCTTCCCGCATCCGATTTTCCTTCCCTGACCAGCTGACGGCCTGACTCATATTTGATTCCCACGAGGAAAGCGACTTCCCTCTCCCTGCGGTCTCCCTTTTGAAAAGAACGGGACAAAACAGACTGGACATCAAGAGCTTCATCCCATTTTTCAAGACGTACCAGAAGATTTCTGAAGCTTCCCAACAGAAGGGCGTTTTTCCCTTCCTTCTTGAAATATTCCCGGTACAGGGCAAGCTCGTCATCCAAACGGCCCGCCTTGTCATAATCATTGGCCAGCGCGAGAATCAGCCGTACATCCTCTTCATCAAAAACACGGGCACGACGATGAATACGGATCGCTCCTGTCAGATCACCCCCCTGACGCTTCAGGTTCCCCAAAAGAAAAAGGGCGGCCGTGTGATTGGGCATAATCGCAACAAGACGGTCAAGAAGCGTTATCGCTTGTGGAGTATGGGAACGATTCAGTTCCTCCCTGATCTTCTTCCAGAGAATTTCCACTTTTTCTTCTGTTCGCTCTTCCTGGATGTTTTTTAACGAGCGGAACCATTTGAAGGCGTCTCCCACCCCGTTCACCATCAGAATGAATGCGGCTCCAACAACCAGAGCCAGCACCATCAAGGCAACCTCTGGAAGCAGAACGGTCCTGCCTGGCAAAAATTCGAATGGGAAGGAACGGGGATTCCATTCAAAAAGCTTGACCAGATAGACAAGAGACAGGATCAGGACCAATAGAAGAAATCGCGTCATAAACGATTCGGCTCCGGAATGGAAAGGTAATTTTCACCATCATTGGGAGCATGGCGGTCTTCAGGATTTTTCAAAGCAAAGTGGCCCGCATCGGAGAGAACCCATAATGGAGACGATGGAAAAAGGTCCTCAAGGCGATACAACCGACGTCCTGCCGATAAAAACAGGTGAATCACCACATCTCCAAAATCCATCAGGCTCCAGATTGGACCCTTTTCATAAAAGAAAGGTTCTCCGCGCTTCGTAAAGCGTTGATCAAACGCATCCATAACGGAGTCACGATGGCGTTCATTTTCAACCTCGCCGATAATCAGGTGGTCGGCATAGCTACATTCGATTCCAGGACTCAGAATCCAGACATTCCCGACTTTCCTGTCCAGAAGGAATCGGGCCATTGCTGCCGGAGTTTCTTCCGGAACATCCATCAAGCTCCCCATGGAACCGTTTTCTGACTGTCCTTTTATGGACACAGGTTCCCCTCTTTGAGCCGATGTGCCTTCCTTGGTCTTCAACAAATCATCCTTCACAAAATAACTCCTTTTCAACAATATAGGATTTGACACTTGCGGGCAAGATTTTCCCCTTTTCCAAAGAAGGATTCTTGACCCCTGAGAGAGCACCTCGTACCATCGTCGAAGAAATATCCGGGGTGTCTGCCCGGAGAAGAGCCAACCGAAATGAACTCTCGGGAACAGCCCTCATCCAGAGACTCATGACACCAGAATCAAGAGACCTTGCATCATCTTCGGATATCGACAATGCCTTTTTTCCAAGGATGGACAAAACCCCTGAAACAACAGGAGCAACATCCAAAAACAGTGTTCCGGGCCTCGAAGCAACCAGAAGATCCGCCAAGGAAAGAATCCCCGCCGGATCTTTCCAGGACAAAAATTCCAAAAACGCATCCGTCCCCAGAACAAGCCACGGGCGTTTAGGGAGATCAAGCTCCCTGAGGGTCCCGACGGTATAGGATACACCTGATCGCAAAATCTCGACGGGAACAGCTTCCCACCCACAGTTTCCGGCTATCGCTTCCTTGAGCATCCGGAGCCGGTGATCTGCTCCGGGATCACCGGAAAGGGACTTGTGGGGAGGTCTGCCGGTTGGAACAAATAAGATTCGGGAAAGGGAAAAACGTTTCTGGAGCTCCCTTGCCAATGACAGATGACCTTCGTGGATGGGGTTGAAAGCCCCCCCATAAACAGCAATATCCGACAGGGAGCTCATGTCAGGATTGCCGGAGATGTCCATTTCCCCAAACCTGGTATTTTGTCGTGGTCAGCTCTGCAAGTCCCATCGTCCCCCGGGCATGGATCCGGGTTGTGGAAATTCCGACTTCAGCTCCAAGACCAAAGGCAAAACCATCGTGCAATCGGGTAGAAGCGTTCACCATGACACAGGAAGCGTCCACCTCACGCCAAAAACGGTCTGCCTCACCGATATCAGAGGTGATGATCGCCTCAGTATGACCTGACCCATACCTGCGAATATGCTCAAGAGCGTGATCGAGTCCGTCCACAACCCGGCAATTGAGCGTCAGGTCGAGAAATTCGGTGTCGTAGGTTTCATTGGTCGCCTCATCCACAGTCGGATCCAATCCTCTGGTCACGGCACAGCCCTTCACCCTGATACCCCGCTCATGGCAAACGGAAAGGAAATGGCGCAGGAAGCCCTCCTTTCCGGAATCCACCAAGAGGGTCTCCATCGAATTGCATGTCGAGGGCCGGCTCGTCTTGGCATTCATCACAACGGAAAGAGCCATATCCTCATCGGCTGAAGCTGCCACATATATATGGCAAAGACCACGGTCATGGCGAAGGACAGGCACCCTTGAATGACGGGTTACAATATCCATCAAACCGGCCCCTCCCCTCGGAATGATGACATCGAGCCCGGTATTCCCGACCAGATCGACCACGACATTCCTGTCCGTCCAGGGAAGAAAAAAAACGCCATCCGTATTGACGCCTGAAGATTCAAGAACCCTTTTGACCACCGATACAAGACGCATGTTTGTCTTGAAAGCTTCGGAACCTCCCTTCAGGACAATCGGACAACCGGCCTTGAGACACAGGGAAAACACTTCAATCGTCACATTCGGACGGGCTTCGTAAATGACGCCCACCACACCAAGCGGAACCCGTACTTTTTCAATTTTCAAGCCGTCCGCATTTTCCCAGGAAGAAACACCGGTTCCCACAGGGTCAGGAAGAGCCGCAACCTCTTTGAGCCCCTTGATCATCTGGTCATAACGACTGTCCGTCAAGAGGAGCCGGTCACACATCGCAGGATCAATACCGGACGAAACCGCCTTAGAATAATCCGTTTGATTGACCGCCATGATGTCGCTTTTTTCTCTTGAGAGCTCTTCCGAGAGAAGAATCAGAATTTCATTTTTCTTTCGGCTTGAAAGAATTGAAAAATCCCCAAGAGCCTTTCTCGCTCTGGAGATCCCCGCATTCAGGGCTTCCGGAGCATACAAATCGGTTTTTTCTAGCATGGTCTGAATTCCTTCTGATCGTTCGAATCGTCCAAAAGAGCCATATCATTGGCATGGACAACAACAACGCCACTCGAATGGCGATTTTCTATCACATCCATTGAGGAAATCTTGGTAACACCCTTGCCAATCACCCGACCATCCCGGTCTATCAGTCGAACAACATCGCCCTTGGAAAACACCCCATCGACCCGCAAGATACCCGGGAGAAGAAGGCTGGTTTTTCCACTTCTCACAGCATTCACCGCACCTTGATCGAGATGCAGGCCACCCGCCGGCCTGGAGAAATATCCGATCCATACCTTCTTGCTCGAACGGGAAACAGACGCCGCATCAAAAAGCGTCCCCTCTTTTCCCAAAAAGAACCGCTCGATAACTCCCGGTTTCATTCCTCCGACAACTCCCACCGGCAACCCCCACGACGCTCCATCGGAAGCCGCAAGAACCTTCGAAGACATCCCTCCCGTTCCAAGCCCTGAACGGGAAATGCCTGCCATTTTTCGGATATCGGATGTAACGGCCGGAACATACGCCACCCGCCTGGCGAGTGGGTCAATCCTGGGATCGGCGGTAAAAAGAGCCGATACATCGGAAAGGATCAAAAGGAACCCGGCTCTTACGATGGCGGCAACTTTTGCTGAAAGCTGATCATTGTCACCAAATCGGATTTCCTCGGTGGCGACAGAATCATTTTCATTGACAACAGGAACGATTCCCAGCGATAGAAGTGTCTCAAAGGTCCGGTCAAGATGGGTGAAACGATCCCGCTCGATCACATCATATGGGGACA
This sequence comes from Leptospirillum ferrooxidans C2-3, assembly GCF_000284315.1. Taxonomy (NCBI): domain Bacteria; kingdom Pseudomonadati; phylum Nitrospirota; class Nitrospiria; order Nitrospirales; family Nitrospiraceae; genus Leptospirillum; species Leptospirillum ferrooxidans. Next base: position 176,110 of record NC_017094.1, on the reverse strand, counting down.
GGAGGACCTGGGCTGCAGTGATCTTGTGGCGTGAAAGAGCCTTTTCCCAACTCCACATCAGTCTGTTTTGACCGACAGACGCTGCTGCCTGTTTCATGGCGAGGGAAAGAGGTTTACGACCAAGCGACAGAGTGTTTCGGCCGGCAGCCACCGCTCCGGAAGAGACGATGACAACCGATACTCCACGAGAACGCTGTTTAGCAACTTCTTTTGAAATAATAGAAAGCGCCCGTCCGGAAAGACCTCCGTCGGAAGAGGTCAATACGGCGGAGCCAACTTTTAGGACCAATGTTTTCATCTTTCCATAGATACTGGAAAGACGAACAAGATCTGGCTCGAAAGAGAGGGAAGTCCCTTCGTTCACGCAATAACCGAAGAAGGGTTTCTTTCTTCCGGAGTGTTACTGGCAGTGCCATCCCGATGAACATCCTGATCAGAAGAATCTGAATGCTTTCGGGACTCTTCCAGACGCTCTTCCTCTGCCAAAACGATTGACAACTCTTCCATAAGTCTCGGCATTCCTTCACCTGTCTGGGAAGATATCATAAGCTCCGGGAAGCCTTTCTTCCTGACAAACGCCAAAAACTTCTCAACCCTTTCAGGATCCGCAGCATCCAGTTTTGTGCCAACAACCCGCTCAGGCTTTTCCATCAGCTCCGGATCAAAAAGCTCGAGTTCACGGCGAATAATGGCATAGGAATCTGCAGGGTCCTCGGCTCCCTCGTGGGAGAGATCCAGAAAATGAAGGAGGATGCGGGTTCGCTCCACATGTTTCAAAAAGCGGGTTCCCAATCCTTTTCCTTCATGGGCCCCTTCAATCAGTCCGGGAAGGTCGGCAATGACAATTTCCTGCTCATTAGGAGAATGTCCCATGACAAGGACCCCCAGATGAGGATGCAGTGTCGTGAACGGATAGGAGGCGATCCGCGGATGAGCCCTGGTCACCCGGGAGAGGAACGTTGATTTTCCAGCGTTCGGGAATCCCAGAAGTCCGACCCTGGCCATGACCTTGAGTTCAAGACGGAGACGACGTGTCTGTCCGGAAATGCCTGTATCGGCATAGTCAGGAGTCTGACGGGTAGCGGTTGCAAAATGGGCGTTTCCACGGCCGCCCCGCCCACCCCGCGCCACGACAACAGATTCTTCCGGCACGGTCAGGTCAAAAAGAAGCGCCCCCGTATCGTCATCAAAGATCTGTGTTCCGAGTGGCACCTCAAGTCTCAGGGATCGGCCGTTTGCTCCGTGCATGTTCTTTCCACGGCCTGGACCACCCGGAGTGGCAATAAGATGGGAACGGTGCTTGAAATCGAGGAGGGTTGATCGGCGATTGGTGCCGATGAAAATGACGCTGCCACCCTGGCCGCCGTCACCTCCATCAGGACCACCTCTTGGAACAAACTTTTCGCGGCGGAACGAAATAGCCCCCGCCCCGCCCTTTCCGGACTCGACAATAATGCGGGCTTCATCTACAAACTGGGGCAAGGGGAGATTCCTTCCGGACTAAACCGGCATCTCCTGGGAGACCCGGGGAAGCACATGAACTTTTTTGGACTGGCCACCGCTGGTGAATTTGACCAAACCGGATTCCCGGGCATAAAGAGTGAAATCCCGACCGATACCGACATTCTCACCGGGGTAAAAATTGCTTCCCCGCTGGCGGACCAAAATATTGCCGGCCAAAACAAACTGGCCATCAGAACGCTTGACTCCGAGACGCTTGGACTCTGAATCACGTCCATTTCGGGTGGAGCCCACCCCTTTTTTATGTGCCATGACTAAACTCCTTCAACAGCCTGTTAAACAAAAAATTCGCCCGATCCAGACTATGCGCCCCGGATAATTTCCTCGATCCGGATTCTTGAAACCGATTGACGGTGTCCCTGCTTCCGGCGGTAATTTTTGCGCTTTTTCTTTTTGAACACGATGATCTTCTGATCACGCTCCTGTGACAGGATCTTCGCGCGAACCGAAACGCCTATGGACTTTTCACCCTGGGCAAACACAGTTCCGGTTTCATCGGAGACCATCAGGACTTCCTGAAGAAGGACTTCACCTTCTCCTTCAATTTTTTCAACAACCAAAATCTGGCCCGGGGTTACGCGATACATCTTTCCGCCCGTACGGACCACAGCAAAACCCGCCATGCCACTCCCACCTTCCTTAAAAAATCTTTCTAAATTTCGAGTGATCTCAAAATGCGAAGTGGAATAATACCATCAATCAAATCAAAAAATCAAAGCGTTGGAAGTATGCCGAAAACGATGGAAAAGAAACTCATGCGATAAAACAGTCCCTCACGTTTCCTGTTGGATATCGGCATCTTCCGTCAGATCGGCTACAGAGGCGAAATCAAACCTTTTCTCGGTAGAGTTCTATCAGGGCATTGGTCGAAGAATCATGCACAAGTGGTTTACCGGTGGACTCCTTGAGTTCCGGAATGATGCGTTGCGCGAGAACTTTTCCGAGCTCCACTCCCCACTGGTCAAAAGAGTCAATTCCCCATATGGCCCCCTGGACAAAAACACTATGTTCATAAAGTGCCACGAGCTTCCCAAGTGTGGCTGGAGTCAGCCTGTCAGCCAAAATCACATTCGTGGGCCGATTTCCCTCACAAACCTTGTGGGGGATCAACTCCTCCGCAATCCCCTGTTTTCTTAATGCCTCAGGAGACAAACCGAAAGCCAGAGCTTCGGACTGGGCAAACATGTTTGCCAGAAGAATCTGGTGATGATTCCCCAGAGGGTTCAATGAATGAAAAAAACCGATCAGGTCAGAAGGAATGATCCGGGTTCCCTGATGAATCAACTGATAGAAAGAATGCTGACCGTTTGTACCGGGCTCACCCCAAATCACGGGACAGGTATCATAGTTCACCCGATTTCCCGTCATCGTTGTATGCTTCCCGTTGCTTTCCATGGTCAACTGCTGAAGATAGGCCGGGAACCGCTTCAGATATTGCTCATAAGGAAAGATCCCGCGTGTAGCGGAACCAAAAAAATTATTTTCCCAAAGAGACAAAAGCCCCATGATGACAGGAAGATTCTTTTCCGGCGGGGTCTTTTTGAAATGCTCATCCATTTCGTGAAAACCAGCAAGCATCTCATAAAAATGAACGGGCCCAACCGCAAGCATGATCGACAGACCGATCGCCGAATCCATCGAATACCGCCCACCGACCCAATCACCAAAACCAAACATGTTTTCCGGATCGATACCGAACTTCATGACCTCCGCGCGATTGGTCGACACAGCGACAAAGTGACGGGCAATCGCTTCCCGGGAACCCAGTGAGGAGAGAAGCCAGTCCCTGGCGGTCGAGGCGTTGGTCATCGTTTCAAGCGTGGTAAAGGTTTTGGATGAAAGGATAAACAGCGTCTCGGAAGGATCAAGGTCGCGCGTTGCTTCAACAAAATCCGTCCCGTCGATATTGGAGACAAATCGAAAGGTCATTTCTCGATGAGAATAAAACTTCAGGGCCTCATAGGCCATGACCGGACCAAGATCCGATCCCCCGATTCCTATGTTGACAACATTTTTAATGATTTTTCCGGTCTGCCCTTTCCAGGATCCGTCATGAATACGCCGGACAAAGGTTGCCATTCTGGAAAGCGTTTCATGCACCTCCTTAACAACATCAATGCCGTCAAGAAAAACGGGCTGGGATGAAGGAGCCCTGAGAGCAATATGAAGAACAGCTCTTTTCTCGGTCTGATTGATCTTCTCGCCATTGAACATTGCGGCGATTTTCCCGGTGAGGTCACATCTTTTCGAGAGAGCCAAGAGCTTCTCGAACGTTTCAGATGTGATCCGATTTTTGGAATAATCCAAAAATAACCCAGCACCCTGGACAGAAAACGTCTCGGCTCGGGAAGGATCCGCATCAAAAAGCGCTCGCAAGTTGGTTTTCTTTATGGATTCATAATGCCTTGAAAGCTCTGACCATTCCGAGAGACTGGTCAGGGAAACAGAATTAGCGGATGTCATTGGGTTCTCCTTGTTTTACCGTTCCACCAAATTTCACTGGAGAGAGGTCCACTAGATCGGCAATCCGTTCGATCGCCAGGTCCGGTCTCGGGTATCTGGCCGTAATTGCCGGATCATTGGCATAATGTCCCTGCCGCACAAAAACAGAGGTCAGTCGATCCTTCCATATCGATTTCATCTCTGAAAGGATTCTCAACTTGTCATCTACCATAACGTAATGATCAGCCGGGTAAAGGCTTTCAATCTTGGCAAGCATCTTCTCCTTGTGGATAAAGATCAGAACATGGCTGTCCACTTCACGTCTGATACCGGAATGGTCGATCTTGATCGGCTGGAAGATGGCATCTCCATCGCTCAGGATCACGGCCTTGCCATGGCTTTTCAAGGAGCGGAGAACAGATAACGCGTCAGGGTAGAGGTTTTTCGAAAATGGATAATCCCGAAAGAAAAAAGCCAATTCCTGTGTCATTGGAGACTGATCTCTTTTGAGCCGGAATATCTGGGCCGCACCCAAGAAGTCGGCAAACCCGGAAGAGCTTCGGATTTCCTCAAGGATTGCCCAGTATTCGATCACCCCATCCGGACCAAACAGGTTCAGGAGGCAATCTTTCAGATCCCTCTCAAAACAATCATTGTCAAAGAGGGTGTCATCGACATCGATCAGAAAAACAGTTTTTTCAGGCAATGATTCAAGGAACCCAGAGCTCAAGTGAACTCCTTTCGCTGAAATCCGGATAATTCCTGAAAAATCCGGATAAGAATCAAAAGAGAACTGGCTTGAAAACGCGGCTAGGAAGATGGGAAGGGAAAACTTGGATCAACCCGACTCTAACACATCCGCCGAAAACTGGAAAATCCATTCAAACAAGCAAGATTGCCAAATCAATTCATGACTGTGGATATTGACAATTTTCCCGATTAACGTATTCTGGATGACTTCCATTCTTGGAAAATTTTCGGGTAATATGGAAGAGAAGTGGCTTCAGAAGCGATCATCGAACAGAACAAGCGCCCGTAGCTCAGGGGACAGAGCAGCTGGCTTCGAACCAGCGGGCCGGGAGTTCAAATCTCTCCGGGCGCACCAACTCAAAAAGAACCTTATCACTGTCTCTATAATCATTTTTGCGAGCCTTTTTTTGAGATCGAGTCCATTTGGTCTCCGATCCATTTTCCCGCATTTTGGGCCGCCTTCCCAGCTCCATCAACCACGCGTTTAACATCCTGCTTAAATGAGTCACTTTTGAGATAGTCTCCCGTTTTTTGGGCCGCATCATGAATGGATTTCTCCACGGATTTTCCTGCATTTTCTGCTTGACTGGAAAGATCCTGTGACTGTGAAGAACTTTGAAAAAAACCGAAAAAAAGAACGATAACAAAAATAAAAAACCAGGGAAAACCCGGATGTCCTAAACCAGTCCGTCTCATTTTATGAATCTCCAAGTCGTTTCATGACAAAAACTCCCTATCCACCGCATATTCTCATATCTGTCCCGAAAAGAGCTCAAGCGGAAGGGTGACCTCGAATTCCAGAAACCTCCATCCCAAACCCCGACATTTCGCAATATCGACTTGATCCTGGAGAAAAGCTCTGCCCTCCGATCGAGAACGCCCTTGATCAGAGGATTCGACCAGCATTTCATCATCTATAACACCCACTCTAAAAAAACGGAAGGACGACCATCGTCAGAAAAACATTATCCCTATCGGAAAAAAAATAAAAACAAACCTTCAATCTTTTCCACTACAGGATCAAGAAACTCCTATCCTGTTCAAAACCGCACTTCCGTGTCATAGTGGAAACAATTCCTGTCCCCCCAAAAAGGAGGCTCCGATGACAATCGTTCGATCGCCGGCAGTCGCAGGTGTGTTTTATCCCAAGGAACCGGATATCCTTCTCGACATGGTCGAAGGGATGCTTGAAGAGGCCCTCGGAAAAATCCCCCCCGCCATCCAAGCCCGGGGAACTCCGCGCGCGCTCATAGTTCCCCATGCGGGACTGATCTATTCAGGACCCATTGCAGCATCAGCTTACTGCCTCATGAACCCATCCTTCCTCCCTAAAAGAATTTTCGTTCTCGGCCCATCCCATCGGATCTTTTTCAAAGGGATTGCCACATCGACAGCAACTTCCTTCGGAACCCCTCTGGGAGAGATCCCTGTCGACAGGACTCTCGTCGACCAGATGGAAACCCTCCCGGGGATCGACACCTACGATCCGGCACACACACAGGAACACTCCATTGAAATCCAGCTTCCATTTCTAAAGGTGCAGATGGATCAGGTTCCCATCATTCCCCTGATCGCCGGAGAATCCTCTGCCTCAAGCGTCGCCAGGGTCATCAAGACAGCACTCAGTTTTCCCGATACGCTGGTTGTCATCTCAACGGATCTTTCCCATTACCTTCCTCCGGATGAAGGACAGCTCCTGGACGCCAGAACGGCCTCCGATATCATCTCCCCGGAGTATCGCCCCCTGACCAATGAGATGGCCTGCGGGTCACAGCCCCTGAACGGATTTCTCATGGCTGCCCAAGAAGCGGGCCTCAAAGGAGAGATACTGGATCTACGAAACTCGGGAGACACGGCCGGCCCCAAAAATGAGGTGGTAGGATATGGATCTTTTGCATTCTGGTCTCCCTGAATCCGGATCTTTTGAAGACATTCTTCTCAAGATCGCAAGGAACGCAATCGGAGCAGAGTTGGGATACCCTGAAAAAATCCTTCCGGATCATCCGAATCTTCATTGTTTTGGCGCGACATTTGTGACCTTGAGCCTGAACGGAGATCTGAGAGGCTGCATAGGATCACTGCTCCCTGTTCGGCCGTTGGAAGAAGATATCCGGGAGAACGCTCGAAACGCAGCCTTCAGGGATCCCAGGTTTTTTCCATTGGCAGCCCATGAATGGAAGTTCCTGAAAATCGGAATTTCCCTTCTCTCTCCACCGGAAGAACTTTTCTTCAACAACCTTGATGACCTTGCCGAACAGATTTCGGAAAAGAGAGAGGGACTATTCCTCAAATGGGAACACCGATCAGCGACGTATCTTCCCGAAGTCTGGGAAATGATCTCCGATCCCGGAATGTTTCTCGAGGAACTCTTAAAGAAAGGACACATTCCAGCGGATGCCAAACCTCCGGGACTTCGGGCATTTGGCTACTCAAGCACCGTCATCAAAGAGTCGTAAATGGAGACTGATAGATTTGTCGGGCAATGGTGGCACGCGCTTCCGGATGGCAGGATCCAGTGTGATCTTTGCCAACGGGACTGCCGTCTTCACGAGGGGCAAAGGGGAGCCTGCTTTGTCCGAATGATGGACCAGGGAGAAATGATCCTGACGGCATGGGGCCGCCCTTCAGGACTTCATGTGGATCCGGTTGAAAAAAAACCTCTGAACCATTTCTACCCGGGGACCTCTGTCCTGTCGTTCGGTACCGCCGGATGCAACCTCACCTGCAAAAACTGCCAGAACTGGGAAATGACAAAGTCACGCGACATGGAGCTTCTCTCCCAAAGAGCCGACCCCCCTGAAATTGTCCGGGTTGCAAAGAAAACAAGGTGTAAAAGTGTCGCATTCACCTATAACGATCCAGTCATTTTTGCGGAATTTGCGATCGATACAGCGATCGCTTGCCATGAGGCCGGTCTGAAATCCATTGCCGTCACGGCGGGATATATTCACCCCAAGCCCGCAAGAGAACTCTTTTCCTTCATCGACGCCACCAATGTCGACCTCAAGGGATTCTCGGAGGAGTTTTACAACAAGGTGACGGGTGGTCACCTTGCTCCTGTTCTCGACCTTCTCTGCTATATTCATCACGAAACAGACGTCTGGCTTGAAATAACGACACTCCTGATCCCCGGACTCAATGATTCGGAAAAGGAAATCGCTGAACTCTCCCGATGGATCTCCACCCATCTCGGACCCGACGTTCCCCTGCACTTTTCCGCTTTCCATCCGGACTTCAGGATGCTTGACCTCCCTCCCACCCCGAGAGAAACACTTTCCATGGGAAGAAAGATCGCAATGGATGAAGGGCTTCGATTTGTCTATACCGGAAATGTGCATGATCCTGCCGGAGGAACGACATTCTGTCCGGAATGCCGCTCTCCACTGATCATACGCGACTGGTTTTCCATCCTCTCATGGAACATGGATGCGGATGGCCGATGCGCCGTCTGCCATCAAAAAATCCCCGGGCGTTTTTAGACAGCTCTCCATCCACGAAGAACACACGGACAGGACAAAGACCCCGAACTCTGGAGAATGGAAAATCGATGTCACATGGAGCCATTCCCGGTTATGAAAAGCATGCGGAGAAACTCTCGGACCGCTACGAATCCGTTTTATTTGAAAAGGTGCATGGATGGCTTCTTCCCATACTGGGCGAAAAACGCGGAAGGGCTCTTGATATCGGTGCAGGATCGGGAAGGGATGCCGCCGGACTGTCCAGACTGGGCTTTAGGGTGGTTGCGGTCGAGCCCTCTGGCCGCATGAGGTCAGAGGGCCAAAAACGTCATCCGGGGTTATCGGTTGAATGGATCGATAGCTCCCTCCCGGCCCTATCCTCTCTGAAAAAGGGCTCCTTCGACCTTATCCTCGCAAGCGCCGTCTGGATGCACCTGTCTCCGTCGGACAGGCCACGGGCATTTCAAAGGATGGTCTCATTGTTGAACCCCGGAGCCATCCTAGCCATAACGATGAAAGACGGTCCGGCGGATGCCGAGTTTCCAACCTACCCTGTTCCTGTCGGTGAGGTAGAACTTCTTGCACGGGAAAACAGAATGGAGATCCTCTTTTTCGAAAATCAAAAAGATCTTCTTGGAAGAAATGGCATCACATGGTTTCATTTTGCAATGCGCCCTCAGCCCATTCGCCCCTGATCCCTTAAAATCCCGAAAAGGTTCAATGCCCCGATCACCACACCGGGCCATCCCTGCCCGGGAAAAACTGTGTCCCCAACAAGATAGATCCCTTCGGACACAACAGACGACGGGAAGCGAAAGGGGAAATTCGGGTGAACAACCGGAATCCCCCCGACTGTTCCTCGCGATCTTCCTGTATATTTCTCAAATGTTTTAGGCGTTCCGGAGATGATTTCACCTTTTCTGGCACTCCGGAAGAGCGGAATTGCCCGATAAAGGGACTCCAGAATCTGATTGGTTGCCACTGAACGTTTTTCAAGGATGTTCTCTCTCGTACGATCCTCCCAGATACTAACTGGCGTATGGGTGGAAATCGTGACGCTTCTCATTCCGGACCGGCTCAAAACCGGATCATCCGGATGGGACAGGGAGAGAAAAAAGGATTGGCTTTTTGTGACCGGATTCTCATCATCAAGAATGATCTGATGATGAAGTTCAAAATCCGCTCCAAACACATCCTCCACCATAAAATAGATCACGAATGCCCCGACACCATGGAAATCAGGTCCTTTAAGGCGAGGGCGCAGTTGGTCCAAAAGATCCTGATCAAGAACCGAGTCCAGATCCCAAATGGTCCGGTTCAAAATGACATTCTCCGTCTCCCATTCATCCTTGCCGGCGGTCACCAGAAATTTCCCCCGTTTCTTTTGGATCTTTTTCACAGGATGGTTCAGATAGACTCCGGGAATGAGCTGGGAAAGGGACTCGATCGCTCGACCCATCCCTCCCATGACAGTATAGTTGTCGAGATTCGGATAGGTTAATCCAAGAATCCCCGCAAAAAGAGGAACATGATCTGAAAAGCCCTGGGCCGTAATCAAGAGCTGATGATCAAAAAACCTTTTCAGTTCAGGAGGAAACACTCCATATGAAGATTGCAGGAACGACAGGGTTGATCGAAAGAAATCCGGTGAATGAAGGAGAAAGATATCCGGACGGGAAAAGAGCGGTCTCAAAAAAGAGCGGATCTTCCCCTGATCAACACCATCAAAGGAAGTCAGTCCTGGCCAGAACTTCTCCGCGCGAAGTCTGATTTTTTGAAACACGCTTCGATGGGGATAACCGGGAAAGGCGTTCTCCATCTCCAGAACAAACCGCTCCATATTCCGAAATCGCCGGATGGTCTTTCCCATGATATGGACAACAATCGCCGGATCAATCTCCACGACAGGAAAGGAAACACCTGTCCGGCGCGAAAGGACATCGAGAGGCAAACCGCTGGACAAACCGACAAAAGTCGTTGCTCCCGCATTATAAAAGTTCCCGTTTCTCCCGAAGGTTCCAGAGCATCCGCCCAGATAACCCAACCGTTCGAAAAGAGCGACATTCTGTCCATTTTTCGCAAGAAGAGCCCCGATGCTGACTCCCCCCACCCCGCCACCACATATTGCAAAATTGAGTGGATCCATCCATATTTCCCTCAAGGAATCAGTTTAAAAAGGATCAGGACCATCGAAGGATTTTCTCACCTCGAATCCCCGGGCTCAAGCTCCCCTGATACAGATGCCACAAGAGCCTTTTCGAAAAGACTCCCATGGATAAGGAAGATCACGTGAACACCTCTATCGTCTGGTTCAGAAAAGATCTCAGGCTTAAAGACAATCCCGCCCTTTTCCACTCCGCCCGCTCCGGTCCGATTCTTCCCGTTTACATTTGGGATGAAACCCTTCCCGAGCAGGAAGAAGGAGCCTCCCGCTGGTGGCTTCACGAAAGCCTTCTTTCCCTTGCCCGCTCTCTTTCATCGACAGGATCCCCGCTTGTCTTTGCCCGGGGATCCACGAAAGAAGTCCTTGTCCATTTTGCAAAAAGATCAAATGCTCAAAAAATTGTCTGGAATGAGCTTACAGAACCATGGGCAAAAACCTTTGACCTCTCTCTTAAAAAAGAGCTTCTCTCCACCGGGCTGAAAGTGGAAACCTATCCCCCCGATCTTCTTTCAGACCCCGAATCCATGATGGGGAAAAACGGCCCGTACCGGGTATTTGGCCAATTCTGGAAACGTCTTCGGCCCGCACTGGACCCTTCAGCCCCTTTTCCCGCCCCGGAGAGGATCTTTCCACCGGAATTTTCTGTGATTTCAGAGTATCTTCCCGAATGGGGATGGAATCCATCCAGACCCGACTGGGCAAAAGAAATGAGAGAGAAGTGGATCCCGGGAGAAGAACAGGCCCACATGACTCTGAACACCTTTCTTGACGAAAGACTTCAATCCTATGAGAAGAATCGGGATCGGCTCGACCATGAGGGCTATTCGATGCTTTCTCCTTTTCTTCATGCCGGAGAAATCACCTCCAGGCAAATCGTCCGGGCAACACTTGATAAAATGCATGAACATCCCGGCTGGCAGAATGACGGGGAGAAGTTCCTTTCAGAATTGGGATGGCGAGAGTTTTCACGATATCTGCTGATCCATTTTCCCAAAATGATCTCAGAACCCTTTCAGCCAAAATTCTCCAGCTTTCCATGGAAAGACAATCCTGAAGCCCTCTTGGCCTGGAAATCGGGAAAGACGGGTTATCCGGTCATTGATGCCACCATGAGGCAGCTGTGGGCTATAGGCTATATTCCGAACAGGTCCAGAATGATCTCCGCAAGCTTTCTCACGAAAGATCTCCTGATTTCCTGGAAGGAGGGGGCACGGTGGTTCCGGGAAACACTTGTTGACCATGACCTTGCAAACAATACCGTTTCCTGGCAGTGGGTCTCTGGAATGGGTGTGGATGCCGCCCCATACTTCCGGATTTACAACCCTGTCCTTCAGGGAGAGCGGTATGATCCGGAGGGCATTGCAATCCGCAAATGGATTCCGGAAATCAAGGGCCTGCCCAACCAATGGATCCATCGTCCATGGGAAGCACCGGAGCCTCTTCTGAAACGAGCCGGAATCATCCTGGGCAAGACTTATCCCGCCCCTATCGTTGACCATTCTTATGCCCGGCAGGAGGCATTGGCACTGTTTGGTGCTCTTGGAGGAAAGGGGCAGAAGCCGGAGTTAATGGCTTGACGACAAAACCGAAACCGGAACCCTTTCGCCCAGAGTCTCCCGCCCCAACTCCACAAGATGCTGGTGATGGGTCAAAAAGATCACCTGGGTTTTTGCCGACAACTCCCAGAGAACCTCCAATGCCGCTTTCGCCCGGCCATCATCAAGGTTGATCAGCAAATCGTCCGCTATGAATGGCATCGGAATCGAGTGGTCCAAAAACTCATGGACAGCGGCAAGCCGGAGCGCAAGGAAAAGCTGGTCGGCGGTACCGGTGCTCATCTGGGAAACACCCACCGGAGGACCATCCGGACGGAATCCCAGGATCCCCATCCGGTCCTCATCGTCATAATCAATCCCCAGCGACTCAAATGATCCAAGCGTCAGACGAGAAAACAACACGCTCGCCCTTGAAAGCAGAGGACCCTGATGCTCTTTCCGGTAGCGGTCAATAGACCATCTCAGGAGGATCGAGGAACCTTTCAGATAGACAACCTGCTCCGCCACTTCCCTCATTTCCGAAAGGATCCTTTGACGATCAGAGGCAGCCTCCACAGCCAACAGATCCCCCCCAAGGGAAGAAAACGCATTATTGAGGCGGGTCCTTTCCTCAAGAAGCACCTTGTAGTGCGATCTCAGGGACTCCATTTCCCCAGTTCCCTCCTCCACGAGCTCCGCCAAAAGAGCTGGATCGGGAATCTCTTCGCACTCTCTCCTCAAATCAGGAAACGAATACCCGTCTCCGTTCTTGAAAAGAGCGGCGGAAAGGAGCTCCTTCTCGGCTTCAAGAGCCAGCATCCGCTCCTTCTTTAAAATGATTTCGGCAAGACTTGAGCCATCAGGGACGTTCGCGGCCTCGAGAAGGGTCCGGATGGTTTCCGACCCTTCCCGGTCAAGCTCCCGATAATGCCGGATCGATTTCTCTATGGAAAGGATATCCTGATCTTTCTGTTGGCAAAGCTCCACCGCCATCTGGGACTGTTCGAGCCTTTTCTCGATGATTCTCATCGAGTCATCGGGCGTCTCCCCCAAAAGATCGGGTGCGACCAGGGGAACAAGGGAGCGAACCATCCCATGAAAATCATCCGCATCCTTTTGAATCGACCGAACGCGATGGGTCAGATCCCGGACAGGTTCTTCCAGAACTCTCATGCGATCAATGATTTCAAGAAACTGAGAGACCGCCTCCGGATCCCGGGAGGAGACAATTCCGATCTCCCTGACCGCATTCTCCCATCGGGATTCCCATTCCCGAAATCGTCTGATCGCCAGATCAAGCTCCAGCTGCCTTCGATTTACCTCTTCTTCACCCTTTTGAACCTGCTGGTTCAAAAGCTTCCAGAGGGAAGCCCCTTCTGACAGCTCGCGAAGACGTTTTTCAGACATTTCGACCAGAAACTCAAGAGACTCTTCTCCTGTCAGATTCCGTTTTTCCTCCAGGGACAAAAGCTCCCTTTCAAAACGGGAGCGAAGACTTGAGATCTCCCCTGAGACCATTCTTATTTTTTCTTCACACAACTCCCGTCTGGAGGACAGTTCCAGAAGTGCCTCCCGATCCATAGCCCATTTCAGCATCACTTCCGGAGAGTCCGGAAAAAACGGGGCTCCTTCCCATAGATCCTTCCACTCCCGAAAGAGCCCCTCACGAACACCAAGAGCCAACTGATCCTGCGCGAGCAGCTCATCGAGAAGACCCTGCTGTTCATCAAGCTTCTGGGCAATGACTCTGACAGACGCCTCAAAATGCGCATTGTCGAAACGCCTGTCGGAGACAACATCGACTTCCCTCTGGAGCTCCTCAAAAGATGAGACCGGATCCTTTTTTCCCGGATTTTCGGCCGTCCCTGATCCGGGGGGAGGGGCGCCATGGACATGGATGTACTTGACCACCTCCCATGCCTGATTCCGTTTCTCCCTCAGGCTTTCAAGAATGTCTTTCGTCACCAGTCTCTCGCGTTGAAAAATTCCGTCGCGGCTGGCGGACAGGCTGCCGATCTCCTGTCTCGCCGCCTCCACCTTACGGCTTCGATCCCTTTCCATGAGCTCCCAATCCTTGAAGCGATCCTGAAACTCATGGATCTGCCCCATTCCCGGGGGATGGATGGACAACAGGTCCTCCAAAGAACGGACTGAAGGGACCAGGGAGGCAAGACGCAAACGGATCTCCGAATCATGCTCTGAGCGTTCCTTCCGAAAGCTCTCCAGTGGAGAGAGCAAATGAGATGCGTTCCGATAAGCCGACAGCGCTGACTCAAGACCCGTCAGATCGACAGGAGGCATCATTCCCAGTTGCCTCTTTTGTAAGCCATCCTGGGCAGCCCTCGCTTCCATGAGTGCCCTCTCGGCAGCCGACAGAAAGGACAGCAATTCCACCCGTTCGGAGAGACGTTTCGAAACCGCAACCGAACGGGACCGGGGTGGGATCATCGAAAGCAGGAGATCCGCTTCCAACGTCTCCCAGGAAAGCTCCCTCGCCAATGAACGAAGCTCCCCGACCATGGATAAAAGCTCCGACTGACGTTTGGGAAGATCCTCCAGAGCCTTCTGGACATGAATTCTCACTTCATGAAGACGGGCAATCTCATTGGCCCTGGACAAAATCTTTTCATCCGGAAGAATCTTTTTCCGATCGGAAATGGAGTGTTCCAGACGTTCTTTCAGTGTCTCCCCCTGAATCCGTGCTCCCGTGATTTTCTCCTGAGCAGACTCAAGTTTCTCCCGGGCGTTCCCCGGAAGAAAGGGCAATTGACCGATCGAGGCTATCTCCGACTCGATCTGGTCAAAACGGACCAGATCCCGGAAAACCCTTCGGACACGCTCCAATTTTCGGAGAGACAATGTCTTTTCAAAGATCTGGCGATCAACCCGATCACACTCATCCCGTATTCTTGAAACCTCTTCCTTCAATGACAGCCATTTGCTCCCTGAAAGGCTGTGTTCCCGGAGTATGCGCTCATTGTCTTTCAGCCTTTCCTCAAGCTGGCTGTACTTTCTTTTGGAAGACCGCCTTGCTCCCCACAAACCGTCAAGCTTGGCCTCGATGGAGTCGAGATGTTTCCTGAGACCCGCTATCCCCGTCCCGGCGGAAAACAGAATCTGCCCCGCATCATCCCGCGCCTCGAGAAGCTCCCGGCCACCCTCATTGAGTCTGGGGTAATCCAGACTGAACATCCTTTCAAAAAACACCCTGTCGTAGCCTCCGAGAAATGGCGAAAGAGCTCCGTCTCCCAAAGGGTGAGCCGTGCCATCTCCGGACAGCAATGTCTCCTTCTTTCCCTTCCTCCGAAAAAACTCAATCGACGAAGTTGGATTTTCCAGAACGGCACCAATTCGCATGTCTCCATACGAATGAAGAAAGTTATAGGGGGAATTATGGGAAATCCCGTACAAGAGGTCGGAAATGGCGGACAGGGTTGTCGATTTGCCTGCTTCATTCGGTCCGAAAACAAGATGAAAGTCATGAGTCCCAGCCGGAAAATCAATGACAGCATCCGTAAATCGTCCATACCTTTTGAGATCCAGCCGGCTGAGCCTCATGATTTCTGACCCTGCTCACGGATATCGGCCAATAAAAATCTGATGACAGGTGACAGGAGTTCCCCATATTCCCTGTCAATGGCAGATTTCAATGCGATATCTTCATTATCGATCCGGAGGTCATACGGCAGCGTCTGGACCAATTCACCCAACTGAGATTCCATCATCTTCAAAAGCTCCGGATCGTCCTTCGCCTTCCCGAGAATCTGCGCCAGATCCATGAAAGACGTCTCTTCCTTTTCATCAACACCGATCCCCATTGGCTCAGTTTGGACGACAACCCGCTCCACCCAGGCCACGGACGATCCAAGGGACAGGGCGGCGGAGCGTGCTTCGGCCAGGAGTGGCTCCCTCGATGACTCCAGCTGGAAGTGGATTTTTGTCTTTCCCTCAATCAGGATCCTGCAAGCCAGAAGACGTCCATCCATCTCTCCCGATACGGTCCGGATCTCTTCGCGGATCCGGTTGATGATATCGGAAAAGGAGTCTTCCGGACCGGCATTGACAGTCAGGACTTCCCATCGGACAACATCGACCGCCAGAAGGCCAAGATCAGCGACAGCGCCTTCATTGACGGAGATGATGCAGGCCCCTTTTGGCCCCGTCTCGCGAATATGTCTCCCCTGTAAATTTCCCGGAAAAACGATATAGGGGGTCCGGTTGATCACCTGTCCCTGATGCACATGGCCCAAGGCCCAGTAGTCATAGCCCTTGGCAATCAGTTCCCCGGAGCTGCAGGGTGCATAATTGGCATGGCCACCCAAACCTCCAAGTCCCGTGTGCAAGACACCGATGTTGAACATATCCGGAACCGGATCGGGAAATCCCGGAACCAGATTGTCCGTCACATCCCTTTGTCGGAAGCTCATTCCATGAATGGCGACAGACAGGTCCGGGATCAGAAACGTATGGGCATGATGGGTTCCAAAGAGATTGACATTCGGGGGAAGGTTGAGGCTTCGGGTCATCTGGCTTGCCGCATCATGATTTCCATAAACCAGAAAAACAGGAATATCTTCAGAGGAAAGCCTGCCCATCTGGGCAACGAAAAAGAGTCCGGTCTGATAATCCTTCCAGTCTCCGTCATAGAGATCTCCGGACAGGATCATAAAATCCACCTTCTCTTCAATCGACCGGGTCACAAGATTTTCAAAGGCTTCCCGAGTTGCCTTCCGGATGCGTCTTGCATTGTCTCCCTCCTGTCCCGACAACCCTCTGAGGGGACTGTCAAGGTGGATATCCGCGGCATGTACAAAACGAAACATTGACACACAATCCTCCTCCCGGACAAGAAAACGGTCCTTCCAATGGAACCAGAAGCCTTAGCCTACTTTAGAGAAGTTCCCTGCTAAAAAAAAGGACGGACAGTTTTTCAAGCCGCTCCTCCGAAGCTTGATCCAAATCACATCCATTTCTGAAAAATTTTGTTAGAGTTCCCCGGTTCTTTTCGTTCAACCTCATAAAAAGGAGATCCACATGAACTTCAAAAAAACTGTCCCGGCGGTCATCATTGTCTCACTGATTGCCGGAGTAGGATTTGCCCATGGATCGACATCCCTCTCAAGCCGCTCAACAACACCAACAGGCCAGTCCACGAATGAAAACACGGATTTGAAAGCGGATAGTCTTGACATCAAAAATGAAATCATCAAACTGACCGATCGGCTTAAAACACTCAGAGCCAATAAATTAGGCAATCCCGATCGCACAGCCGACATCGCCGCACTGAAAGCAGAGATCACAAAACTCAGGGCAAGGCTCACCGCGCTCAACAGCCAGAAGGCACCCAATCCTGATCGCGCTGCGGATATCGCCCAGCTGAAAGCAGAGATCACAAAGCTCAGGGCAAGACTCACCGCGCTCAACAGCCAGAAGGCACTCAATCCCGATCGCGCTGCGGATATCGCCCAGCTGAAAGCAGAGATCACAAAGCTCAGGGCAAGACTCACCGCGCTCAACAGCCAGAAGACACCCAATCCCGATCGCGCCGCAGATATCGCCCAGCTGAAAGCAGAGATCACAAAGCTCAGGGCGAGGCTCACCGCGCTCAACAGCCAGAAGACACCCAATCCCGATCGCGCCGCGGATATCGCCCAATTGAAGGCCAAGATCGCAAAGCTCAGGGCGAGGCTCACCGCGCTCAACAGCCAGAAGACACCCAATCCCGATCGCGCTGCGGATATCGCCCAATTGAAGGCCAAGATCGCAAAACTCAGGGCGAGGCTCACCGCGCTCAACAGCCAGAAGGCACCCAATCCCGATCGCGCCGCGGATATCGCTTCGGTCAAGAGAAGGATTTTCATGCTGAAGAACCGCCTCAGAGCCCTTCGTGCTGACAATCGGTTCGACTATGACCGGGCAGACCGGGATTTCCGGGACAGGGAATCTCCCGAAGCCTCCATGCACCATGATGGAGACGACCATCATCCCGAACTCGGAAGATCCGCTTTTGGCCACGAAGAAGCTACAAGGGAGATCATGCAGGGATCCCATGAAAGGGTTGCCGCGCTCTACTCCCCATCCCACCATGCGGGGTATCATGCCCGAATGCACAGACATTCCCGATAATGGGCGGATCTGACAAAAAGGCCGGGAGAGTCCCGGCCTTTCTCATCATTGCCCTTCTGGGCTCCCTGACCGGAGCCCTTTTTAGTGTTGGCAACGGTTTCGCTGAAGAATCATCCGGGTCAGCCCCTTCGGATCATGACTGGAAGACGATCAACAACAGTATTGCCAAAAGAAAATTTTCCCTGGCAGAGCAACAGATTGGCAACTACATCAAATTTCATCCCAAAAGACGCGAGGCATATACACTTGGAGCCCGTATCGCCCGGAAAATCCATCAACCCGGAAAGGGGATTGCCATTCTGGACAAGGGAATCAGTCAATATCCCGATGACAAGACTCTTCTCAGGCTGAAAGCGGAGCTTCTGATGGAACAGGGAAACATGTCCCGCTCCAGAACAATCCTGAACCGGCTTTCCAGAGATCCGACACTGTCCCAAAAAGAAAAGGAAAAGGTCACCGAAGACAAAAAAACGCTTGAGGTCCTTGTGCTGTCAACCCCGCCCCTTGAAACCTTTGACCAGAACATCAACTTTCAGGAACCGGTTCCCCCTCCATTCCAGTCACCATCCACCTACGAGATGGAAAATTCGGATTACCATATCCACATCCAGAATGTCGACATCGGATATTCGGGTGGTTCCTCCATCGGAACCGGGATCACCGCAGAAACACCCCTTTTGAAAGATACTGTCCATTTTCAGGCGGGGACCAATCTTTACGTGGGATCGGCATCAGGACAGACCAGCGGCCTTGAGTCCTACCTTTTTGCCGGTGTGGACGGGCAGGGACCGGATGGACTCCAGTACCTTCTTGATGCAGGGGATGTCTTCGCAGGCAATCAGGTCAATGCCGGACTTTACGGACACCTTGACCTTCCGCTCGGAAGGCTAAGGATCGATGGACAAGGGTGGTATCAACTTCCCTGGAGCGGATACGGACAAGCCATCCTCGAAGGCGCACTCCAGTCCGGAGGGCTTCTGAACGCGACTGTTTCCCTGATTCCGAACCTGTCCCTGTCAGGAGAGTACGAATACACCTACGACACTCTGGGCGGAAGTCAGACACCCTTTGGAATCAATCACAACACAATGGTCGCGGTCGACTGGAACTTTCTGAAAAAACCAGATCTTCATCTCGTCGCGGGATATGATACGCAGTCCTTCACACCTTTTATCCCGAACGCAACCAATCTGGTGCCCGTCCTTCTGTCGTCAAATTTTGGGTTTGCCGGACTTTCAACACTCGACCAGCTGGGTCGTTATGTGGTTTTAAATGGACAGCTGGGAGGAGTTGTGGGGACATTCGACACTCCAGGGCCACTCGCAGGCCTTCAGGCCGACATCGGCGCATCGGTCCAGGCCAATGAACATCTGGAGTTTTATGCCAATCTGTCTTACGAGTCCCTGGCCGCTGCCTATGTGGGTGCCGTGACCACCATGATGTTCGGAATCAACGTCTGGCTTTAGACTCACACGCCCATTCCCCGGGTCCCGGGGAATGGGTTCAGACGTTATGTTTTTCCAAAACGTCCAGAATGGGGCATTCGGATGTATGACCCGGTTCCCGGCAACTTTCCAGAAGTTTCTCAAGAGCCACCTGGATCCCTTCGAGATTCCGGATTTTCTCCTTCACCACCCGGATTTTCTCCTCAGCCATCTTCTGCACCGATTCGCAATTGGTTTCCTTTGTTGTCCGAAGCCCAAGAAGCTCCCGAATTTCCGCGAGGGTGAAGCCAATCTCCTTCGCATTCTTGATAAACTTCAGCCGGAAGACCGTTTCCTCCGGATAGTCCCGGTATCCCGACTCCCTTCGCGGGGGATCCGGGATCAATCCGTTTCTCTCATAAAAGCGGATGGTATCGATGCTGACACCGGAAAGTCTTGCGACCTTTCCGATCGGAAGATGGGTCATGCGATCATCCTCAGATTGGTTTCCCTGTCTCGGGCAAGCCCAAAATCCATTCCAGACTATCCCGCACAGCATGAAAGCTGTTTGACATCCTTGTAAAAAGACTGGGCACAGAGCTTCAGGCTTTCCACCATTGTCAAATAGGGGAAAAACTGGTCTCCAATCTCCCGGACTGTCCTCCCGCCAGCAATCGCCATTGCGGCCGTCTGGATGACTTCTCCCCCTTCCGGAGCCAACACCTGGACTCCAATCAAACGGCCGGTTTTTTTCTCCGCTACCATTTTGACCCATCCTCTCGTATCGAAATTGGCAAGTGCCCTTGGAACCTGATCCAGGGAAACTGTCCGGACATCGACTTCCATTCCTCGCGAAAGAGCATCCGCCTCGGAGAGGCCGACCACAGCCACCTGCGGATCTGTGAAAATGACTTCGGGAAGAACCGAAAGGTCCAGATTGGCAGTCTCTTTTCCCATCATATTGATCGCGGCCCGGGTTCCGGAGGCTGCCGACACATAAACGAACTTTGGAAGATTGGTGCAGTCCCCAACAGCAAATATACCAGGAACATTCGTTTCCAATCGATCATTGACAACGATCGACCCATTCTGTGTGGTGATCACCCCAGCCTTTTCAAGAGACAGTCCAAAAGTATTCGGTGTCCGCCCTGTCGCAACCAGGCAGCCATCTCCCTCAACCGTCATCCCATCCAATTGGAGAGTAAACTTTCCGTTCTCAAACTCGACACCAAGAACCTTTGCGTTCAACAGAAAACGGATCCCCTCACCAGCGAGGTAAGTCTGGAGACTTTTGCCGATGTCCGCATCCATCCGTTTCAGGATTTGCGGATTCCGGTCGATAATCGTCACGCGGCTCCCGAGACGCTGCATGGCCTGCCCGATTTCAAGCGCCACAAATCCACCGCCCAGAATGATCATCTCCTTTGGTACATCATTTGAAAACAAGGCTTCGGTCGAAGTCCAGAAAGGGGCTCCGGCGAGTCCGGGAATCTCCGGAACATGGGGACGACTTCCTGTTGCCACAAGGATACGATCCGCCACCAGAGACTCTTCACTCCCGTCCTTTTTCCGGACAAGAACAACTGTCTCACTTTGAAAAGAGGCCGTTCCCTCGATGAAGGTGACATTTGGAAGATCCCTCAGAAGACGGCTGTATTTTTCTTCCCGAAGCTCGAGCACTCTCCCTTCTCGCTGTTTCTTCAGAAGAGGGGCTGAAAACTCCGGCGTTGTCGGCCGAATGCCCTCAAAAGGAGGACACATGGACTGATGGACATGATGTGCCTGACGGATCAATATCTTCGAAGGAACACATCCGACATTGACACAAGTTCCGCCAATCGTCCCCCGTTCCACGAGAGTGACCCGAGCGCCCAGCTCGGAGGCTCGGAGGGCTGCGGCAAAGGCCCCTGATCCGGCTCCGATGATGACGATATGCCGCAAGGATGTGTCGGAAGAAACGTCCGGGCCGCCAAATGAAGCCGGATCACCCGGAAAAAGTTCATACCCTTCCTCATGGACCTCTTTTTGAAGCTCTTCGAAGGACGCCGGCTCCTTGACTTCAATCTCACCTGCTCCCCTGGCATAAGAGACTCGGGCTGAAATGACATTGGGATTTTTGAGAAGCGTTTTCTCGATGGTCAAAGCACAATGGTCACAGGTCATTTCCTCAACACGAAAAGCAATCTTTTCCATCCTGAACTCCTTCTGATTGAACCTGGGGGTCAGCTCCAAGCTGACCCGGATCTCACTCTTGGTCTTTTCCGGAATTCTTATCCGCAAAACGCCGTCTTTTTACGCCTTCGAAATAGCTCGCTACCCGTCAGAAGCAAAAGACCCGCGAGACCGGCATACATCAACGGATGATAGAACTTCATTCCCATCGGAATCCCCAGTGCGCATAAAAGGTATCCCGCCAGAAACCAACCGTTCTGGTGGTTCCGGTAGGAAAGGAAAGCCCCCCAGGAACCCATCATCAGGGAAGCCAGCATCAAAGGAAAAAGAAGATGCTTCTTGATCAGGACTCCCAGTCCAATGGTTCCGATAAATGAAAGAAGGGCAGGAACTCCGGCACAACACGATACTGCAACAAATGTCATCAGGGCGGCACCCACTGCCATTATGCCCGATGACTGTGGTTCATTGCTCCGAACACCTGAGGATTTTTTCAAATTTTTGTTGTCCATCGAATCCCTTTCCAGCATATAGATCTTTTCATCCACATTGTCCGGGAGTTCTTTTTCACAACCCGGAAGGAATCACGAAAGAGAGACGATCCGCCTCTCAGGCAGACCTCAAGATCAAGGATAAACCCTTGACATTAGTCCAGAGTCAAGAAGAAATCATTTTTCCAGTTCTCGAAGTAAAATGCCCGTGAAAAAGAGGCTGCAGTCTCCAACCAACACAACGGATGGACCGGAGTCTTGTGAGAGCAGACAAAAGCCGGACAGGCCACAGGAGAATGAAGCGACGATGTCCAAAAAGGAAGTGTGGCTTATCAGGAATGGCTCAATGGGCCAGCAACAGGGAATGGATCGCAATGATGGTGTTTGCGGACCTCGCAGGTCCGGGCCTTTGGATGTGCCATTGATGGTGCGGCTCACCACAAAAGATATGACAAGAAGTATCCGGGGAAAGAAAAGCCGGGGAACCACCTAGCCCCCCGGTCTATTCCTTGAGAATCCTGAAACGAAGCCGGATCACCCTCTCATGCCAGGTTCCATGGGAATGATTCTTACCGGCTGATTGGCTTGTATCTGAGACGTTTGGGTTTTGCCCCTTCGGCTCCGAGGCGTTTTTTCTTGTCGGCTTCGTATTCTTGATAGTTCCCGTCAAAGAAGGATACCGTAGAATCCCCTTCAAAAGAGAGAATATGCGTTGCGATCCGGTCAAGGAACCACCGGTCATGGGAAATCACGAGGACACAACCCGCAAACTCCAGAAGTGCGTCTTCCAGAGCCCGCAATGTTTCAACATCCAGATCATTTGAAGGTTCATCCAGCAAAAGGACATTGCCCCCCGACATCAATGTCTTGGCAAGATGGAGTCTTCCCCTTTCTCCACCGGAAAGGGTGCCCACGATCTTCTGCTGATCCGGCCCCTTGAAGTTGAATCGGCCGATATAGGCACGGGAGGGTGTTTCGTAGCTTCCCACCTTGATGACCTCTGAGCCGTTCGCAATCTCCTCAAAGACCGTCCGATTGCCGGAAAGCATTTCCCGGGACTGGTCAACGTGGGCAAGCTTCACGCTCTTTCCAATGAGCACCTCCCCCGAATCCGGTTTTTCTTTTCCGGTGATCATCCTGAAAAGGGTTGATTTTCCGGCACCATTTGGACCGATGATGCCAACGATGGCTCCGGGTGGAATGGAAAAGGACAGATTATCGATCAAAAGCCTGTCTCCGTACCCCTTCGAGACCCCCTTGAATTCGATGACGCTGTCACCAAGCCTCTCCCCGACGGGAATAAAAATCTCCTGGGTTTCATTCCTGGCCTGATAGTCCTTTGAGCTGAGCTCGTCAAAACGGGCCATTCTGGCTTTGGATTTCGCCTGTCGACCCTTGGCATTTTGCCGGACCCACAAAAGCTCCTGCTTCATCGCTTTCATCCTTGCCGACTCCTGCTTTGACTCGGCCTCAAGACGACTCTCTTTCTGTTCAAGCCATGAACTGTAGTTTCCCTTCCATGGAATACCCTGTCCACGATCAAGCTCAAGGATCCATTCCGCGACATTGTCCAGAAAATAGCGGTCATGGGTAACAGCAACCACGGTTCCCGGAAACTCATGAAGAAACTGCTCAAGCCAATCGACAGACTCCGCATCGAGATGATTCGTGGGTTCATCGAGAAGGAGCATGTCAGGGCTAGACAGCAAAAGGCGACACAAGGCGACACGACGTTTTTCCCCTCCGGAAAGATGTCCGATTTTCGCCTCCCAGGGGGGCAGTCTCAGAGCATCCCCCGCGATTTCCATCTTCTGGTTCAGATTGTGGCCATCAGAAGTGGCGATTATCGCCTCAAGCCGGCCCTGTTCCAATGCGAGCGCGTCAAAATCATTATCGGGATCGCCATAGGCCGCATAAAGCTCCTCAAGCTTCTTGTGGGCATCGAACACCTCCCCCAAGGCCTGCTCAACAGCGTCCCGAACGTTCATTTCGGGATCAAGTTCCGGCTCCTGGGGCAAATACCCGATCTTGATATTGGGCATCGGCGTGGCTTCGCCAAGAATATCGGTGTCGATTCCAGCCATAATCTTGAGTACGGTCGATTTTCCGGATCCGTTCAACCCCAGGACACCAATCTTGGCTCCAGGGAAAAAACTCAGGGAAATATCTTTTAAGATCTGACGTTTTGGAGGAACAACCTTGCCAACCCGATTCATTGTGAAAACGTATTGTGCCATGGATCCCCTGAAATTTGAGTGTGACAACAAGCAAACAGTGACCATGAATGATACAACAGGAACGGATTTTTATGAAACCACAAAGGATGAAAGGATTGAATGAGTCAATGGGATCGGGCAGTTCTGTCCTCATCTTCACGATAGGACCAACCATCCGGAAAACCGGTGAGTTTTGCACAATCCCTCAGATTAAGGATCACTTCCCGGAGCCGTTCCTGAAAAACCGACTTCTCCAGGATCCGTCTCCTCTCGATTTTCAGCCCGGTCATATAACTTTCCGCAACTTTCGAAAAAGTTTCTTGCTGGAAGACTCTTTTATGAAAACAGATTCCAAGGTATTGAGTGTCCAAAAAGCTCCTGATGGAATCCTCCGCAGCAAGCCGGTCATTTTTTGACGAATTCGCCTCCATCCTGGAAGGGACCAGATTCCATAATTCGTTGTGAGCGACATAGGAGTAGGGAATGTAGTGATCAAGCGCATAGTTTCCGGGTTTTAACAGAGATCCTGTATAGAGGCACCGAACATCCCTATCACGAAGGAGATCATTCCAATACTCCTTGTAGGGCTTTGGAATGGATTTCCTGGCTTCATCAGGGTCGATCTTGTGCTTAAGGTTTGGAACCGCAAGATTCCTGTCCTGCAGATAGGATAGCCACTGAAACTGGAACCAGTCCTTGACGATCGGAAAGTTTTCCTGGATATACCTAACCCATACAGGGTGCAGGACAAGAAACCCGTTTCCGGGATCCACCCTGTACAATGGTGGATTGGGACTCCAGAATGACTCATTGGAATGCCTTGAAATCAGTGCGTTTTTCTGATGATCCACTACCCCGCAAAGCGCATCTTCGAAAAATGGTGCCAAAAGACGAAATGGAACGTAACGCTTGAGCTTCTCCATTTCTCTGTTCCCGGCCTTTTCATCGATCATGCTTTTGAGAATGTCAGACATCCTGTCCTGAACTCCGAATGAAAGCCGATACTCCTCCAGAAGGGGCCTTGCCGTGTCTATCATGCTGGAGACCAGAGAGAGTAGGTCGATCTTGACTCCAGAGCCTGCCATATTTGGAGAAATCGATTTGATTGTGTGGAGCAAAGCCTGGAAAAACAGAAATTTATAGGAGTTGGTCACATTACTGAAGATTCTTGAAAGCTTGGAGACATCCACCGTTGCCGAAGCGGGCAAGAGCATTGACTCCCCCAATGAAAATGTTCAGCCAGTTTGCCTGATATCAGGATTGCCCGTCATAAAACCAATCTCCCGAGAGAGCATGAGCACAAAAACATAATAACAAATAATCCATTACAAAAATAAACAGCATATATGGTAAAGTCTGCTTGATGGAAACCAATCAGACTTTACCATAGGACTAAAAATCATTACCGAACAGATAGTTCCATAAAAAGAAGCCTCCTCCACTCCTGAAAAAGGGCCCGGTGACATGGAGCGATTTTTCCGACCAATGATCACGATTTTCCTTGTCTCGGCCACCCTCTGTGGCTCTTCGCCTCCCGTCTCCATGGCAGAAGGGATCCATTCGGAAGCGACCTCACCCCATACCTCCCCCAAAGAACAATACCGGATGGCCATGGAATACGAAAAAGGCACATTCGGCCCGCCGGATCTCAGGATGGCCATCTACTGGCTTTTCCGTTCGGCCCGCTCGGGCTATGCGCCGGCTGAGGCGGAGCTCGGTTTCCTTTTTGACAGGGGGAAGGGGGTTTCCCGGGATTCTGCACAGTCCGCTCATTGGTATTTTCTGGCAGCCCAAAAAGGAAATCCAAGAGCCGAAACCAATCTGGCATGGGACTACGAACATGGATCAGGGGTTTCCAAAGATCCTGGACAGGCATTTTCCTGGTACAAGAAAGCTGCAGAAAAGGGTTATCCCAGAGCGGAAAATAATCTTGGAACGCTTTACTCAAAAGGTCTGGGTGTTTCAAAAAACGATCGGAAGGCGTTTTCCTGGTACCGGAAAGCCGCACGCCAAAACTATGCCATTGCCCAAACGAATCTGGGAATCATCTATTCCAATGGAATGGGGGTTCAAAAAGACCACGACAAGTCTCTCTATTGGCTCAGGAGAGCTGCCGATCTGGGAAACAGGAAAGCCCAGGAAATGTTGGGTGAAACCATCGCACCGGAGGCATTTTCTCCTTTTGTCTCCTCCATTCATGAAAAGCCGGAACCAATCGACCACAAGCCCAAAGTGGTCCTGGCAAATTCTCCGGAAACCAATCCTCCTGATGTTGACCACCCTCCCTTAACCGAACAGGAACATCCGGATGACTTTGCACTTGTCATTGGAGTCGAAAACTATCCGGACGGACTACCTTCAGCCGAATTTGCACTGAACGATGCGCGAAGTGTTTTCCGCATGATGCTTTCATTGGGAATCCCTGCCGATCATATCCGACAACTTTCCGAAGGAACGGCAACCCGTTCCAGAATCCGGAGTGCCCTTGGGTGGATCCACCGCAATGCCAACAGGAACTCTACCATCTGGGTCTACTATTCCGGACATGGAACCGAGGACCCAAAGGGGGATCCCTATCTTGTCCCTTTCGACTCGGATCCGTCCGACATTGATCACACCGCCTATTCAATGAAAGAGCTTTTCAGAAGTTTGGCCCTGATGAAGTCCCGCAGGATCGTTGTGGCCCTCGACTCCTGCTTTTCCGGTGCGGGAGCGAGATCCATCATGCCGGAAGGGCTCCGACCGCTAAAGGTCACCCGAAGATCCGGTCTTCTGGATTCACACGGTGGAAATGAGCACTTCGCCTTTTTCTCGGCTTCCGGAGCAGACCAGGAAGCAGGCGTTTTCAGGAAAGCCAGACATGGACTTTTTACCTATTACTTTCTTCGTGGCATGGAAGGGGGGGCCGCCAGGGGCGGACATATCACTGTTTCCGAGCTTGCCCTCTATCTGAAAAAACATGTTTCCCGGATGGCCAGTCTTCAAAATCGGGATCAGACCCCTGCTCTGACCCCGCTACCGACAGGAGCCAAATCAGACTTCAGGCTTCGATAGCGTCAAACCAGAAAATCAGATCATTTTTTCCGGAAAGGAATCAAAGAATGCCAGTAGATGGAATTTCAGCCATCACCATTGCAATGATTGTCGTAGTCATTCTGGCATTCATCGTCCTGAAGCAAAACAAGTTTGCAAACAGGAACAGTTCTGCCTATCCGGCTTTTTTCACCACCATTGGTATTTTTGGGACCTTTCTCGGCATATCGGTTGGGCTCTGGAATTTCAACCCGAATAATGTCCAAAAAAGCCTCCCAGCCCTTCTGGAAGGACTGAGAACCGCATTTTGGATCTCCCTTTTGGGAATTCTTCTCGCAATATTCTTCAAAGGAAAAGATATCTGGAACAATTCCCAAAAAAATGATGATTCCCTGCCGAATCAGGTCACCATAAAAGATCTTGCAATAGCACTTGAACGCATTCACAAAGCCCTGGCCGGTCAGGAAGATTCCACGCTCCTGTCACAGATGAAACTTTTGAGACAGGACACGAATGACCAGTTTGGGAAACTCCGGGACTCCCAGGAACTGTTCATGAAAAACATGTCTGACCGTGGAACAGATGCTCTGATCACAGCCCTTGAAGAAGTCATCCGGGATTTTGATACCAAAATCAACCAGCAGGTGGGTGAAAGCTTTCATCAATTGAATGAAGCTCTCGGAAAAGTTCTTCTCTGGCAGGAAAGTTACCAGGATCAAATGAAACAGATCGCGGCGCAGCAGGTCTCATCATCGAACCTGATGAAAAGCCTGTCAGAAGGCTTCGATTCACTCTCAAAAACCAGTATGGATACCCAGGCAGTGATCACGACATTGTCAAACGTGCTGTCAGAGATCAATACCCAAAGGAGAGCAATGGAGGACTCTCTTTCATCCTTGGGGAGTCTCCTTTTAAAAGCATCGGATGCTCTTCCCAATATTGAAACCAAGATTCTGGAGTTTTCAAATCAGATGACCAATGGCGTACAGGCATCAACAAGGATGTTGAGTGAGTCGATCGAAGCCTCGACAAAAAGGACCGAATCCCAGGTCGCAGCATTGGACAAGGCACTGGAAGCTGAGCTGACTCGCGCGATCGGCGGTCTTGGTCAACAGCTCACCGCACTTAGCCAGAAATTCGTCGAGGATTACACCCCACTGACCGATAAACTTCGGGATCTTGTGTTGACATTGGGAAATGGAGCCCGATAGACCATGGAACAGGATCCGTTTTCAGAAAACTCCACCCCCCAGGACGAACACTGGATCCCCCTGAGTGACCTGATGACGGGCCTGATGATGATCTTCATGCTGATCGCACTGTCCTATATGATAAAAGTTGAATCGGTCAATGCCCGGATACGGACAATAGCGGTTCAATACAATCAACTCCATGTCGACCTTTATCAGGACCTGACAAAAGAATTCACTCCAGACCTTAAGGAATGGGGAGCCGAAATCCACAAGGACCTGAGCATCTCCTTCAAGGAGCCGGATATTCTCTTTGATACAGGATCCGACACCATAAAACCCAGATTCAGAGAAATATTGACCAATTTTTTCCCCCGTTACGTCAAGATTCTTTCTTCTCCCAAAAACCGAAATTGATTTTAAAACCGGCCCTCGCAAGAGGGGTAAAGAGAGGGAGCCTTCATTTTTGAAGGGAAGGATTCCCCACCGCATCCCGATCTAATGGCCAGAAGAGGGAAAACCGGGGTCGTTTTCGGCTTTTTCCGGGTTTTCCCCTCTCTTTTGGACGCAGGTTCCCCTCCGTTCCGGTCGGGTGCGTTTTCAGGGAGGCGTGGAGGAAGAGGGAAGTCTTACGGACTTCCTTCCCGGCACCAGAGCCGCCAGCACCTCTCCCGAAAGCTCCGAAAGGGGGCCAGAACATCCTCCGCCACCTTGAGAACGAGAACGCCCGCATGACGCACCACTTTCCCGGCCATCTGATAGATCTGCCATCGGACCGTCTGGACCTGGGCCCGCTTGAAGCTCTCGTCCAGAATCTGTCCCCGGAACAGGAGAAAGAGGTTGTAGGCCAGCACTCCGATCCGGAAAAAGATCCCGTTGGCTTTCGTGTCTCCACTGGGCATCCGCTCCATCCCGAACCCGATCTTCAGCTCCTTGATCCGGTTCTCGGAATCCTCTCCCCGCTGCTTGTACCAGGCCACGACCCATTCGGGGATCTCCTTGTGGCTGGTGGCCAGGACCTTGTATCGGACATCGGGAGAAGCCTCTTTTTCTCCTTCCTCCTCCATTCCCGGCAAAGGGGTCTGCACCCGCCGGCGCACCACGATGAGCCGGAAGGCGTTGTGGGTTTTGTTCATCGTGTGCACCGTCTCGGCGATATGACCGTCCTGATAGGGCCTCCAGTCGCTCTCGGGGATCCTTCCGATCGCCGCCCGCACCGCCACATCCAGATCGGCTCCGATCACGAACCGGATTCCCCGCTCCTGGCAGAAATTGATGACGGAGGCCTGGTACGACGCGCTGTCCGCCCGAAACCGGGCGATCCGGATCCCTGCCGGAAGACGCCGGAGGCAGTCCTTCAGAAACGGAACATGGTCCGCTCCCGGAGAGACGTTCCCCTCCCGAAATTCTTCGTGTATCACCATCCCGGAGAGTTCCTTCACGTGCCCCACCAGAGGCATGTACCCCTTCTCCCCCTTGTAGGTCCACAGGGCTTCGGCCTTTTCCGCCACGATCTGGCTGGCATCGATGTCGAGGGTCACCTCCCGGACCCAAGACAGGCCGGCCTTCTTCCGCCTCTTCCGAAGTGCCTTGCCCAGAACCGACAGAACCCGGGCGATGACCGACTCCAGTGCCGACAACCCGGTGTCGGAAGCCCCCATCCGCCGGAGCCACCGGCCGAACGCGTCCGTCGACGGCACCTCTCCGATACCAAGAAGCCCCAACAGTCCCTTGTCCTGGGCGATCATCCGAAGGTCACAAAGGCTCCTTCCTCCGCCTTGCAGCATCAGCAACAGGGGGACCACATAGGACGAGGCTCTGTACCCCGCTCCGCTTCCGGGCTTCCCGAAGGCCCGGTCAATCTTCTTCTTCAGTCCGAGAGACTGAAGAAACTCCCCAAACAGAACCAGCCCCGCCTGAGAGGTGATCGTGTCGTCGGTCGATTCGAGTTTGAATGGAAGAACGGTTTGTCGTACCATGAAGTCGCCCCTTTCGTTTCACCCTTCGGGTGGGTAAATGGTTGTCTTTGACAACATCCATTTTACCAGAAACGACAAGGGGTTTCTTGTTTTTTTCCTCACTTTTTCTCTTTCAATCGCGGTTCTTGGGCTTCTCCAAAATATCGTGACTCCATCCGGGAAATTCGGGTTGAGGGACACACCTCGAGCTTCTGGAAAGGGGCCGTATCAACAGATGATGCCTACTTCCGCAACATGGCACTCTCCCAGGCCAGAACAAGAACCACACTCGAATATGTCCTGACACTTCCCCAAGTCTTGAATGAGAAGAACTGGCTTAAAAAACTCCTGACAGCGAATGGCCTCTCCTCTTCCCATCTTGTTTTCGACAATGGAGGGAGAGAAGATTTTTCCCAGTCCCAGCGCGTCGAGTTCAGGGTCAGGACAAATGCTGAAGCCAAAATTGCCAACATCATAGAGGCGGCAAAGGAATGACTCTCAGAGTTGGAATCTCCCGATTGCAAAAATCCGGAGAACTCTTCCCGAGGGATGAATGAAACTCCCTGACTTTCTTCAGTCTGCCGCTTTAAACGAACTCAGAAGCAAGATGAAAGCCCCTCTGGGAGAGTTTGAGCCGGTCTCCCTGCCCCCCCTGACCTTGTCCCTTTCGGAACAGGAGCAATTGCAGGAATCGGGAATAGAGATTCCTCTTGAAGAGGTCCGTATCGCTGAGGACCAGAGACTGACCTATAAAGAAGCGCATGTCGTTCTTTATATCAGGACCCCGGTCTCAGACAATCTCCCGAAGTTTCATATTTGTGATTGTACAAAGCTGAGACAGATGAGGGCCAACCACAGATTTGACCGCTATGTGGTTTCAAACAGGGAAGACGGTCATTTCGAGATAGAACAATCAGGACAAAAAAAAGTTCTTCATCTTGATGTCTGTCAATATTGTCTGGGTCAGATGAAATGGATGGGATTCAGTTATGAAAAAATACGCCCGGAAGACCGCCAGAAAATAGTCAAGAACTTTTCTCTCAAAGAATTCTTCAATCAGTACGGTCATATCACATCACAGAGAAAATCTCCCTAGGGCCCTACTTTCCCGGATTATTCTGGAATGAACCACCGGTATTGGGAGAAATGACTGACGGGCCCTGACCATAGGGATTGTTAGGAGACTGGGGAGAGTAGGGACTTCCGTATACTCCGTAGGGATTGTTGATCGAATCGGGAGAATAGGGACTCCCATATTGTCCATAGGGATTGGCGACGGAGTTCGGGTCATAGGGATTGTCGTTGAGATTCCCCAGATACTTTCCGTCCGGTGCGATCAGGACAGGAGACACCGCTTCAGCCATATCGACATGAAACACAAAAATGGTGATCATCATCAAAAACAGACCGATTTTCTTCATCACCCGATCCCTCCTCCATGAGGACATACCAAAGAAATCTCGCCTTTGATCGATCATACACCCTTACAGAAAGGATTCGACCGCTGGGGCAAAGACCGGAGTTGAGCAAAAACAACTTCTAGGGAGCGCTGATTTCACCCACCGGCTTTACAGCCAATAGAGCCAGAAAAGTCAGAACCGCCGTGACGCAAAGATACCCTCCCACAGCGCCAATTCCATGGGTCACAGCCAGTTTTGTCGCAATATAGGGTGCCGGAGAGGCACCAACAATCCCCGCCAGATTAAAAGCAAGGGACGCTCCGGTATAACGGACCGGTGTTGGAAAGAGCTCTGCCAGCACCGTTCCTGCAGGACCATAGGTCAAGCCGGTCACCGAAAATCCAAGAACAAAGAAAAGCAAGATCAGAAGGGGATGGCCGGAAACCATTACGTGGCCAAAAGTCAGACCAAAAATGAAGATCAGGACGGTGGCAAGGATCATGGACTCGCGACACCCCCGATGGTCCGCATACCGGGCCGATACAGGGATCATCAATGCAAAGCATAGGACTCCGGCCATTTGAAGAAATAAAAAAGTCTCCCGTGGATAACCCAAATGTGTGGTTCCCCACCCGAGGGCAAAAACGGTCATGAGATAAAAGAGCACAAAGGTGCTCAACAGGGAAAAGAGTCCAATCAAAAGGGATTTTGGATAATGCAAGATCACGGAAAGGACAGGGATCCGGGCCCGTTCCCCCCGCTCCATCGATTGTCTGAAGTCAGGCGTCTCGATAAGACGAAGTCGAACCCAAAGGCCGATCATCACCAAAAAAGCACTGAGCAGAAAAGGAACCCTCCATCCCCATAATGCGAACTCCTCATGGGTCAGCTCATGAGAAAGGATTAAAAAAAGACTCGTGGAGAGAATGAATCCCACCGGCGCTCCGAGCTGAGGAAACATTCCATACCACGCCCTTCGGCCTGGTGGTGCATTTTCTGTGGCCAGAAGGACCGCACCACCCCACTCCCCTCCCAGCCCCAAGCCTTGTCCCAAACGGCAAATCGCAAGAAGAAGCGGAGCCATGAGACCAATTTGACCATATGTCGGAAGAAGACCGATCAGGATGGTGGACAGTCCCATCGTCATAAGCGCCGCCACCAGAGTCGCCTTTCGTCCGACTCGATCTCCATAGTGTCCAAAAAGAACTGCGCCGATCGGTCGGGTGATGAAAGCGAGCGCAAATGTGGCAAGCGATTGTAAAGCCGCCGTTGTGGGATTTCCCGATGGAAAGAACAAAGAAGGAAAAACCAGCACAGATGCCGTCGCAAAGATATAGAAATCAAAAAACTCAATAGTCGTTCCCACAAGACTTGCGAGAAGAATTTGTGTTTTGGATGATGGCGAGCTCATATCGTTCTGAAACCTCAAAAATAATAGTCTGGTGAGAGAGATCCCTTTGTGCGGGAAAAGAGCCATGGCAGCCTTGCCCCGTTTTAGGGAATGGACGAATGACTAGGATACAGTCCGGCAGTCCAAGAGGCAAAATCCGGAACAAACTCCCTTTAAAAAGACTGGACCTGTTCACAAACAGATTCAAAGGGAAATAATAAGGCTCCAGATGTGATGATGATCACTCCGAAAACAACCTGAATATGCTAAAAAATGTCCGCAATCAATGATTGGCATTTATAAGATTTGGAAACAAGACACCATTTCAAAAAATGATCCAATATCATGCCGGATGAAGCTATTCTTTTGGAGATATGGGGGTAGAAAATGAATCTTTCCCTCAGGATGGACAGTCCCGTTCGCGTTAAAATGGGTGTTAGAAATCATGATGGGCAAGGCTAGATTTAGTCCAGAACAAGGGTTGAACTCAGGGACATCCAACTCGAAAGAGCTCCTTTGGAAAAAAATGCGGCCTTGCCTGATGGCTATATGACAGATAGGCATCCCTCCAACCGCTCCTCCCCCTTTTACAGAAAATTCCTGAAAAATCACCGATATCTTTTTAAAGACATCATCCGCCCAACAGACATGTCATCTTTACTGCTTTTCCAACACTCTTCCTTGGGCCATAGCCGCTTTCCGTCTTTTTTAACGGATGCTTTTCAAATTCGGTTCAGGAGTTATCAGACAATCGTCACCTCTCACAACTCTCCATGAAGACACACTACCGATGATCGGATGAACAATGGCGTATAAAAAATGGCTTGTTCTAAACTCGGGAGAAAGAGGATCGCCTCTCCCCAGGCGACATCCCTTCTCTTTTCTTCCCTGGCGATGGGCCGGAGGAGCACTCGCCTGGTTTCTGGTCATTCTGACATCCATAACCGTTCTATCCTACGGAGGTGCCCTTTTTGAAATCTTTTCGTATCTGCACGCAGAGAGCAAATCCCGGATGGATGAGCGCATTGTGGCGGCGATTGACCGGATCCATTCAGACATTACGGAAAGTGGTCTGGGAAAAAACGGGTACCTTCTTTCGGGGCAGACAGCCTATCTGGTCTCTTACACGACAGGAATCGAAAAGATGGTGCAGGACATTGGAGATCTTAGAAGACTTCTTTCAAGGGGAAAATCGACCGATACCCTTGCCCGCCTGAACCAATTCGCAAATATAGGGAGCTCTGATCTGGTCCAATCCTCACGACGGATGCAACAACGGGGGTTGATGGAAACGCGCGCTCACTTCAGGAAGCTCCAGGAAAGATCTCCTCTCGAGGAGATCACCCCCTATATGGAGAACATCCGGATCGTCTACCTCAAGGCACACGAGGAAATGGAAAAGGCTTCACGAAAAAGGCTACGCCGGGCATCAACACTATTTGGATTGTCCTTCATCCTGTTCGCGTCTTTTCTGGGAGTGGCCTCAAAAAGAATACTTGAAGACATCTCCAAAGTGAATGAACTCGTGACATCCCTTCACCACGACGCCCACCACGATCCCCTGACAGGGCTTCCGAACCGAGCTTTTGTCATGGAGTGGATCGGATACGCTCTCTCCAACTGTTCTCGTGAAAAGAAAAGGTTGGCCATTCTTTATATAGATCTGGACAGGTTCAAGGAGATCAATGACCTTCTGGGACATGACAGCGGAGACCTGGCACTTATTGAGGTCTCCAAAAGATTCGGCAGCCAACTGAGAGGCTCAGACGTCCTGTCACGACTTGGAGGAGACGAATTCGTTCTTCTCATGTCCGGATTTACCGATCCGGAAGCTCCATTCCTTCTTGGCGAACGACTCATCAAGTCACTTGATGATCCCATCATCCTCCCGAATGCAACACCATGTCTCGGCGCAAGCATCGGAATTTCCGTCTTCCCGGAGGATGGAGAGACACCGGAGTCGCTCATGAAGGAAGCGGACAAGGCCATGTACTGCTCCAAGGAATTGGGGGGAAACCGCATCTGTTTTTCCATGGGAGCACAGATCCTGAGAAGAGACTCATTCTCTCCTTCTGCATGAATGGACACCAACACGTTCGCGTTTGTATCTTGATAGCAAAGCATCCTGGAAAACGATTCCAACAGATTCTCCAGATACAAACCAAATCCGCCAGGGCTGCCAGCCGCCACGAATGTGGCGAACTGGCAGGTTGATATCGTCATTCGCTTTTCAGGGAATCCATATCTATTGAAAATCGGTACTTTACATCGGACTTCAGCAAACGATCGTAGGCTTCGTTGACCTTCTGAATCGGAATGACCTCCACATCGGAGGTAATGTTGTGCTTGCCGCAAAAATCAAGCATCTCCTGTGTTTCCTTTAACCCGCCAATAAGTGATCCGGAAAGGCTTCTCCGCCCGAACAGGAGAGCGAATGCATTCACAGGAAGAGGTTTTTCAGGAGCACCAACGAGAGTGATGTTTCCGTCGGGTCCAAGCATGTTGAGATAGGCGTTGATGTCGTGATCTGCGGAAATGGTGTCCAGAATAAAGCTGAAGGTTCCGGCGTGTTTTTGCATCTCTTCGGGACTTGTGGAGAGAATGACCTCATGAGCTCCAAGACGGAGAGCATCCTCTTTTTTACGGGGTGAGGTGGTAAAAACGACCACATGTGCTCCAAATGCCCGGGCAAATTTGACTCCCATGTGCCCCAATCCTCCTAAGCCCACCACACCGACCTTTTTTCCCTGAATGTTTCCCCAGCGTCGCATTGGTGAGTAGGTCGTGATCCCTGCACAGAGCAGTGGAGCAACTCCGGCAAGATTCAGATTCCCTGGGACATGAAGAACAAAGTGCTCATCCACGACAATGCTGTCTGAATAGCCACCATAGGTTACCCCACCAAGATGTTTATCGGGAGAATTATAGGTAAACGTCCCGTTCGGGCAAAGTTGCTCCAGATGGGCCAGACAATTCGGACAACTTTGATCCGAATCGACGAGACAGCCAACACCAACCAGATCGCCCTTCTTGAATGCCGTAACCCCGGACCCGACCTTTGCAACCCGTCCAACAATCTCATGTCCAGGAACCACTGGATAAACCGTTGGCATGACATCGCTCCATTCGTTACGCACCGTATGAAGATCGGAATGACAAATGCCACAGAACAGGATATCAATCTGCACATCACGGGCGGTCACATCCCGTCGCGGAATGGTATTGGAAACAAAAGGGGCAGTGGAACTCGCGGCGGAATAGGCTTTGGCTTTATACATGTTCAAGTCTCCTTAACAGAAATGGTTAATGGGTTTACAACCCTGTCATCTGCTCGCTTTTTTCCGGGTAACGAGCGCCATGGACTGTAATCATTGAAGAAGCGGCATTGATTTCTTGAAGATCATCCGCTGTCAGCTCGATCTCCAGGGATTCGATATTTTCTTCGAGCCGCTTAACCTTTGTCGTGCCCGGAATCGGAACGATCCATGGTCTTTGGGCCAATAGCCACGCCAGTGCGATTTGGGCCGGGGTCGACTTCTTGGCGGATGCAATCCGTTCAATCAGAGCGATCAGGCCACGATTGGCTTTTATGGCATCCTGGGTAAATCTTTGAAGAGTGCTTCGAAAATCGTTGCTTTCAAATGTTGTTTTTTCCGTAATCGTTCCTGTCAGGAATCCCCTGCCGAGAGGGCTGTAAGACACAAGTCCGATTCCCAATTTTTGAAGAAGCGACAGAAGTTCCTCTTCCGGCCGCCGGAACCAAAGCGAATATTCATTCTGCACAGCCGCAACCGGTTGAATGGCATGGGCTCGTTCGATCGTCCGGAGACCGGCTTCAGACAACCCGAAATGGCGGACCTTACCTTCCTGTATCAGCTCTTTAACCACTCCAGCCACCTCTTCTATCGGTACTTCAGGGTCCACCCGATGCTGATAGAAGAGATCAATAACATCGGTCTTGAGCCGGGAAAGAGACGCTTCGGCAACTTTTCTGATATGTTCCGGTCGGCTGTTTAGAACCGGCCCGGATCCGGTCATTCCCCGGGGATCGTTACGGGTGTCAAACCCGAACTTGGTCGCAATCACAACGTGATCGCGCATGGGAGCAAGTGCTTCGCCCACCAGCTCCTCGTTGGTGAACGGACCATAAACCTCTGCCGTATCAAAGAAGGTAATGCCATATTCCACGGCTTTTCGGATGAGGGCTATCATCTCCTTTTTGTCTTTGGGAGGACCGTAGGAAAAACTCATCCCCATGCACCCAAGCCCGATAGCCGAAACGTTCAGGCCACTCTTTCCCAAAGTGCGCATTTTCATTTTAATTGCCCCTTTCCCATCGTCCAGGAATGTATTCCTTTGCCATGCACTTACCCTACCTCAACAATGAGGGTGATCGGTAGACCAATCCTGTCATTTAATTGCCTAAAAATACGAGCGATAAAAATGAGAGTTGTCCAGATATGCACAAGTCAGATAACATTGATAAGGGAGGGGTTCATGAAAAGCTCAATGAAATCAGGGAACAGAAAAGAATACGAACTGG
This sequence comes from Leptospirillum ferrooxidans C2-3, assembly GCF_000284315.1. Classification (NCBI taxonomy): domain Bacteria; kingdom Pseudomonadati; phylum Nitrospirota; class Nitrospiria; order Nitrospirales; family Nitrospiraceae; genus Leptospirillum; species Leptospirillum ferrooxidans. The sequence continues at coordinate 138,297 of NC_017094.1, read as the reverse complement.
TTTTCTCCATGCATGCCTTGAGTGAAAAAATTGCTCGATGGACCGGGAAAAATGAATCTCAGACAACCGCCATTTCCGGTCTGACCCTATTCAGGAGGGAGTCCCCGACAGGTCCGATCAATGGCCTGTATGAACCCAGCCTCTGTCTGGTCGCCCAAGGAAGTAAAAGAGTCCTTCTTGGAGAAGACACATACATCTACGATAGTCAGAACTATCTGATTACCTCGCTCCATCTACCAACGATTGTACAAGTCACCGAGGCAAGCAGGGAGAAGCCTTATCTGGGTCTAAAGATGACTCTTGACCCAAAGGAAATCTCACAAATGATGCTGGACAATCCGATTCCTCCCCCCCGAATCCAGCAATCCAGCCGAGCCATGGCAACCGGAAAAATGACACAGCCTTTATTAGAAGCCACCCATCGATTGGTCGACCTTCTATCGGCAGAAGAAGATATCCCTTTTCTAGCCCCTATCATTCAACGGGAGATCCTTTACAGATTGCTGGTGGGTGATCAGGGAATGAGACTGAGACAAATTGCCTTGGCAGGAAGCCAATGCCACCAGATCGCGAGAACAATCGAGTGGATAAAAAACCATTTCGCAGAGCCATTTTTGGTCAATGATCTTGCCAAAGAGACCGGGATGAGCATCTCGACCTTCCATCATCACTTCCGTTCAATGACCTCACTCAGTCCGTTGCAATACCAGAAGCAATTGCGGTTGCAGGAAGCAAGACGTCTGATGATGACCGAAAGACTTGACGCAGCAACAGCAGCTTTGCACGTCGGTTATGAAAGCCCATCTCAATTCAGCCGGGAATATAGCCGGATGTTTGGCGCACCTCCATTGAGGGATATCACGAATCTGCGACAAATCGAGCTATTCGATTAGGCTATCAAATAAAAGTTACGAATTCCTGAGGAGTATCCTGAACTTGGACTGAATACTGGAGCGGGAAACGGGATTCGAGCCCGCGACCCTATCTTCTCGGCATCGGACTCCATAGGAATAAACACCTCCGATACCTGGCCTCGAAGCTTTTGAACACATTTCCGAACCAAGCTTTCGCTTCTAGAAAACGGATGTTCATCCAGCAAGCGGGCATAGACCCTCCGGGCCGCATGTCGCTGTTTTCCGAACCGTTCCCGGTCTTCATTGAGCCAATTGTTCAATGACAGATTTGATGGGTCCAATAACAGGAGACGACTTCTCGGCAGTCAGCCGGTACCGGGGAACCTCCGTCATCGCAATCGCTTTTCGGACGGTCGCCCGAGTGATGCAACTCTCCTTTGTAATGTGGCGAATGGACCTCTCTTCTTTTTGAAATTCTGTATACAGGACCTTATTGGGACATGAAAGTTCTTGACATCGAAAGCCGGGACGGATGGGAAAGCCGCGCCATGGAGGCGGGGGGCCAGAACGTCCTCCACTCCATGCAAACTGTTTTTTCGGGCTTCGGACGACCCATTCCCCCGGGCGGCGGCGGAAAAGGAGATCAGGCGTGAACGGCCAGTTTGACGCCCAGCGCGTGCATCACCTTCATGATCGTTTCGAAGCGCGGTTTGGAGCCGGGGGTCAGGGCTTTGTAAAGACTTTCCCGCCCAAGCCCCGATTCCCGAGCTATCTGGGACATTCCGCGTGCTTTGGCCACGTTGGACAGAGCCGCTAGGAGAAGATCGGGATCGTTCTCCTCAAGGGTGACGGTCAGGTATTCCGCAATGGTTTCCTCGCTGTCGAGATATACCGACGGATCGAATTCCAGAATTTTTTCTTTCATGGTTTCTTCTCCAGGGTTTTCTTCAATTCCTTTGCCAGAGAGATGTCGCGGTCTTGCGTCGATTTGTCCCCGCCGCAAAGCAGGAGAATCAACGTGTTCTCCTGGCGGACGAAATACAGGCGGTATCCGGGTCCCGTATCGATTCGGATTTCCGAAACGCCCTCTCCTACCGGCTTTACGTCACCAAAATTTCCCATCGCGATTCTGTCCAGGCGGGACAGGATCCGGACCAGTCCGGATCGATCCTTCAGAGAGGAAAGCCAATGCGCGAAGGTTTCTGTCTGCTGGACGGCAATCATGCAACAATCGTATCCGAATGGATACGATAAGTCAACCACAAATACATACAGGAGCCAGAACGCGAGTGATAAAAACCAATATCAGTAAATTTGAAGAGATCCTTTTCTTCATCGTAAAGAAGGGCATAGCCAATAAGCTGACGTACATGTTCTATCCCCAATGGTTTTACCATAGTCTTGATTTCTGTCAGAATTTAAAGATTGTTATATACGATGATACAGTCAAAATCGGCTCCGCCAACCAGAGCAGAATTTTTAACGCCTGATTAAAAACCACAATTCTGGCATTAAAGAGTTCGCTTTCAGCGATCCTTGATATTATTTACAAACGTCTTAATCGATTCGTAAATATCCTCGATATAGGACCTTCCCCCCATCCATTCGACATATTCATCCAATAGTGATCTTGTCGTTTTTTCCCCGATAGATCTCATGAAAAGTTTTGGTAGTGTTCCACCCCTGTATTTCTTCTCCAGTACAGAAAGAGCCGTGGCCGAATAGATCGCTTCGGAATCGGTGGCCGGCCGGCCATCCAAGTATTGGATTCCGATTTGATAAAGGTCTTTCAAGCTTTCCATCAAAGCCAAATCGTAAAGATCTTCTTCTGAATAAAAAGTTGTGAGAGCAGTATGGGCAATCGTATCTTCAAAGATCAATTTGTTCCGCATGGCTGAATATCGGATTAAATAGTCAACAGTTGTGCCGATCAAAGAGTGAACAACAAAAGAATAAGGTTCAATGGTTAAATGATAAAGGCCGAATTGTTTTTGTGCTCTGAAAGATGGAGCAACATTCCTTGATTCCTACCTTATCTTCAAATCTTGAGAAGAACTGACGAACCTGGCTTTTAGAGTTCTTAATCTCGCTGGTTAATGACATAACGGCCCACTGAAAGTTCTTATTTCAACCTCTTCGCCAAGTTCTCTGCTCTTAAATGCGTGTACCTTTTGAGCATCTGGAGCGTCTTATGGCCTGTAATGGTGGAAACTTCCATTGGGTTGAATCCCTTTTCAAAGAACCGGCTGGTGGCCTCGTGCCGGAGATCGTGAAAGGTCAGGCCGGTCAGGAAGGTCGGATCCGGTTTCTCTCCACTATTTTCGCATTCCTTTTCGTAGGTGGATCTGGCCCGTGAAACGGACCTGATAAATGTTGTCGTGATTGATAGGGACCGCGTTTGTAGATCGAGGCCAATTTTTCTCCTGAAATTGGGATCAAAACTTCATATTCTTTCAGGAGTTCATTGCAACATATTTGCAACAAAAATTGAATTTTAGAGGAAGGAAATTTTCAAGGATGGCTTAAAATATGGAGCGGGAAACGGGATTCGAACCCGCGACCCTCGCCTTTTCAAGGCAAGGAAAATCACAAAAATAATCCGCATGAAAGCTGAAGAAATCATTGCGGAATTTTTGAAATGATCCGTTTTCGACAGGAGGAAACCATGCGGGTAAGAGTAGATCAACAAGCGGATGCCATATACCTTGACTTGACGGGGGAAAAGATCGAAAGCAGCGAGGAAGTGGCTGACGGCACTATTCTAGACTACGACAGGAAAAGCAATATGGTGGGAATCGAAATCCTGGACGCATCCAAAAAAACCGGAGAGATAAATACTCTCCAACAAATGAGCCTGGATGTGGCCACGTTTTCATGATTTCTGGCATGAAGCATAGGCCGTTTTTTTGAGAAGGGCCTATTCCCATGCAAGTTTCCGCTATAACTGGCCACAAGACTCTTCAGATGCTGGAACAGTATCCGCATCTAAAGGCAGAGGATCTGAAAGCTCAATTGAAAAATCGTATTTTATAGGATACAATTAATCATGATCGAAGTCCGTCAGACTGATACTTATTCCGAATGGTTTTCAGAACTTCGAGATCGAGCCGCGAAGGCCAGAATTGATATTCGGATTCGCCGGCTTTCCCTCGGAAATCCTGGAGACGTGAAACCGGTAGGGTCCGGTATCTCCGAAATGCGAATAGACTACGGACCAGGATATCGCATTTATTTCACGCAATGCGGGCCCGCGCTTGTTATTCTTCTGGCCGGGGGAGACAAGAGTACACAGGAAAAGGATATCAGAACGGCCCATGAACTTGCCGACAAACTTTAGGGGGATTTAAGATGCGAAAAACAAAAACCCGACTTTGGGATCCGGCAGAACATCTGGAAACCGAAGAAGATATGGCCGCTTATCTTGAAGCGGCTCTCGAAGATGGAGACCCTGTCCTTGTGGCAGCGGCTCTGGGAGATATAGCCCGGGCCAAGGGGATGACGCAAATTGCCCGCGAAACCGGCCTTGGCCGTGAAAGCCTTTATAAGGCCCTTTCGGCAGAGGGAAATCCTGAGTTTGCAACGGTTCTCAAAGTTCTCCGATCCCTTGGGTTACGACTTCATGCCACGGTCGGTTGATATTTTTGGAGCGACAAACCCCAACAGATGAATCGACAGAGGTGAGATGTCAAATGAGCCATTGAGAAATCGCATTCTTGAAGAAGTTCAAAAGATTCCTGAAACAAAGTTGGAAGAGGTGATTAACCTCCTCCATCCTTTCTCCTTGAGTCTTGCTTCTTCAGAACCTCTTCCCGTATCAACGATCCTTTCATTTGCTGGAGTTTGGAGCGATATGGATGAATCGACTTTCAGGGATTTTGAAGAAGAGATCCGAAGACGGCGAGGATACGAATAATGACGACAAGCCAAGTGGTGTCTTTCGTCACCGAGAGCGTCCAGCGACTCATGGAGATTTTCGCCGGGAGCATGACGGGAATTAGAAATCCTAAAGCTCATGAAATAGTTTCCATCGACTCAACCAGAGCAATCCATTTTTTATTTCTTGCGAGTCTCGAAATGAATCGGTTGGATGATGTAAGGATTCCCTAAACTAATTGGAGGCTTTCCATAATGGGTGATATCGATCTTTCCAACCCTCCTGAATTATATTGGCATTGTGCTATAAAGATCGGAGAAAAATCTCCCTATGCTGTAGTGAATGATCTTAGTTTCAGTCAGCTAAAGAAAAATATTATAGATCCTTGGTTATCTGGTCGACAATTCTTTGTGTCTGGAATCCTTGTCAAAAAAGAAAAAGTATCTGAAATCAGAATCGCATATACCCCCTATACAACAGAAAAATACGTGAATGACTATGTTCAGAAAAGTGTCCAGAGTGGATTTTGTGGATCGGAGGATCCGCATCTTATCCCATTAGGAATGGGTACCGAGCTAACTAATGAGCTTCTGTCGACTGAAACATCTGTGGCTCCCGATCCCTCAATTTCCGATACCGCTCTGGTCCTCCAAATCTGTCAAAGGATTCAATATTCAGCAAGAATTCTTTCCAATCGGACTCGAAAAGGGAAAACTCCTTTTTTAATCGAGGACGAATATGATGTTCAGGATCTCCTTCAAGCAGTCTTGAAGGCTTACCTGAAATATTCCGTCCAGGAAGACACTCTTCCCAAAGTGGCTTCTACAAAATCCAGCCGGGCAGATATCTCTATCGAGAATCTAGGAATTTTGATCGAGGTTAAATATGTTCGCGAGTCTGGGGATCAGAGACGAATTTTTGAAGAATATTCAGAAGATTTAGAACTTTACAGTAAATGGCCTTACCTGAAAACCATCATATTCCTGATCTATAACGCATCAATCCTTCGGGATCCCGAGGCTTTTGAGAAGCACTCAGGACCACAAGAGAGAAACGGGAAAAGGTTCAATGTCAAGATAGTTCTTTCATGAAGTATAAAGACTAGGGAGAGGTAGCCGTTAGTATTTTTGATGGCGAATTTTTTGGGAATTTATATAGAACGTAGGCGAAGGATCGTATCCATGAATTGTGAAATAGAATTTCTACCAGTTGGAACTGGATCAAGACCGGGCGATGCCATTGTAGTTCGCTATGGAGAGGATAATAATTGGCAACTCATAGTCATCGACGGTGGAACCTTGGATACCGGTAAAGATCTTGTCGTCCACTTAAAAACCACATTTGGCTTCAACGTTGTCATTACCCATGCGCTGGTGACCCATCCTGATACCGACCACGCTTCTGGTATGCGTGAGATATTAGAGGGTCTGCCAGTAGAAAATTTATGGGTTAATTTGCCGTGGAATTTTGCAGCAGAGGCTAGACCGTATTTTGTCGATAAAAATTGGACCGAACAGGGGCTTGCCAATGAATTGAGAAAGGAATTAAAGTGGACGGGTTTGTCAAGACAGTTTTTATGCCTTTTCTAAGAACATATTTCTCAGAAAAGAAAACCGTACTTTTAATCGCTTTAATCTTTCTTTCCCGTCTCGGTCGGTCCTGATTTTCCTCCTTCAGAGAGAATTTCCCAAGGTGTTTTGTAGTCCAAAGATTGATGAGGTCTTTTAGTGTTGTAAAACCTGAACCAATCCCGGATTCGTTCTCTGGCTTGCCGGGGCGTATCGTATTCGTTTAGATAAACTTCCTCGTATTTTATACTTCTCCAGAGTCTTTCTGTGAAAATGGTATCAATGGCTCGCCCCTTTCCGTCCATGCTGATCTGGATGTTCCTGGACAAGAGACGTTCGATATAGCTGTTGCTGGTGAAATGGCTTCCCTGATCGCTGTTGAAAATGGCAGGGAGAGCGGTCTTGAAAGCCCGATCCACACAGTCCAGGACAAACGGCATCTCAAGTGTCTGGTCCAGTTCCCAGGACACGACATACCGGGAATGCCAGTCGATAATGGCGACCAGGTACCTTTAGGAGGGGGCGGTGTGTAGGCTGGCTTAAACCAAAAACGACCCAAAATGTTCAAACACAATCCTTCGGAGAGGATTCAATAAAACGAGAAATAATCCTCAGGAGAAATCCCTCCAAAGGGGGAATGGAGACTATAAGGAAATTGCCTTGCGGGTCCCGTCTCGGATGATTTCCTCCACGACTCGGGTAGGAATCCTGACCGCCCGCCCGATGTGGACAACCTCGATACTTCGATCAAAGATCCACCGCCTTATCGTGGAGGGCTTGATTCTGAGATGGGTTGCCGCTTCTTTAACGGTTAACAATGGCTCAATCATCTGAGGCTCCTTTCGCCCGTGGTCCAAAATTTGAACAGCTTGACAACGCCAGATGATCATCGGATAATATCGTTGTGATCGACTATAAAACGAACTAAAACGTTTTTCAAGGGGACAGGCAATATGAGTAAAAACCTTGATGAAATCGAGCTCGCCAATAATCTCATCTCGCTGACGGGATTATCCATGTCAAAGGTGGCCCGGAGTGCCGCGATTTCCCCGGGGAATTTATCGAACTGGCTGCGTGGGAATCGGACGGCCCTGGGAGCGGAGGGCAAAGATCGCCTTTTCTCAAATATGGGCATAGTCGGTGGAGCGCTTGATCCAAGAAAGGTTCACATATGGACAATGAAGAAAGGCGACCTGACTCCCTTTTATTCTGTCTTAAAATGGCTTTCGCAACCCTTTGAAATATTTCATATTGCCCCCCAAAAGCTTTCCGTGAGGGACTATTTTCCGGACCGATACTTTCTTCCTCTCATCGCATACAATCAGAATACCCGCATCGTTCTACTTCGAAAAATATATTCTCTGGAAAGCAATATTCCCCCGATCGACCCCGCTTTTCTCCCGGAAGGGTCCCACTGGAGGGTCCTTCCGAAGGATTCCTATTTTCAGTTCGTCGTGAAGAGAATTCCCAATGAGATTTATGTCCGCTGTTTTTCCGGAGAAATCACTCCAGAAGAGTTTGATCTCATCACGAACGAGCATTCCCTGAAAACACCCGCGCCTCCTGGCTGGGACAGCGTGGTGAATGCTCTCCAGGGATTAGGCTTCGACCCGGCCTCCGCGCTCGACTGGATCACGAAAATGAATTCTTTAAGGAAGGATCCGTGAGATGACTGAAGATCAGCGACGGGAATACAAAAGCTCCTGGCGGGACGAATGGATGAAGAGCATTTGCGGGTTCGCCAATGCCCAAGGTGGGATTCTTGAGGTGGGAAAGGACGACCATGGAACGATTCTTGGCCTGCCTGATGCTCCCAAGCTGCTCGTGGACCTTCCCAACAAGATTCGAGATGTTTTAGGCATCATCCCGTCCGTAAACCTTGAGAATGAAGAAGGCCATGAGTTCATTAGGATCATTGTGGATCCCTCCCCCACTCCCATCAGCTACAAGGGCGAATATTTCTTTCGGAGCGGGGCCACGAACCAGACCCTCAAAGGCAGCTCCCTCGATCAGTTTCTCCTGCGAAAGCAGGGGAAAACATGGGATGGTGTGCCCGTTCCCGAAGTCTCGGTCAAGGATCTTGACGAACACATTCTCGACGACTTCAGGCATCGTGCCATGCAAAGCCAGAGGCTCTCGGAGAAAGACCTGAAGGGATCTGATGCCGTCCTGATCGAACGGCTTCGGTTGACGGAGGGGACCTACCTAAAGAGGTCCGCCCTTCTCCTCTTCCATCCCGATCCCGAAAGATTCGTGACGGGATCCTATGTCAAGATCGGATACTTTAGTAGCCAAACCGATCTCCTCTATCAGGATGAGGTTCACGGGGATCTCTTCACTCAGGTGGACAACACCGTGGACCTTCTTCGAACCAAGTATCTCAAGGCTCTCATCTCCTACGAGGGTCTCCAGCGGATCGAGACCTTCCCGATGCCGGGTGATGCCCTTCGCGAGGCTGTAACCAACGCCATCCTCCATAAGGACTACGGAAGCCATATCCCCATTCAGATTCGCGTCTACGACGACCGGCTCTCGATCTGGAACAACGGACAGCTCCCCCCGGAGTGGAACGCGGATCGCTTGGTCCGGGAACACTCCTCCCACCCCTTCAACCCCGAGATCGCCCACGTCTTTTTCAGGGCCGGAATGATCGAGTCCTGGGGACGAGGGATCGAACGAATTGTGGAGTCCTGCCGAAAGGCGCACATTCCGTTCCCGAAGTTCCTCCATGAGACAACGGGCTTGCGGGTGGAGTTTCCCTACCCTCCTTCCCATATTCACCCTGAAAGAACTACCAAGAAAACTACCAAGAAAACTACTAAGAAAACTAGGGAGAAAACTAGGGAGAAAACCGAGACAAGCACGACGAAACAGATTATCGATCTGATCGCCGCCGATCCATTCCTTACCATTCGGGAACTGGCCGACAAAACGGGTGTCTCCTTTGACGGAATCGTCTGGCAGATCAAGAAGCTCAAAAAGGAAAACCGAATTGAACGGGTGGGACCGGACAAGGGTGGTTTCTGGAAAATTCTGAAATAGGGCCATTTCCCTGAAGGGAAGCGCGTTCCTCCTTCTGAACCTGTCACCACGGAAAATCGCGATCAAGGAGCGTACTCTATGGCACGAAAAAATGGTGAAAATCGAGGCATCCGGGAACTCCCTCCGGGATCGGGGATCTGGTGGGTCGACATCTGGCATGAGGGCAAACGCATTCGGAAGAAGGTCGGGAGCAAGTCCGCCGCCCGGGCAACATGCGACAGACTCAAGACAGAATCCCGGGAAGGTCGTCTCGTCCCACGTCCTGTCAAAAAATACGACCCTACCTTTCGGGAATTGGCGGAAATGTATGCGCAGTACGCCAAAATCCATCACAAGAGATAGGGGGACAACAGCACCCGCATTCGTCGCTGGCTCGACGCCTTCGGAGACAAGTCTGCACTCTCGATCAAGCCCCACATGGTCGAAGAAATCATTGCCAAAATGATCGATGAAGACTATAAGCCCGGCACCATTGCCCGGGAATTGGTGATTCTGAAGGCGATCCCTCAATCGGGCCATCAAGAACGAGCTCATCGAAAAAAATCCCATTGCCCGCGTTTCGGCTCCAAAGTTCGACAACACCGTTGTGCGATATCTCACCCCGGACCAAGAAGAACGCCTCTTCAACGCCCTTCCGGAGCGACTCCATCCCATCGTCACGGTCGCGCTGCACACAGGACTTCGCCAGGGGGAACTTTTGAAGCTGAATTGGGAGGATGTCGACTTCAATGCAGGAACCCTCTTTGTCCGAGATCGCAAATCCGGGGAATCGACGCACGTCCACATGAACAGTCGGGTGAAGGTAGTGATCTGTTCCTTTCGGAAACAGGAGGATTTTGAGGGAGCGATCTTTACCGACACCCATGGAGGACGGATGGATGCCCGAAACTTGAGGAGGGACTTTGGGATTGCCGTCAAAAAAGCTCGATTGGCCCCTTTCCGATTCCACGACCTGAGACATTCGTTTGCCTCACGTTTAGCGATGCAGGGGGCCAATGATCGGACGCTTCAGACACTCATGGGGCACAAGACCCAACGGATGATTCTCCGGTATGCCCATCTTGGCCCGACCCATCTTTTAAACGCACTCGAAGGGTTGGTCAAGGCATCTCCTCCCCAAATCGGAACGGACACTAAAACGGACACTACGAAGTTTTTGAGGATTGAAGGCGGACAAAAAACGCTGAAAGCATTGAAAATACTGGAGCGGGAAACGGGATTCGAACCCGCGACCCTCGCCTTGGCAAGGCGATGCTCTACCGCTGAGCTATTCCCGCAATAATGGAGGCGAAACTAAAATAGCGATTATCCGATATATTGTCAAGGAAATGTCCTGAAATCGGTTTGACAATGAGAATCAGTTTGACTTGCAGGAAATCATCTTCGGGTGTAATCTTATGGAACCCTGAAAATATCTGGATTTACAAAAAAATCCACCCGCAATGGGAAAGGTGACCTCAAAATGAAATCCGCCAAGCCGATACAAAACGATATCAACAGAGAAAGCGAGGAAATCAAGCAGCTTGTCTCCAAATTTCGCTCGCTCAATATTCAGATCACCCCTCAGAGGCTTGTTATTGCCTCAGCCCTTACCGGAACAGAAAAACACCTGTCCGTTGAAGACATTCACCAGATTGTCCGAAAGAAAAACTCCAAGATTGGTCTGGCTACCGTTTACAGGACACTCAATCTGTTAAAGGGAAAAGGGCTCATTGAAGAGCATCGGTTCAACGACGAATTCAGCCGATATGAGCTTCATACCGAATCCCATCACGACCACCTGATCTGTATCGAGTGCGAAACAGTCATTGAATTTGACCAACCGGTGATCGAGCATCTTCAGGATCTGGCTGCTGCAGAAAAAAACTTTACCATCGTTTCCCATAGACTTCAGATCTATGGCATCTGTGAAAACTGTGCAACAGCCAATAAAAAACGGGAAAAGAATCCGATTTCCCCTTGACCGGGTCAGCGTGCGGGCGTCAGGATAACACCCAATGTCCCGACGGCTGACAACTTCCCGTTGCTCGATATCACCCCCAGAAAATCAGATTCGGACAAATCCCCTTCGGACTTTATGACAGGTTCGATGGCGCTGCCCGGTTTACCGGACAGAAGGATACCACCCTCTCCCGAAAGGGCCACAGAACCATCGGGCAAGAGAGCCGCCCCATATAGATCATTCCTCACTGGAATCTCAAGCTTTGAAAAATGGGAAGAGTTTCCGTCCGGAGAGTAGTAAACCAGACCATGATCCCCCGCCAAGAGGACCCTTTTACCGTCCGTTGAAAGAACGTTGAAGGAGGGTTCCTGTCTGGTCACCCTCTCCGAAGCCATCTCAAGGGGATGAAAGGTCGTCCCTCCGTCGGTTGTCTCCAGGAATGTGCGATGCCATCCCGCGACATATCCATGTTGTGGGGTCAAAAAAGCAATCCCATAAAGATTCTGGACGGTCGGCACGACCAAACGCTTCCAGGAGGCCCCACCATCCGAGGTCGCCAGGACAATTCCCTTTTCCCCTGAAATAAAGCCATGAAGAGGATCGGGAAAACTGATGGACTGCAGGAAAAAATCCTTCACCGGAACAGAAACCCTTGTCCAGTGATCACCCCCGTCAACAGTCTTTAACAAAACGCCATCATCCCCCGAGATCCAGCCGACCAACGCGGAAGAAAAGGCAATTCCATAAAAATCTCCCATCAGCGGAGGCGCGATCCGTTTCCATGACACTCCTCCATCATCGCTTTTCCAGATTGATGATTGGTCCCCGACAACGACAAAGTGACCTTCTGATGGCGAGGCAATTCCATCAAGTGTCCCGACATAGCGGAGGGAGCGGGGAATTTTTTGGCCAGAAGCCACAACGGGAACCGGCTGTGACAGTCGAAAGGCTGTTCCGGGAGGAAGAGTAAAAACTGGAAAGGGTGGAGCATTGTTCTTGGTACAACCGGAAAAGAAAATAATTCCCCAAAAAACGATCATGAAGCTCAAGGGAACCCTTTTCGAAGTGGTGCCCGGAATGGTCCTGGTTTCCGGAACACCCCTCTTCTCAGTGAATATCTTGTTCCTCAGTATCTTTTTCAGATTCATGCTCCGTCTTGAAAGGATTGAAGTGATACTCAAAAATGGTCTTGATGGCAAATGGAGCGCTATTTGCTGTCAAACCGGCACCAATTCCAATATTCCAGTCGATATTTTCACCAATGGCAAAGTTCCACGAACTGAAAACATAATCTTGCTGGGTGACCTGCCCGTTTCCCCCGAGTGGAAGCATGTTGTTGATCGAACCCTGATCTCCAAAAGCCTCAATACCGGTGTTGACCCAGTCGGCCAGTAAATAGTATAACCCCGCCGCATACCCGAAATCAGGTGGCAGGGCAGCTGTTGGACCGGAAGGATTGGCCGTCTCAAAAAGATAACTCATATTGATGTCCAGGATAAAGTTCCCGATCTTTTTTTCCCCAATCAAAATCACGTCCAGAAGAGATTCCTCATTGGCTCCGGCTGCCGGCAGCCAATATTCGATCTGCATGGCGGGATCGATAAAATCGGGAATTTTGGGAAACCGGATACGTGTGGTAATCGCCCGGGTCTGGTAATAAGAGTAGGTTTGCCCAGCACCCGCCAGAAAATCTTCATAAGTTCCGAATGTCAGCCAGTCTGTTACCCCAAACTCCAGAAGATAGGTCGAAAAAAGAAGATCCGCATTTTCCTGGGACTTTCCGAACATCGGATCAGCAGATTTCGATGGAAGAAGCAAGGTTTGCCAGGTACCGATACTGAACTCCCCCTGCTCCGGGGTTTCATACGGATAAACAATAAAATCCCTGAAAGGATTGGCGGCATTGACGATGGAAGGGAATATGGCAAACAATGAGAGCAGAAAGAAAAAAGAGCAACAGAACCAGTTTTTAAAACCATCATTTCGGAAATTGGCTGTCAGGTGCTGGAAATAGATCTCCGGTCCGGACCGGAACGAAAAGGGTTCTTTCATTGTTTCTTGCGAAAAGGGGATTCCCAAAACCTCCTCCTGTCCAAAAACAAAACACTCTGATCAACAAGGAAAACTCTCCGGCAAGCCGGACAATCCTCCAATGGTCGCTCGCCATCCCAAAAGGTTATAAAAGTCGACCCAACAGCCATCAAAGAATGATTTCAGTGAAGAAACAGATAAATAAGGAGGCCCCCCGTTATAAAAATAAGGGTAAAAAAAGCCACTTTTAATCACTTTTGGGAGCAACCAACAATAGCATATTTCCATCTGATTTCCATCTGATTCAGACGGCCGGAAAATCTTTTTTTGGCCTCAGGAAAATCGCTCTCCGAAGATCTCTTCCGGACAATCAGCTCCTAACGGAAATGCTTCCGGAAGGATCCTGGCAAAAAAATCCCGGACAGATAGGTTTTACGTTTTTTTTCAGGTAAAATGGCGAAAAGATCATTCAACCAAAGACCTCGAGGAATCCCTTGTTCGATATTACCGTCACAACCCAATTCTCTGCCGCCCACCAGATTCCAGGATACCCGGGGGCCTGTGCCAGGCTCCATGGACATAACTGGAAAATCGAGGTCACCATCAGGGCGCTCACACTCGATCATCTTGGCATGGCGCTCGACTACCACCAGGCCGAACAGATGCTTTTTCCCATCATTTCTGAACTGGACCATACCAACCTCAATGATCACCCTTTTTTCTCCGACAGGACGACCACTTCTGAAAATGTGGCCTTTTTTATCCATTCCCGGATGAAACAGGCTCTTGGCAATGATCTTCAGGCAAAAAACCGAAAACTCAGTCTGATGGCCGTCACTGTCTACGAAACGGATATCTACAGAACCACCTATCGGGAGACCGATGGCTGATGGAAGGGAAAGATCCTCTTCTTTCGGTCAGGAACCTTACTGTCCGGATCAAGACGCCACAGGGGGAAATCATCCCCGTCAGGGAACTTTCCTTTGACGTTCATCCGGGAGAAATCCTCGCCATTGTCGGAGAATCAGGATCGGGAAAGACCCTGTCGGGACTTTCCCTCCTCGGACTCACACCAAAAGGCTCTCGAATCCAGGGAGAAATCTTCCTCCGGGGAACCCCTATCCAGAGTTTTACAGAGACCCAATGGAATACCATCAGGGGAGCCCGGATCGGTCTGGTCTTTCAGGAACCCCAAAGCGCCCTGAACCCCATTCTGACGATAGGCACACAGATTGAAGAGATCCTGAGAAGCCATTCTGGATCCGTCCAAAGATCGGAGGAAACAGCCTTCATCCGATCGCTTCTCGAACGGGTGGGGCTTCAGAATCCCGACAGGATCGCAAAATCCTATCCGCACCAGCTCTCGGGTGGAATGAGGCAAAGGGTCATGATCGCCATGGCGACAGCGCTCGATCCTGAACTTCTGATCCTTGATGAGCCAACAACGGCTCTTGATGTCACCATGGCCACCCAGATCCTTTCCTTGCTGATCGAAGAAAATCACAGGCGTAAAACCGCGATGATCCTCATCTCCCACGATCTGTCTGTGGTCAAGAATTGCGCCAGCCGCATTTTGGTGATGTATGCGGGACGGATCATAGAAAAATGCGACAGGAACCGATTCTTTAATGAAGGACCGGACCATCCCTATAGTCAGGCCCTTCTCAAATCACGTCCTGACAAAGGGGAATATACACGTCACGATGGCCCACTTGAAGCCATCGGTGGCCAGGTACCACCTCTCTGGGACCTTCCGGAGGGTTGCGCTTTCTCCCCGAGATGCCAGAGGGCAGATGAAAGATGCAGGACGACAGTTCCTCCATGGAAACCATACTCAGCGTCAGACCTTTCAGAACCTTCAGAAAATCCGGCCATAGAGGGCTCCCTTTGCTTTTACCCGGGAATCTTCCCATGATGCCAAATGATGCAAGGCCAGACACCCAGAGAACAACGGAAATCTTGCCCCCCGAAAGTCAGACCCCCTATCTTCTGGATGTCTCCCATATCACGCGTATTTTCGACAAGCCAAGAGACTCTCTTTTTTCACGCAAAGAGACCATCACAGCCCTTCAGGATATCTCTTTCCGGGTTCCGAGACGATCGATCGTCGGACTTGTCGGGGAAACCGGTTCCGGAAAAACCACGCTTGGAAGAATCGTCATGCGACTGATCGATCCGACTTCCGGAAGCGTCCTCTATAATGGGCAGGATCTGACCGCTCTACGGAAGGAACCTCTCCGTCAAATGAGGAAGCATTTTCAGATGGTTTTCCAGGATCCCTATTCAAGCCTTGATCCGAGAATGACCGTCAGAAACATTCTGAAGGAACCCCTTTCGGCTCATGACATGCTTCCATCTCCAAAAGAGGAAACGCAATCCCTGGGGGATCTGCTGACAAGGGTTGGTCTTCGACCTTCCGATCTGGACCGTCTTCCCAAAGAGTTTTCCGGTGGAGGAAGACAGCGGATCGGGATCGCCAGGGCCATTGCCCTGAAGCCGGAACTTCTTGTCGCAGACGAGCCCATCGCCTCCCTCGATGTTTCCATCGGTGCCCAGATCATCAATCTCTTCTCTTCCCTGAATCAAGAAGATCTGATGACTCTTTTCTTTATCTCGCATGACCTGTCGGTGATCCGGTACCTGACCGATTATGTTGTCATTCTTTATCGGGGTCTCAAGGTAGAGTCCGGACCAACGACATCTGTCTTTTCCCAGCCGTACCATCCTTACTCTAGACAGCTTCTCTCCTCCCTGTCCGGAGAACCAAAAGGCACAGCCAATCGGGACAATACAGAAAAGGAACAGCCGCTTCTCCTGCCTTTGTGTCCCTTTTATGACCAGTGTCCAGAACGGGAATCTATATGCCGGACGGACCCTCCGCCCATCAGGGTGGAAGCTGCCGGCCCCTCCGATCTCTGGCCAAGGGACATGGCCTGCCACAAACCACTTTAAATGAAGGACCTGATCATATGACCCATACATTTCACCCTCTGGAAGTCACTCTTCTGAAGGCGCTCATGACAGCCACAGAACCGGAGGATGCCAATAAACTTGAGTCCCGCACCCAGCTCTCTTCAGGGCAGCTCAGCATGGCTCTCGGATGGCTTGAGGCCAAAAAGCTGATCGAAATCCACCCGGGGCCACCGGAAACGGAGGTGACCGTCACCGACTCCGGAAGAGAGATCCTCGAAGAAGGATTTCCTGAAGAGGTCATCATCGACCGGATCCGCAAAGACCCGACATTGACCATCGCCAAGCTTCGGGAGGGTGTCAGTGACCCGGCAACCATCTCCAAGGCGATCGGAGACCTGAAATCCCAGGGAATCATCTCCATTCTGGAAGGTGGCATCCTCGCCGTAACAGCCCCTCTTCCCGAAAGTCTTGTCCGGTCATTCGATCTTATCCGGGCTATTGAAAAGGAGGGCTCCATCCTTCTTGAGTCTCTCCCGCAGGAAGACAGGGAACTTCTGGAGGGACAATCGAGAAAACGCGGAAAAGGCAAGGGCATTCTGAGGCTGGATGTCAGGGATACACGGTGTTTTTCCCTCATTCCCGGACTTGTCGATCTGGAGGACCTCGAATTGGAGGAAGGAGCACTGGGGGCGGTCACTCCTGAAATGCTCCAGAATAAAACCTACAAGGGAAAACGCTTCCGCCCCTATTCCCTTGAAACTCCCGCTCCACGCCCTCCGATTGGACTTCTTCACCCCTACAGGAGCTATCTCGACGAGGTCAGGGGCCATCTTGTCCGTCTGGGATTTACCGAAATGAGCGGAACGCTTGTGGAAAATGAATTCTGGAACATGGACGCATTATTCATCCCCCAGACCCATCCCGCCCGAAATATCCATGATATCTATCTCATACGCGAGCCCCGGGAATCGGCATTGCTTGATCCTGAGCTTAAAAAAGAGGTCCGGGCTGTCCATGCCGGAACCGAAAATTCCGCAGGAAGCCGAGGCTGGAGACAGCCCTGGAGCGAAGCCCAGTCCAGACGCCTTCTGCTCAGAAGCCAGGGAACGGCCTTATCCGCTCACCAGATGGCCTCTTCACCCGATGTTCCGGGAAAGTATTTCGCCATCGCACGATGCTTCCGTTATGACCAGGTGGACCAGACCCATGCTGTCGACTTCTATCAGGCAGAAGGTATCGTTCTTGAACCAGGAGCTTCGTTCAAGACACTACTGGGCCTTCTGACACTCTTTGCCAAAGAGGTCGCCGGTGCCCGCGAAATTCATTTCAAGCCCGCCTACTTCCCCTTTACCGAGCCCTCCGTCGAGATCCATGTCAAACATCCCGTTCTTGGCTGGATGGAGCTTGGCGGTGCCGGTCTTTTTCGTCCTGAAGTGACAAAACCCCTTGGCATCGATGTCCCGGTAATTGCCTGGGGTCTGGGAATCGATCGCATGGCCATGATGAGTCTTGGTCTTTCCGATATCCGGGATCTTTTTTCGGGTGAGCTCTCGACTATCACCCGCATGCATGAAGCCCGGGCAAAGAGCCGTTCCGTTTTCAAAAACACTGAGAAAGGATCCTGACCCTTGCCAACACTCGACGCACTCAAATCCGACATGGAAAAACTTCTTGGATCCAGCATCATCATCGACGAGTTTGATCGCCGCCTGGACTGGGTCAAGGGAGAGCTCAAACATTACGACCCGGAAACGGGAACCATCCGCATCGAATTGAACGATACCAATCGACCTGACCTCTGGTCTGTCGAGGGTATTGTCCGTCAGCTTCTGGGTGGACAGTCCCCTTCAAAACGCCCATGGAGCCAGATGATTTCACCAACCACGCCACTCAGGAGCATCCGGGTCGATCCGACCGTCTTCACGGTCAGACCCTATATTGGCGGCTTTCTGGCAAAAGGACCCGGACTTGGAGAGGAAGGTCTCAGACAGCTGATCAGTTCCCAGGAAAAGCTTTCGGATCTGTTCGGACGAAAACGCCAGGATATCGCAATCGGCGTTTACCCCGCCAAGAACATCCTATTTCCCGTCACCTACGAAGCCGTCTCTCCTGATGAGCATTCGTTCACTCCGCTCGGCCAAGACTCCCCAATGACCCTTTCCCGGATCGTTCAAGAACACCCCAAAGGGAAAGAATATGGACATCTGTTATCCCCTCATTCCCTCTGGACCATTCTTCGGGATCAGGGCGGGAAGATCCTGTCGATGCCTCCGGTTACCAACGCAAGGCATACCGGAGAGGTCACGGCCGAAGATGATTGGCTTTTTGTCGAAGCCACAGGCCATGATCAGGAAAGGATCCGGCTGGTGATGAATATCATGGCCGCCAATCTCTTCGATCGCGGATTTCAGATCGAGCCCATTCTCGTTGACGATTCCAGGGGAAAGACACAAAATCCCCAGTCCGCAGGGGACCGCATTTTAGTCCCTGGCAATCTGCCTTCCGAAGTCTCCGGAGAAGCGGTTTTACCGCAGGACTTCATCAGGGCGCTTCTTTCCTATGGGTATCCATCGATACAGCAGCAGGAAAAAGGATTTCTGGTGACCGTTCCGTTCATGAGGGATGACGTGCTCCACCCTATTGACTGTGTTGAGGATTATCTCATCGCAAGGGGTTTTGATAGTCTGACACCGGTTATGCCCACTTTCTTCACACCCGGAAGAGCCGCAAAAGAAGGAGAAATGGAAGATCGGGTCCGTTCCCTGATGGCTGGAATCGGATTTCAGGAAATCCTGTCCAACATTCTTACGGAAACCGATTCATTGTCTTCCGCCCTTGGCCGGCCAACTGGGCCCATTGTAGAGATTGACAACCCCATTTCCAGACAATATGGCGCACTCCGTTCCACGTTTCTGTCACAGCTGATGAATGCGGAAGCACTCTCCAGCCGATTCCCTTACCCCCACCGGATCTTTGAGGTCGGAGAAGCTGCAGAAAAAGAAGGATCTCCCTCAACCATCCGGGAGACAATCCTCTTTACAGCCCTTGTGGCCCACCCGACTGCATCTGTGTCTGAGGTTGCAGGCATTATTGTCGAAGTTCTGAGATATCTCGGCCTCACTGCAAAGCTTGTCTCGAAGGATATCCCTCCGTACATCAAGGGACGCTCCGCAGAGATCTTTATCCTGGAAAAACCGGATATCGCCATCGGGGAACTGGGAGAGATCGATCCGGAAACACTGGATATTTTTGGTATCCGGATGCCAACCTCCATGTTCGAAGTACGGCTGGACCGCATTCTCCGGCCACTTCCCCCTACCGGATGACGGAATCTCCGTAAAAAAAGGGCCATCCGAAACCGGATGGCCCTTTTTTAAACTACTCAACAATATGAACAAGGAACCTGCCACCAGGACAGGTCCCCGATTTCAAACTTATATGGCCTGTTTGACCTTTGCAGTCAATTCGCCGAAAACCTCTGGCTTGTTCAGTGCCAGATCCGCCAGAATCTTACGGTCAAGTCCGATCTCAAGCTTTTTGAGCCCCGCAATAAACCGGCTGTAAGAAATGGACTGGGCGCGGCAAGCTGCGTTAATTCTCTGGATCCAGAGTGAACGGAACTCGCGCTTTTTGACTTTGCGATCGCGATAAGCATAGGTCAGGCCTTTTTCAACTGTATGGCGGGCTGATCTGTAAAGTCTTGAACGACCTCCCCAGAACCCCTTGGCCAAATCCATGATCTTTTTTCGTCGGGCCTTGTGTATCGTCCCGCCTTTGACTCTCGGCATTGGAATCTCCTTTTCAAAATCAATTTATTCGTATCACAAAAAATGTTAGTGAGGTAAAAGCACTCTGATATTGTCTGCCTGACCCTTTGAAAGGATGCTGTCTTTCAGGGAGCGGGTTCTTTTGGAAGACTTACCGGTCATCAGGTGACGCTTTCCGCCCTGATGAAAAGAAATTTTCCCTGTACCTGTTACAGAGAATCTCTTCTTGGCCGAACTTTTTGTCTTAAGGGACTTTCCTGTGGCCATGATGAATCCTTTCTATTTGGGGTTTTCAGTCCCCTGTTCTTGATTCTGACTCTTCTTGTTTGATTCTTCCCGGTCTCCGCCTTTTTCAGAAGGCTTATAGGCGGGATTCGGAGCAAGAACCATGGTCATGCTGGAACCTTCCATACGGGGAGGAACCTCAACGATCCCCCGGGGATCGATCGAGGCAATGATCTTTTGCATGATCCCGGCTCCCACTTCAGTGTGGATCATTTCACGACCGCGAAACATGAGGTTGATCTTTGCCCGGTTGCCTTCCTCAAGAAAGCGCTGAACATAATTGATCTTCGTTGAAAGATCATGTTCATTGATATGAGGGCGGAACTTGACTTCCTTGACCTGCCCGGAGCGCTGGTTCTGCTTCATGGCATGAACTTTCTTGCTCTGTTCATACATGAAACGACCAAAGTCCATCATCTTGCAGACAGGCGGCTTGGCATTCGGTGAAACTTCTACCAGGTCAAATCCAAGCTCTTCCGCTTTCTTGATGGCAACGATCGTTGGAAATATTCCCAGCTGCTCACCTTCCGGGCCAATGGCCCGAACTTCCTTGATCTTAATTTCGTGGTTGACCCGAGGTTTTGGGTTGATGGAACCCTCCTTTTTTCTATCGTTACCATGGGCATTTCCTGCCCTGGAGCATATCAGGCCGGTCTGGCCCTTTCAATCAGGGAGCTGATCGCCTCATCCCGAAGAACGAGGTCTGTCTTTTCACCTTCGCGGGTTCGAATGGAAACCCGCCCTTCAGCAACTTCCCGATCCCCTATTATCCACATCTCCGGAACCTTGAGCATCTGTGCTTCCCGAATCTTGAAACCGATCTTCTCATTCCGGAAGTCTCCTTCCGCACGGATACCGCTTGATTTCAAGCGCTCAAGAAGAGCCTCCGCATCCGGAATATGCCGATCCGCTATTGTCATGATCATCACCTGTTCTGGCGCGAGCCACAAAGGAAAGGCTCCGACATAGTGCTCGACGAGGATACCGAAAAACCTCTCGATCGAACCAAACAGGGCCCGATGGATCATGATCGGCCTCTCTGCCTCCCCTTGTGTATTGCGGAAGGACAGATCAAATTTTTCAGGAAGATTGAAATCCACCTGAACGGTCGAAAGCTGCCAGGAACGGCCGATCGCATCATGGAACTTGATGTCGATCTTGGGGCCATAGAAAACGCCTTCCCCAGGATCAGTCTGATACGGAATCCCCGATTTGATCAGAGCACTTTCAAGGGCATCCGTCGCCATCTTCCAATGCTCGTCAGAACCGACCGATTTCTCCGGCCGGGTGGACAGATAGACCGTCCGGTCGGTAAAACCGAAACGGCCGATCATTTCGTCCACCAATACAAGGACCTTCTCGATTTCTGACGCCAAGTCCTCCGGCCTGCAGAAAAGATGGGCATCATCCTGGGTAAAGCCCCGAACCCTCATCAGGCCATGGAGTGTGCCCGAACGCTCGTATCGATAGACAGTTCCAAGCTCGGACAAGCGAATGGGAAGATCCCGATAGCTCTTCACGCTCTCACGGAAAATCATGATATGAAAGGGACAGTTCATCGGCTTCAGCTCATATTCCACCCCTTCGATTTCCATCGGAGAGAACATGCTGTCCCGATAATAATCCCAATGACCGGACTGCTTCCAGAGGTCGAGTCTCGCAATATGCGGAGAGTAGACATACTTGTAGCCGTGGCGGTCATGGAGGGACTTCCAGAGATCCTCAAGGATGCGACGGACCCGGCTCCCCCTTGGTAGCCACAGGACCAGACCAGCCCCTTTTTCATCCAGGGTCCGGAAAAGGTCCAGTTCCCGGCCAAGCTTCCTGTGGTCCCTCCGGCGAATCTCCTCAAGCTTCAGAAGATGTGCGGCAAGATCGGCCTCTGACCAGAAAGCTGTCCCATAGATCCGCTGAAGGGACGGGTTTGACTCGATCCCTTTCCAGTAGGCTCCGGATGTGGTGAGTAGCTTGATGGCAGGAATATCACCGGTCCCGGCCACATGAGGGCCCCTGCAGAGATCGACAAACTCCCCCTGCTCGTAAACCGTTATTTCTGCCTCGTCCGGAATCGAAGAAATCAATTCAAGCTTGAATGGCTCATCCATCCCGGAAAAAAGGGCTACTGCCTCTTCCCTGGAAACCGGTCTTCGCTCAATCACAAGCCCCTGAGAGATGATCTTCCGCATCTCGTCCTCTATCCGGACAAGATCCTCGGGAGTAAAAGGACGGGAATAATGGAAGTCATAATAAAAGCCATCATCCGTAGCGGGACCGACACCAACCCTGGCTTCCGGAAAAAGACGCTTCACCGCCTGGGCCAATGTATGGGCAGCACTGTGGCGAAGTGCTTTCAGATCTCCCTTATCTTGAACGACAACCTGAGCCAATCAGTTTCCCCCAACACTCCAACATATCCCGATCCGCCAAAATAAACCATATAACAGCTCATGTTGGAAAATAAAATTCTTTTTTCAGTCGGGCTAAAACAAAAAACCGTAGTCTGACACAGTAGTATAAGAATGAATCCTTGTCAAATCTTGGCCTCATCCAGCGAGATCATGCGGTGGATTTTTCTTGCGACCAATGCGTTTAGGGAGTTTGGGTAAACTCTCTTCTGCCGGATCGCCAATGAGTGGCTTTTCGTCACATGCCGAAAGAGCTTTCCCCACCCTCAACCTGAGATCCGGGAGAAGTTCTTTGGAAAACCACTCATTCTTCTTGAACCAGAGGGCATTCCTTGGTGATGGATGAGGAAGGGGAATGACTCCGGAAGGGTAGGAACGCCATGAGAAAACCCTGTCCGTCAAGGACAGGCCATCTCCCAGGAAATATCGCTGGGAATAAAGACCGAGAAGAAGACAAAGTTCAATCCGGGGAAGCCACTTTAAAAGTTCCCCAAGCCACATGGATGCGCATTCTGTTCTGGGAGGCAGGTCACCCCGCTCCCCCTTGCCAGGATAGCAATACCCCATTGGAATGATTGCAATACGCGACGCGTCATAAAAAGTCTCCCGGTCAATCCCCATCCACTCTCTCAGACGCTCCCCGCTCCGATCATTCCAGGGGATACCGGTTTCATGAACGCGGAGACCAGGTGCCTGCCCCACAATCAGGACTCTCGAACGCTCATCGCAGGCCAGAACGGGTCTGGGGCCCATCGGCAAAGAGGATTCACAGGCCCGACAGCCTCGAACCGCCTCCAGGAGGGAAGAGAGAGACGGATATGAGGGTGCCCTCTCTTTATGGACCCTTTTTTGGATCACATTTTCCAGAATGAGCATCATCCGCCCCGCCTGTTGTTTTCAAACATGTCAGCAGGCATCGGGTAGAGCAACCTCCATATCATCCGGATGGGCCTCTCCCCTTCATGGCTCTCGCATTCGACCGGACCAAGATAGGTGAAGGGCACTGTATGCTGATTCCTTTTCTTCACATCGCGGGCAAAAACAAGGATCGTGTATCCCCGCTTCTTGTGTTCGATCAGATTTTGTCCTTTTTCGGATAAAGCTTTCGTATCGGACTGGGACTCCCAGTGAAGGAGGCTCTGGTTAATCGGGTAATCCGCATACATTGTTGTCGGGGAAAAGTCCTTTTCCGTTTTTCCAAAGGTGACAAGAAGCGCATAGGTTTTGATCTGTTTGAAGGGAATGACTCCAACACCCCGTAGCCCCGGAGTTTCAATGGAAAAGTGGCCAAGGACCCCCTGCAGGTCTTCATTTCCATAGCGCCCGTGAAGACGAAGCGATGTCCTGAAAGGAAGCTCCGGAACACTCGGACTTGCATCACTGTTCTCCAGCGCCCAGTCCAAAATCTCCTGAAGATCAAAAAGAATGGAAGGATTCCTGCAAAGACGCCCGAAAGAATCCTCCAGGGAAGCCATCTTGAGAAGGCTGCCTTTTTTCCGCCAAAGTCTCCGATGGATCGGTGCTCCCCAGTTTCCCGAAATGGAGAGCGCCTGCTGAATATCTTTTTGCTGAAGACAGGTGATGGTTTTTTTCATCACCCGAATTTCCTCCGGATCATTCATGAAAGAGGCATGAATCAGTGATTCCCGAAGAAGGGTGAGATCCGGATCTTTTGGCACCAACGCAAGACGAGCCCTTGATTTCCACTCACTCCAGCTTCTGGAGGACAGGAGAATGTCCGGCTCGATATCGTGGTACGTGACAAAATTTCCAAAAGTGAGAGGGCGACCCGTTTCAGACTCGAAGGTTTCCAGTCGCTCTGGAATGACCACCGACAAGTTTTTCAGGTTCTCACGGATATTTTCAAGAACTTGCTTCCGGGCAATCCGGTCAAGGCGGATCGAGCAACCAGGGGGAAGATGGGGAAAATCCTCCAGAACTTCCCGTTCAATCGAATAGCGATGGTGAGGAAGAAGGGCCTTCAGTTTGGTATCGATCCGGTATCTCCGATGAACCTGACCAACAAAGTCCAGGACAGTGAGACAGTCTTTTTCCGGGGCATGGCGCAAGCCACGCCCCAACTGCTGCAGAAACACCGTCAGACTCTCTGTGGGACGGAGAAAAAGAACAGCATTCACCGATGGCAAATCGATTCCCTCACTCAGCTTGTCCACAGTGAAAAGAAACGTCAGTTTCCCCGAAGACAGATCATCCAGACGATTGCGACATTCAGGATTATTGACATCCGACAAGATGACATTCGACAAGATGCCTCGACGATTAAACTGCTCAGCCATATATCTCGCATGCTTCTGGCTGGCGCAAAAACCGATTCCCTTAAGAGAAGATCGGTCCGGAAGATATCGATCGAGTGAGGACAGGATCACTTCCAGCCGGTTTTTCGCCAAAACATCATCACCGGTGTAAACATTTTCCAGTGCGGAAACATCAAACCGCCCATTTTTCCAGAAACGGTCCTCTGACAATGCAACAGGGTCTGCCACTCCAAAGTATTGAAACGGACAAAGAAGCTTTTCTTCCAGCGCTTCGGGCAACCGTATCTCTGCGGAAAACCGATTGCCGAAATCGGAAGCGACACTTTCCCCATCCATTCTTTCCGGAGTCGCGGTAAGCCCCAGAAGGACTTCCGGAGAAAAGTGCTCAAAGAGAGGTCGATAACTTCCCGCAGGACCATGATGGACTTCATCAACCACGATGAAGTCGTAAAAATCGCTTTTGAGTCGATCCCAGAGCCTCCGGGAAGACAACATTCCCACTGAGCAAAAAAGATGATCCAGACGTGAGGGTTCGTAACCCCCTCCAAGGATTTCGCCAAAAGTATGATCCCGAAGGACATTTCGGAATGTGGCCAGTGCCTGTTCAAGAATTTCCACCCTGTGCGCAACAAACAGAAGTCTGGCCTGTCGATTTTTCCGCTCATGGAACCGCCTGAAATCAAAGGCGGCCACAACGGTTTTTCCGGTCCCTGTCGCAGCAACCACCAGATTTCTCTTCCGTCCATGAACAAGGCGATCACGGTCAAGAGCTTCCAGAATCCTTTCCTGAAAAGGATGCGGCCGCAAATCGAAGAAAAAAGCCTCCCGATGTTTGTCGGGTTTTCTCGCCTGTAAGATGGCTTTTCTGAATGTTTCATTCTGATCACGACCGAAAGGGACAAACTCTTTACTGTTCCAGTAAGTCTCAAATTCCACACGAAACTTCTCCAGGATATGTCCCATATCCTGGGCTGTCACTTTCAGATTCCACTCAAGACCGCTGCTCATTGCCGGATGGGACATGTTCGAGGAACCGATATATGCGGTGGAGAATCCCGACAGGCGGTGGAAAAGATAGGCCTTGGCATGAAGGCGGGTCCGCTGGGTGTCATAGGAAACCCGTATCTCAACATTTGGCAGGCGAGAAAGCCATTCAACAGCCGGCGGATCGGAAGCCCCCATATAGGAGGTTGTAATGAAGCGAACAGGGACCCTGTTTTTCAAGAGATCCTCAAAACCTTCCATCAATAGTCTCAGTCCGGACCATTTGATGAACGATACCAGAATATCCACCCGATCAGCCGAGTACATTTCCTCCAGCAACTCATGGGCAAGCTGGGGTTCAGACGGAGAACCCGTAAAAAGAGAGCTTTTCGCAAGGGGGGTTTGGGGACGGGGAAGACCGGTCCTTCCCGAATAGTGGGGCGGGGTGACTTCGAGAAGAAGGCTTTTTTCATCAGGGACCAGCCGCTTGTCCCTGAAATCATCAAGACCACCATCAAGAACAATTTGTTCCAGAAGATGATTCACCAGACGTATCCGTTTTTCTGGCGGGGATTCCTGTAAAGCCTGATTGAGGACTTGAGAAACGAATGAAACATAGCGCGATGGTTCTTCTTCGGGATCGACTTTTCCAAAAACCGGGTGAAGATCAGGGTGAAGACGGAAAATTTCTTTCAGTCTCTCATCAAGAAGTGCCTCGTAAAGCCCATAGGCGAGAGGTTCCAATGGTTCTCCAGTCATTTGGACCGGACCAAAAGGCGTAACGTTCCGGTCTTTCGCGGATTTTCTGTTTGGTCGAGGGGAGGACCCCGCTATAATTTATTTTCACGACTGTCAGGAGAGATCGCAAAATCCATGGCGGAGAGATCATGCTCGGGAAGCTTGTCGCGATAAAGGGAATCAAGTCGGGCAAGACTCATCCCCGTCAATGGGTTCGAACCACCCCGACTTTTTTCCCAACGGTCGAGAGAGAGTGTGGCCCTGACCAAAAAAAGAGGAGAAGGATTTTCCCCGGCAATGGAAATAGCTCTTTCGAATGACTGGAGAATCTCCCCCTCCGGACGCTCTTTCATGGAGAGAAGTTCCGCCATGACTCTCCACATTTCCGATAAAAGGGCCCGGTCTCCCGTCTCCGAAGAGCGGGAAAGGGCCCGCTCAAGAAATGCGATGGCCTGATCCGCGTCTCTCATCATCTGAAATCCCTCTGAAACGGACAAAAGAGCCAAAACATCAAAGTTGCCTCCGGAAAGCTCCGAAAGGTGGCGGTCCATCTCCTTCATCCCCTCCTCCTTTTCACCGGAAAGGCATTTCGCCCACCCGGAAAGGATACCCGCCTGGGAATACCAAAAACGGAGGCCATGTGCACGGCAGTGATCCTTCAGAAGATTAGCATGGCGCAAGGTTGGAGCAATCTCCCGGCGGAGCCGGTGAAAAAAGCTCTCTGCCGCCATCACCTGAGCCATGATCAGCGGATTTTCGGAGAGTCTGGCCAGATCAGGTGAGCTGTGATGAAAGTCAAAAGCCTCTTTTGATTCGAGAAAGATGGCAAGAAGAAGGGAGAGATAGGCCTGACAGACTGAAAGCGTCGCCGAACCACCAATAGAATGGGTCGGTTCATTATGATTGGAAGGAAGATCGATGCTTTCCCTCAAATCCTGCTGGGCCGTCTGGAAATGACCACACCAGAACGAACTGATGCCACGAGCTTTTTTGGCTTTCAAATAAAAGGTGGGTCGCTGGGACTGCCTTGCGGATACAAAAAGCTCATCACAAAACGAAAGGGCTTCTTCCCATCTTCCTTCAGCGGAGATGGCTTCCCATTTATCATAAAGGGTGGAAAAGGTCGGCTCCAAAACCATACTCCCCTTTCTGCCCGAAGACCGGGAAACATCCAGAATGGAAGCGGCCAGCAGGCTGCCTGAATCCTTCCGGGAAAACAATAGAAATGTCAGGAATGAGGATGAATTCTATCACAGGGAAAACATAAACAACAGGAAAACTTCCGGGAACAAGAACCGTCAGTCTCCATATGGAGTTGAGAAAAATCTCTCAAATGTTCTCCTCTCATTTCCCGGACGGGAGGATTCCCATTCGAGAGCCCTCTGAAAGATATTCCTTGGAGAATCCAAAAGATCCCGGATCGGGGAATCCGGACTCCTTACGATTTCCGAAACCAGGAGACTGGCCAATGTGCACCCGCCGCCATGAAGCGACGGGATATTGACCTCGTTGCGATCAAGGACAAAACAACCAGTCTGATCAACAAAAACATCCGTCCTGACCCTGCCCTCCCGATGCCCCCCTTTCAGATAGACGGACACAGGACCATAGAGATCCCGGATCTTTAAAGCTCCATCCATCAGACCGGACGCTCCCGGAAGAAGAGGACTCCCCAGAAGAACTTCGGCTTCCGGAATATTCGGAAGGACCATGTCCGCCAAGGGGAAAATGCAGGTGGCCATCTCCCGGAAAGAGGCCTCATCAAGAAAGGGATCACCCGATCCGAACCTGAAGATCGGATCGACAGCCACAAAAACATCATCGTCAAGATCATTCAAGATACCGATGACTGCACTCAAAGCATGCTCCGGCAGGAGACCAACTTTAACACCCCGGGGAGGATGTCTCTCCAGAAGGGCTCCAGCCATTCTGAGGATAAAGTCAGGATCGACAGACAACACTTCACGGACATGATCAATATTCTGAGATGTGAGCGCCACCGGAATCCCCATCGGATGGACTCCGGACCATGACATGACCTTCAGGTCCTGGTAAATCCCCGCACCACCGGATGGATCAATCCCCCCAATAGCCCAGACCACCGGAAGTGTCACGGGATTTCCAGAACCGCCACGGGAAATTTCGACAAAAGCAGCGGGTTGACGTGGGCGTTTCCCAAAACCGCCCCATAATGGAGGACCGGGCCGGTGACACGGCCTGTGTGGCCTAGATTTCCAACCACTTGACCCTGTCTGACACGCTGGCCCTTTTTCACTCGAATCCTTGAGAGGTGCAGGTATTCTGTAAAAAGACCTCCCCCGTGATCCAGAATGACCATATTCCCATCGTAATAAAACCTGTCCGCAATCACTACACGGCCTGTGTTTGCCGCCTTGACCGGCAACCCTTCCGGACCATCAATATCCTCTCCGGAATGTCTTGAAAGCGGGGTTCCGTTCAGAATCCGGATCGCCCCGAAATCATGGGTAATACGGCCATTGATCGGCATGACAAAGGGTTCTTGAAATGCGATCCCCGTTCGCTCTGCCAATCCCTGATGAATTTCCCGGGACTCCCGTCTTATCCGGTCGAAAAAGGATTTCGGAGGGTGAACGAAAGACTTTTTCACATGAAGACGACTTGTCATAAAATGGCGGTTCACGACCAGAATCGAGCGGGAGGAAACACCCGGACAACCAATAAAGCGGAGCGTATGAATTCCAGGATGATCCGCAAAGTCCACCCCCAATAGGGAAACCCTCCACTTTTCCTGGCCTTTTGACCAGCTCCAACGGGCCGGCGGCTTGAGAAAACGCGCCTGACGACCCAAAAAGCTTGCCGCCTGACAATGGTGTTCACCCCCCTCTTTGACAAGAAGTGTTCCTCCCAGGACAACCTGCACCGGAGATGAGTCCATGTCAGACTCTGAAGCTATCGCCAACGAAAACGGTGAAACAGCAAACAGAATATTCAACATGAAAATCGAAATAGCATTCTTCATACCGACCCTCCCCGGGTCCATCCACCCCGAAGGGAAAAAGCCTTGGCCTTCGGATCGGCTGAATAGGCAAGATCTCCAATCATAGCGACTCCTGAAGCCCCCGTCTTCCTGACAGATTCAATATTCCCCTGATGGATCCCCCCGATGGCAACAACCGGGATCTCCGCTTCTGCCACAACCTGTTCCAGGAGCTTAAGCCCCTGGGGAGGGCCATAAGCCAGCTTGGACGGAGTTTCAAAAACCGGTCCAAAAAAAACATAGTCCGCCCCTTCGGCTTGTGCCCTCATCACTGACTCTCGGCTGTGGCAGGATACACCCAGAAGAAAATTGTCCGGTTTTTTTTTTCGGATGACATCCATGGGGATATGATCTTCCGGCAGATGCAGTCCGATAGCGTGAATCGAAAGAGCCATATCCAAACGGGTATTCACAATGATCGGGAATTCCTCCCCGAGGCTATCCCGCAAAAGATAGCCCAGATCCAGGAAATCCCGGACCGGGCCATTTTTTCTCCTGAGAACGACAGCACTCACACCACCACTGACCGCTTCCTGCACCCGGGATACAATGACTTTTGCTGGAAGATCCTCCGGAGTCACAAACAGAAGCGGTAAAATCTCCATCACATCCCGAAAGGAGGACTTCTCCTTCGGGGGATTCAGGAGCGGGCTCCCGGAGAAGGCATTTCAAGCATCCCCTCAAGTGGACTCGAGGCATTGGCGTAAAGCTTTCTGCCCATCCGACCTGCAAGGTAGGCATCCCGTCCGGCAAGGACGCCGTAGCGCATGGCTCTTGCCATCCTTACAGGATCCCTGGCTTCTGCAATAGCCGTATTCATCAAAACACCTGAAACACCCATTTCCATGGCAATTGCAGCATCGGAAGCCGTTCCGACTCCCGCATCCACGATGATCGGAACCGATACTGTTTCCTGAATGATCCTCAGGTTATAGGGATTCCGGATCCCGAGGCCTGAACCGATCGGAGCGGCCAGCGGCATGACAGCGACGCACCCAACATCTTCAAGCTTCTTGGCCAGGATAGGATCATCATTGGTGTAAGGAAAAACGATGAACCCTTCTTTCACCAGGATCTTTGCCGCCTCGAGAAGTCCTATGACATCCGGAAAAAGTGTTTTCTGATCCCCCAGAACCTCAAGCTTGACCATATCGGAGATACCGGCGGCACGTGCGAGTCTCGCATAGCGCAAAGCATCTTCGACTGAATAGCAGCCGGCGGTGTTCGGAAGAATCTTGAACTTGTCCGTGGGAAGGTAGTCCAAAAGATTGGGCTCATCTTTTTTCAAAATGTTCACGCGACGGACAGCCACGGTAACCACATCCGCTCCCGAGGCGAGAATCGCCTCTCTGGTCTGCTCAAAATCCCGATATTTCCCTGTTCCGACCCAAAGACGGGAACGGAAGGAAATGCCGGCAACCACCATTGGATCATCCATCTTTGCTGTATCTTCCAGCACTCCATTTTCCATAACGATATTTCCTCCAGACAATAAATTCATTGGACATGATCGACAAGATCCATTCTAGGACGGGAGTCTGGCGGGGGCAAGGATCGGAGAAAATTGTGAGTGCAAGCATATCCTGGCCGCCAGAACATTCAAGGCAAAAAATAAGGTCCATAACATGCATTAAAACCAGATTTTCTTATGCTGGACTCAAAATGAGCACTCATCATGCTTCCTGTGGATCAGAGAGTCTTCTCAAATGTCCATAACTTTTACACGTGTCAAGATTTTTTTCATCTCACCTGGTTTCAATGAGCGTTACCGATTTTTTTTGTCCATTTAAAATCAGTCAACACATTTTGGATTATCCCATTTTGCACGAGACATTTTTGGTCGCACGGAATTTGCTTGCGTTCCTCCTGAGAAATTTGAAGCTGGTTCAGCATTCCCTCTTTATTTCTGTCACGGAAAAACAAATATATCCAAGGAGACTCTCACCATGGGCTTTAAAAGAAATCGGCTGGTTGGTTTATTCATGACAATAATGATGTTGTATGCCGGAGAAGTGGCCCAGGCCACCGTATATACCTACACGACCATCAATGACCCAAATGCGACTGTGTACAGTAGCGATCGGAATCAATGGAGCGGGTGCCATCGTGGGAGGCTATAGCAATAATTCCGGATTCTACGGATTTCTCGACCAGAACGGCTCCTACACGACCATCAATGACCCAAATGCGACTCAAGGGACCACTGCTTACGGAATCAATGGAGCAGGTGCCATCGTGGGAGGCTACAGCAATAATTCCGGTTCTTACGGATTTCTTGACCAGAATGGCTCCTACTCGAACATCATTGACCCAAATGCGACTCTAGGGACCTCTGCTTACGGAATCAATAGAGCGGGTGCCATCGTGGGAGGCTACAGCAATAATTCCGGTTCTTACGGATTTCTCGACCAGAATGGCTCCTACTCGAACATCATTGACCCAAATGCGACTCTAGGGACCTCTGCTTACGGGATCAACAGAGCAGGCGCCATCGTGGGAGGCTACAGCAATAATTCCGGTTCTTATGGATTTCTTTATCAGAATGGCTCCTACACAAACATCATTGACCCAAATGCGACTCTAGGGACCACTGCTTACGGGATCAACGGAGCGGGTGCCATCGTGGGAGGCTACAGCAATAATTCCGGTTCTTACGGATTTCTCGACCAGAATGGTATTTTCACGACGATCGCTTTGACAGGAAATTATATTACCCAAGCGACCGGTATCAACGGAGCAGGCGCCATCGTAGGGCGCTATGGCAATGATTCAGGGTCTAGCGGATTTATTGCAACTCCCAACATTTCATCCACACCTGAACCTTCCACAATGCTTTTATTCGGAACAGGGATTCTCCTGATGGGAATCATTTCCACCAGGAAACAGAAGGACCTTCTGAGTAAACTGTAAGATCAGACGATTTCGATTCCTTTCAGAGCGGGACTTCTCTCGACGAGGATCCCGCTTTTTATGCCAGAACGCTGAGACCACTCTACCGGCTCCCAATCTTGTACCAGCCTGACCTTCTTCCGGAAACCAATCATGATTCGATTCCGTTTCATCCTATTTTTATGAAGTCCACAAAATCTCCTTATTAAAAAGAGTCTTCGAAGAAGAGAGAAACCAATTTCAGAACATTCAGGAGATTGTCCCTGTCTGAAATCTTTCTCTCCCCCCCAAGCATGTTCTGTGTTTTGCAGCTGGTGATCAAGGTTTGATGACTTCCACAAAAAAACTCCTGCAGGTGTTCATCAAACACTTTCTGTAATAGAATGTCTTATTCCTTTTTCTGCAGAAACTCTTCTGACCCTATCGACGACTAAAACGTCCCCCAATACGAGGATTCTTGAATGGACAATCCAGCTGACAGCCCCAAATCCCTTACCGAAAGCAATCCTTTCCTTCCGGACCCGGATCTTCTTGAAACCCTCCATGTGTCTGATTACCAGACGATTTATGACGAATCGATCAGGGATCCGGAACAGTTCTGGGGGAAGATAGCGGAAGACTTTCGCTGGAGCCGGAAGTGGGACAGGGTTCTCGACTGGAACCCAAAAACCTATGAGGCCCGCTGGTTTTCCGGAAGTCTCTCAAACATCACGACCAACATGCTCGACCGGCATATTGATGAAGGACTTTCCAATAAGGTCGCGCTCATCGCCGTGGCCGACGATGGCAGCGAACGGGTCTACACTTATGGTCGCATCATGGACGAGACCAACCGTCTCTGCCACAGTTTTGCCGAAATGGGGCTTAAAAAGGGAGACCGGGTTACAATCTTTCTTCCACCCACTCCGGAACAGGTGATCTCAATGATCGCATGCGCCAGAAGCGGACTTGTCCACACAGTCGTCTTTTCCGGCTTCTCTGCCGGCGCATTGAAAAGCCGCATGGAAGACTCTGAGCCGAGGCTTCTCATCACCGCCGACTGCGCCTACCGGAGAGGAAAACGCATCGCTCTGCTCGACACGGCAAGAGAAGCCAAAAAAGCGATTACTTCCCTTGAAAAGACCATTGTCATCCGTCGTGAAAACCCGGATCTTGAGCTTGAAACAGGAGAGATCCCCTTCGATTCTCTCCTGAAAAAGCATGCATCCTCCGGCTTTTTCAAAGCTGTCGACTGCACAACTGACGATCCCCTCTTCATCCTGTACACCTCCGGAACCACCGGAAAACCCAAAGGGATTGTCCATACCCACCCGGGATATATGGTTGGAACCTTTCTGACCACCCGGTGGGTCTTCAACATCCATAACGATGATGTCTTCTTTTGCGTCGCCGATCCGGGGTGGATTACCGGCCACAGCTACATCGTATACGGACCTCTCCTGAACGGAGCCACGGTTCTTCTGGCTGAAGGATCCCCCGACTATCCGGATCCCGGACGATGGTGGCACCTTGTGGAGAAATATCGTGTCACCGTTTTCTATTCCACCCCCACAGCGATCCGACTCCAGATGCGTCTCGGAAAACAATGGCCAGAGAAATACGACCTGTCCTCCCTGAGGCTTCTGGGATCGGTTGGAGAACCGATCAACCCGGAGGCCTGGCTCTGGTTCCGGGAAGTAACAGGAGGTCGTCTTCCAATCATGGATACCTGGTGGCAGACAGAAACAGGAATGCATATGATCACGCCTCTTCCCGGCGTTCCGCTTGTCCCAGGTTCAGCGACCCGTCCGTTTCCCGGAGTCGTCGCCGATGTGGTCAATCGCCAGGGAGAAAGTGTTGCTCCGGGAGAGGCTGGCTTCGTGATCGTCCGTCAGCCCTGGCCATCCATGTTCAGAACCGTCTACGGAGATCCCGAACGCTACAGGAAATACTGGGAGGAAATTCCGGGAGTCTATTTTTCGGGAGATTCCGCAAAGCGGGACCATCACGGACTTTTTCACATGATCGGACGTGTCGATGATGTGATCAAGGTGGCAGGACACCGGCTTGGAACCGCCGAAGTCGAATCCGCGCTGGTTTCCCACCCCTGCGTTTCCGAAGCCGCTGTCATCGGGAAACCGGACGAGCTCAAGGGAGAGGTCATCAAGGCATTTGTCATCCTGAGAAAAGATGCCGAACGGACCCCTGATCTTGAGCTCAGGATACGCCAGCATGTCAGGGAAGAGCTGGGAGCCATCGCCATGCCGGATGAAATCGAGATCACGGAATGGTTGCCCCGAACACGCTCCGGAAAAATCATGAGAAGGGTTTTAAAGGCGCGTGAGCTGGGTCTTCCAGAAGGAGACACCTCCACGCTTGAGGATTAATAAGGACTCATAAAGGAGAACCATTTTGGAAAAACCGCTTGTGACAAAACTTCTTCATACAAGATTCAGAGTCTCAGACCTTGAAAGAACGGTCCGATTTTATACGGAGATTCTTGGACTGACCCTTGCCTCACACCACACATCCCCCCGGGGATCCAAAATCGCCTATCTCACCGTACCAGGCTCAGAAGAAGAAATTGAAATCGCGGAATTCTCCGGTTCGGGCGATGTTGTCGTTCCCCCTGATCTTGTTCATCTCGCCTTCTCCGTCGAAAACCTCGAACAAACGCTCTCCCGATTGGAAAAACTCGGCGTCCCCATTACCGACGGACCAACACGCGGAAGAAACACAACCTTCTTCTTTATCGATGCCCCGGAAGGTTATGAAATCGAACTGATCGCACCCAATCCGGTCTGACAGCCCAACCCTCCATCCATCGGATGACGGCTGCTCATGACAATAACCGGCGTCTCCCGTGCGGGAGATGCCGGCATATCCTCTCTGCTTTTCTCTTTTTTTAGAAAAACCCGTGAAAAATCTGTTTCAAAAGGTTGTTATCAAGATGGAGACCCGGTTTCAGGGGAATGATCAATGTCCTTTCGATCGGAGCGGGAGATTTTTGCGAAAAATGGAGTACCAGCTGGGCACCTTTCAGATTCATGTTCTTTTCGGGAAGAGAAAAATACAGGAACCCTCCCCTGAGCGCTCCACTCTGAAGAGTTACATTCTTGTCAAAAGCCTTGAAGGTCAAGTCTCTTCCAAAAGGATCATTCTGTGGTGTTGGTTCACCAAATGGGGTTGGGAGCACCCAGATCACCGAACCTAATCCCAGGGTAACAAGGGTGAAAAGAATCAAACCTGTATAATAGAAGGTTTGCTTGACGAGAATATACGGATGCTTGGCCTGCCAGGAGATATCAAACGCCTCGTTGGGAACGATGGACGGATAGTAGTGTCCATCCACAACGATATAGGAAGATTTGATCAAAAATGTGGTGGGCCGGAGATCCGTCGACATGAAGGACATCTGGAGGGGAAGAATATGCATTCGCCAAAGACCATTATGATCGAAGAGCTTATGGATCATGTGGGGAGTGTTATAAGGACGCACTCCGACCAAAAGATTGGTTTTTGGAACAGTTGCATGAATCGTCAGCTGTGATGGTGGAGACAATGGAACCGGTTTGGCCGTATAAAATGAAGTACAAGATGTCAGCGAAAAGGAAAGGAGAGTGACCATAGCCAGAAGGCGGGCCCGGAAATAACGGGTAGAACGCATCGGATCCTCCTAATATTGATCGAAGTGAGACTGTCGCCGTCTCAAAACCTCCTGCAAAAATGATTAAAGGAAAGGCCTTGTTTCATTGTCACACCAAAATTATCCCGGGTTGCCAAACAGAACAAAAATGAAGAGGACAGATCTTGACTGGGGCTATCATACCAGAAAGGAACACTCCTTGGACATCCCCGGAAAAAGTCCAAAGCAGCAAGCAGACTGATGGTCATATCGTTTCCAGATGTGATAGAAACCGAACAATCATTGCCCCCGGTAACCGAATGGACCATTGAAGTAAACAGTCACCGTTCCCATAGGAGTCACCGTGCGGGGATAATCAGACTGATAGACAGGAAGAGCAACACCAGCCCCCCATGTTGCGGAGAGTTTTTGGGTATGAGGCCAGGTTACCTCAAGCTCCGGAGCTGCCCATAAAAATGACCATGCAGGAGCATTGGCCGCCCCAAAAAGGAGGTTTTGACCACTTTGGGATTCTCCATAAACCTCCAGAAGATACCCGGCACCCCATTCCGTATTGATCACATGCTCAAACGCACCGGCATAATATAAAAGGTTTCCGTCAACCACATGGTCATTGGGCAATGCATTCTGGGTAATCCCGTTATTGTATCCATACCCCGCTCCCACCGTGGTGGGGTTTTCAACAATGTCACCAACCTGCAGATAAAACATGAAGGGCTTCACATGCTTCCTCACAAGAAGCATGATCGCCTCATTGAAGGTTCCATTCCCCAGCTGATCGGCACCATATTGTTGGGGGTTCAGGTTCTGGTACTGGCCGCTTGGAACCCAAAAGTCGAAAGTGAGTGCCACCGATGGTCGGGCTAAGGGTAAATAGACATCCTCGTCAGAAGCAATCTGCCATTTGACTTCAAAATGGGTATTCCCCACTCCAAAATGGTTCGCACTTTGACCTGAAGGAGTGATCGGTGGCCCCTCCACATTATCGATAAGGGGAATAAAGGTATCGAGTTCAAGATTATGACCAAGGCCAACGGCAAGTCTCATTGGCATATAGTAGGAAGATGAACCCGGAGAGATCGAGTCGTAGACGAAGGGCTCCAGGTACCAGGAACCGATCGGTTCCACTTCGGCGGTTCCTGTGAAAAATGGCCCGCTTGTATTGGGACCCCATGGAAGAAATGGTGGAGCCAGAGCCTGAAAACCCTTCGAAATATCCTCATCGCTTGAGAATGGAAAGGGTAACGCCATGCCCCCCGATCCGGGAGAGATCGCTGTTGGATCCGAAAAACCCCTGGAGGGGAAAAGAAGAACGGACAGGATCAAAGCAAAGGCAAAAAAAGGGACCCCACGCAAAATGCGTATCATAAATGAACTCCTGGCCTTACGCATCTTTGGAAGGGGTTATGGGTGAGATTGCTCCGGATTCAGATTGCGCCTGTCGAGCAAAATGGCAAGGGCACGTGATGACTGGCCATTATGGAGAAGGGCTTCCGCCATGATCTTCTGGTACCCTTTTGGCCAGGAATGTCTTGGCTCGATCAGGGAAAGGAGGGCCAGGGCATGATGGTACTCATGATGCGCGATCAGGATGCGGGCTTCGTTCATGATATAGGGCTCATCATTGTCATCGTTTCTGAGGGCGCGAGCCTGCTCAAGGAATCCGATCGCCTTGTCAAAGTGACCCTGCGTAAATTCGATATAGGCCAGATTGTTCAGGATCGTAGGCTCGGTGGGATCATTCCCAAGCGCAAGCTTCAGCTCGACAGCCGCCTGCTCAAGGTTTCCTTTCTTGATATCAGCATAGGCTTTCTTTTCCTGTATATAAGCCTTGACCTTCGGCTCAGTCATCGCAGCGCAACCGACACCAGAAAGAAGAACCGTTACCAGGATAAGTCCCCTGGACACGAAACTGACCATCTGACCCATTTTCATGATCCACCTCTTTTCAACTGTTTGATATGTAGTCTCATTATACAAACAGGATCGGTCTCAATGCAAGAGAAGAGCCAATACTGTGTAGGGAGCACATAATCTGTCCGGTTTTGTAGCGCAAGACTTGTCCGGTTCCATAATGGGTCCGAGGAGGAGCCAGAATGGACCGAACAAATGTGCTACAGGAGATCCGGAAGATGCGTTTTGAAGACACCTGGAATGAATGGAAGAAAGGATGCCTCACTCAGGAAGAGGCCGGCCGGATTCTCGGGATGAGTGAAAGGACCTTCCGGAGATATGTCCGGCGAGTCGAGGAGGAAGGGATCCAGGGGATTCTGGACAAACGACTCACCCAGGCCTCATCGAGACGGGCCCCGGTCGATGAAGCCCTGGGACTGGTCGAAAAGTACCGGAGCCGGCATGATGGCTGGAACGTGAAACACTTTCACTTCTGGTACCGGAAAGAAGGCGGGAAACGGAGCTATACCTGGGTCAAGAAGACGCTTCAGGAGAACGGAGCGGTCCGGAAAGCTCCTGGCAAGGGGAAGCACCGGAAGAGACGGGAACGTGCGGCCTGGGAAGGGATGATGATCCATCAGGATGCCAGCAGTCATCCCTGGGTGTCCGGACAGATCTGGGATCTGGTGGTGACGATGGATGATGCGACCAATGAGCATTACAGCATGTTCTTTGTGGAGGAGGAGGGAACCGCATCCAGTCTTCAGGGGATACGGGAGGTGATCGGGAAAAAAGGGCTTCCTTCCTCCCTGTACACAGACCGGGGCAGCCACTACTGGGTCACGCCGGAAGCGGGAGGGAAGGTGGACAAGAAGAACCTCACCCAGTTTGGACGGGCGATGAAACAGCTGGGCATCGAAATGATTGCCGCCTACTCCCCCGAAGCGCGGGGACGCAGTGAACGGGCTTTCCGGACCCATCAGGAGCGTCTTCCCAAAGAGCTCGCCCTGGCGGGAATCACGACGATGGAAGCGGCCAACCGCTATCTGTCCGACGTCTATCTTCCAGCCTTCAATACCGAATTTTCCCATCGGGCCCCGGAGGAAGGATCGGCCTTCGTTCCCTGGACCGGAGACTCTATAGACGAGATCCTCTGTGAGCACCACGAACGGATTGTTGGCAACGACAACTGCGTGTCTTTCGAAGGACGGACCCTTCAGATTCCTTCCGACCGGTATCGGCTCCATTACGTCCGGGCCACAGTCAAGATCCACCGGCATCCCGACGGATCGCTCTCCCTGTTTCATGGACCCCGGAAGCTTTCCGACTATCCTGTCGAAAAACCGGAGATTCCAAAAACGAAAAAGGAACCACGAACCAAAGCTCCTTCGACCGGAATCCGCCCGGTCGAAGCTCATGTCTGAGAACGGGGAAACCCGGAGTTTTCAAATGAAAAAAAGCGGACAACTCATTTGCTATAAAACCGGACAACTCTACTTGCTACTAACAGAGAAGAGCCAATACTGAAACAATACCCTCAGTAAGGAGGGAAATGATTGCTTTTGGCCCGCAGGGGATTCAAGAAGAGGAATTTACTTAAGGTAGGTCTTCAGAACACCGAGAATGGATTCAAGCGCCCTCTCACGATCCGCAAGGGAACCATCGGGACTGACCAGAACATGCTCTCTCAGATGCCCCTCAATCAATTCGGACATCAGCCCATTGAGCGCCCCTCGCGAAGAGGCCACCGTCTGAAGGATCACCGCGTAATCCTCATCCCGACCTGCCTCCAGAAGCTTTTCAATGCCAGAAAGCTGACCTTGAATTCTCCTGACACGGTTGACCAGATTTTTCTTCTCATGAATCGTATGCACTCATTGACCCTTTTGTAATAAGTTTAAGGTTAAAATACCCCTACCAACTATTTATGTCAAGAAAAACCAATAAAAAAACCGACAAAAGCTTTCTGGAATGGAAAAAAGTACTACACATTTTCAGGGATCTCTTCCGTAACATCCTTGGAGAGTTTAAGCCTTTTGACCAAAAATGGCTTGACTCCCCCGCCAACCACAATCGTCCCGACAATGGTCCAGAAAACGGCTCCATGAACCGCTCCCGAAAGGCGCGACTCAAAGAGCGAAGCCAAGGTTGCCGACATGATTCCCGTTTCTCGTGTTGCAGCCATAAAAATCAGGTCGTCGCGGGAAAAACCGGAAGTATGGACCGAAGGAATCAAAAGAAAGATTGTAGCCGGACGGACAAGGAAGATAAAACCAGCGATAAAAAGAACGAGAAGCCAGGGTGAAAGACCAAACGATCCGAACTTCATATGAGCCCCAAGAACGGTAAAAATGGCCACCCTGGCCAAAAAAGCTGTCACTCCGGCTCCTTCACGGATTCGAGCAATGCCCGGAAGTGGTCCCTGACGAATTCCAAGGTCAAAAGCCCGTGGATTCCCCAGAACCACACCCAGAACATAAACAGCCAGAAATCCCGAGGCATGAAAATTCTCACTGAGAAGGTAGCTTCCTCCTACCGCGGCAAGGCCCACAATCTGGGCATTTTTCGAAAGATAATCATATCGGGTATGAGCGATCAGGATAACGGAAAGCGCTCCCAGCAAACCTCCTGCAAGAATCCCGGGAACAATCAGACCGACGGAGATCAGTCCATCCCGGATCCATGTACCCGTTGTCTCGTGGGACAGAGCGAACTCCGCCACGGAAAAGGTCAAAAGAGCACCGGTTACATCCGTGAGGGCGGCTTCTGTCATCAGGATATCCCTCACTGTTTTCGGAATGGGAAGGGACCTCAGGATCGGGACGATTGCAGTGGGATCGGTCGAAGCCAGAATAGCTCCCAGAAGGGCCCCTTCCGCCCAGGAAAGGTTCAGGATATATCTTGCAAGCAGCATTGTCAGAGAAGCGGAAAGAACGACTCCGAACGTTGCCAGAAGACTGATGCTTCGCCGATGCTTCCGAAGGGTCCTGAACGAGGTATCAAGACCGGCGTCAAAAAGGATAAAAGAGGCTCCCATCGACAAGACCACAGGAGTCCAATCACCCCCATCGGAGGAGAGGAGTCCAAGGCCCGATGGACCAATGGCCACACCCAGACCCAGGAAAAACAGGATGTCAGGGAGTTTGAACTCCTCTGCCAAACGGGATAAAACCAGAGCAACGATCAGGAAGATTGTGGCCGTCAAAAACAGCACATGTGTTGAGATCATGGTCTCAACACCATCAGGCAAACATCGGCCAATAAAAAAAGAATCCTCATCACCATCGCTCCGACCGGCAGCTCAATCAACCTGCTTCCCCCCAACAATTCCGGAAAGGTTCCGCTACAAGAACTCGGGAGATGCGTCCTCACTTCGGACTGTCCGATCCTCTCCTTGCCTGAACCCTTCATCAACAAGCTGTTCGGGAAGGACCTTCCCCGTTTTTACCCCCATCTCCCGAAGACGCTCGGAAGATCTGACCAGATTGCCTTTTCCCGCAGACAATTTGCCATAGGCCGTTTCATACGATTTTT
Source organism: Leptospirillum ferrooxidans C2-3 (assembly GCF_000284315.1). Taxonomy (NCBI): domain Bacteria; kingdom Pseudomonadati; phylum Nitrospirota; class Nitrospiria; order Nitrospirales; family Nitrospiraceae; genus Leptospirillum; species Leptospirillum ferrooxidans. The sequence continues at coordinate 96,658 of NC_017094.1, read as the reverse complement.
TGGCTTTATCAAGCTTGTCTCCAACGTCCTTGAGATCTGTGACAAAGCCCACAAACTTGTCATACAGGGCTCCTGCCTGACGGGCAATTTCCATGGCATTCCGGTTTTGGTGCTCATATCTCCAGACATGGGCAATCGTCCGAAGAGCCATTAAAAGAGTTCCCGGATACACAATCAGAACATTTTTGGCCAGAGCTTCACCCACAAGATCCGGATCGGTCTCCACCGCCAAAGCATAGGCAGACTCTATCGGGATAAACATCAACACAAAATCGAGAGACTCCAGAGCATGAATATTCCGATAGTCTTTTCTCGAAAGATCATTCAGATGCGCTTTCACAGACTGCACGTGTTGGAGTGTCTGTCGTTCTTTTTCTTCCGGGTTTGCCTCCGACAGGGACCGCTCATAGGCGGTCAGAGAAACCTTGCTGTCAACTACCAGATGGCGACCTTCGGGAAGATCGATAATGATATCCGGCCTGAGTCTCGCCCCTTCTTCATCTGTAAAGCTGGCCTGAACCCGAAACTCACGATTCTCTCTGAGTCCGGACATCTCAAGCGTTCTCTCGAGAATCATCTCGCCCCAGGCTCCCTGGGACCGGGAGTCCCCCTTAAGGGCCTGGGTGAGACTTGATGTTTCCCGCGTCATCATGGAGTTCAGATCCATCAGCTTTGAAATTTCGAGTTTGAGTAGCATCCTCTGCTCGGATTCCTTTTCCGAGGATTGCTGGACCCTCTCCCCAAACTCTTTCAGCTTTTCTCCCAGCGGAGTCAAAAGTAAAGAGAGCTGGCTCTGGTTCATCTCTGTAAAGCGGGCGGTTTTTTCTTCCAGAATCTGGTTTGCAAGATTCTGGAAATTCATCCCCATGGACTCCTTGGCATGTTCGAGGAGTGATATTTTCTCCTCCAAATGGCTCCTCTCAAGGACAATTTTTGTTTCAAGTCCCGCGTTCATCCTTGAAAGATCATCTCTCTCGTCCCTGATGATCTGGAGCTCCTGTTTTATTGTCTCCAAACGACCGTCAGCCTCAGAGACTTTTCTCTTCTCCTCCTCAACCTTCAGGCTGAGTGCCAGTTTTTCCCCTGCCAGGGATCTCTCCCTGACCCCCAAAAAAATAAAAACAGCCACAGCGCCAAAAATCAATCCCGAAGAGAACCAAAATCCCGATGATGGAATCATTTCACACCTTTCAGAAACCGGATGGCACAGACTCCATTTGTGATCGAAACCGATCCCAGATGAGTCTATACACGGATCACAATCTTTCCAAAATGCGCTCCCTGATCAAGAGCCATCAAGGCTTCCCTGGCCTCAGAAAAAGAGAAGACACCATCGATTGCCGGACGATGGGAGCCATGTTCCAGAGCCCTGGACATTTCTTCAAGCTGACGGCGGTTTCCGACATAGATTCCCCGGACTCCTATGGCTTTTCCAAGGATCAGGGCTGTATCCACATTCCCCGCTGTACCGGAGAGAACACCAATGACACTGACCTGTCCACCTACCCGAACCGCCCTGAGGGATCGATTGAAGGACTCCCCTCCCAGAACATCCACCACATGATCGACACCGCGACCAAGCGTTAACGCATGAACCTGATCATCCCAGTCAGGAGAAGTGGAGGTATCTATCAGATCTTCCACACCAAATGCCCTCATCTTCAAAAGCTTCTCTCGAGAGCGGGAAGTGGCCATCACCCTGGCACCTCCCATTCTGGCAAAAAGTGCAGCATACATGGAGACTCCTCCTGTGCCCAAAACCAGAACCGTCTGTCCGGGTAAAAGGGGAATGCCTCCATACAAAGCGTTCCAGGCGGTCAAGGCGGCGCAGGGAAGCGTCGATGCTTCCTCGAAACTCCAGCCGGAAGGAATCTTCACCACCGACTCGGATCCCAAAATCACATATTCCGACAAAACCCCGTCCAGATCACCTCCAAGCGCCCTACGATCTGTCTCCGGTCCCACCAGTCCATCGAAAAAGAACGGAAAGAAAGAACCCATTACCCGGTCCCCCTGAATGAAACCGGAAACACCCTCTCCAACAGATTCGATTTCTCCCGCACCATCGGACAATGGGATCAAAGGATAACAAACCTCCCTTCGGTAGACTCCCTTTGCAATCATCAGATCCCGATAATTGAGCGATGCCGCCCTCATCCGGATCAATACCTCTCCCTTTTTGGGGGAGGGCTTTTCCCTGGTGACAATCTTCAGGTGATCCAATCCTTTTCCAGATAACTCGTATGTCTTCATTATTATTCTCCTCGCCTCTTCCTGAATATGATGATGGCCTGAAAAAGCCTTCCGGAAAAATGAATCTTAAACCCACCATCTGATATGCTACAGAGATAGGCTTCAAAAAAGAAACCTGTTCTCCTCATGCGGGGGGTTCGAATGCCAGGAAATGGACGATGAGAAAAAATCTGATCCGGGAATGCATTTCTTATGGAACGAAAAGGAGCGTTATCCATACCGCAATCATTACGTCCTTTATCGTCGGAACCATCCTGAACCTGATCAATCAGTTTCCGAATATCCTCTCCCATTTACCTCTGTCTCCAATGAAGATTTTCCTGAACTATCTCACCCCCTATATGGTTACTACCGTCGGAGCGGTCCGCATGTGTTTCCAGTTTGAAGATAAACTCAAAAAGGGGAACATCCCCGAATCCGTTTCCGATCCGGAGCGCTCCCCCCTTTCCACCCAAAAGGACCAGACAGACTTCTAGGTCCTCAAAGCCAAACATTTTCCGTCAGCTCTTTCCGGAGCTTTTAACTCCAGAAATGAAGAGATCCCGGGTCATCACTGACCCGGTTCTTCACTCCTTCTCCTTATTTCTGTCTGAAACCGGGATGTTAAGTCCGGGAAAAAGAGCCATTCCCTTCACTCAATCCCTGAAGTTTCACTGCCCCAATGGGCTCGGAGTCTTGCATTCCCACCACGACCACTGGTTTTTTGATCATTTTTCTGGATTCGTCATACAAGAGCGCTTCCGCCTGGGCCCGTTCCCGTAACAGGGGAGATCGGGTACCGCTCACAGAGAGGCAGTTGTTGAAAATCCAGGCCCATGTCCGGATTCCGGCGCGAAAGAGATCAGCCTCGAGCGACAATGCTTCAAGCAACGGCGTCGTTTCAAGCAAACTGACAACAATGATTTTGGTCTTTTCCGGATTTTGAAGACGCATCATAGGAGTCGTGCTTTCATCACCCTCCTTGATGTGGCGGGACACTTCATGATGATAGGCTCCTGTCGCATCGAGCAGTAATAGCGTATGGCCGGTTGGAGCAGTATCCACTACAACAAATTTGCGGTCGGACTCCTCGATGACACTGGAAAAGGCCTGAAAGACAGCGATTTCCTCCGTACAGGGAGAACGGAGATCCTCTTCCAACATCAAAAGCCCTTCCCTGTCGAGACCTTGGCCCCTTTCCTTCAGGACCAACTGTCTGTATTTCTCTGTCTCCACTTCCGGATCAATCCTGCTGACCGTGAGATTCGGGGGAGCATCAGGAAGTGTCCTCAGAAGGTGGGCAGCAGGATCCGTTGTTGTCAGATGGACAGGGAATCCCCTCAGGGACAGGGACACGGCAATGGAGGCTGCCATGGTGGTTTTACCCACTCCACCTTTACCAACCATCATGACAAGACCATGTCCATCCTTTGAGAGTCCATCAACTAATGATTCAAGACCTTCCACCCATTCGGACGGCAACGAATCCGGCTGATTTTGGATTTTATCAATATTCTCTTCCGAGGACCCGCCTCCTGGAGAAAAAAACTCTTTCAGGTGTCCAACTCCGACCACGTTATATCCCTTAAGGGGCAAACGATCTACCTTGAACCCTGAAAAAAAAGCTTCCATCTCTCCGACGGTCCGTTGTTCCGATTGATAAATCGCCAATGCCAGAGGGTCATTTTTCACTTCCGATTCAGGCAATAACCCATTAATGACCAGATAGCTGCCGGACAACCCCTCCAACCTCAGTTCGGAAACCGTTCTCAAGGCTTCCTGAAGGGATGACCTCTGTCCCCTTGCGACCAGAACCAGCCTTGTTTTAGAAGGATCGGAGAGAATTTTGACCGCTTTCTCATATTGACCTTTCTGCTGTTCCAGACCGGACAGGGGACCAAGACAGGAAGCCCCCTGGGGGTTATCACTGATAAAATGGCTCCATGCGCCAGGAAGGCTCAAAAGACGGATTGTATGCCCAGTCGGTGCCGTGTCGAACAAGATATGGTCGAAATCAGACAGAACCTTCCCGTCGGTCAAAAGTTCCGTAAATTCCCCAAAAGCCGCAATTTCCACCGTACAGGCCCCGGATAGCTGTTCCTCGATGGCACGCACTACATCATCAGGCAAAACTCCCCTCACCGGTCCGACCACCCGTTCCCGAACCTTCCTTGCAGAATCAACCGGATCGATCTCAAGCGCGAAGAGCCCATCCACGTCCGTCAGGGCTGTGATCCGGTTGCCGATTTTCTGACCGAAAACCTGTCCGATGTTCGACGCGGGATCGGTGCTCACAAGAAGAACCCTCTTGCCAAGTCCGGCCAGATAAACGGCCGTTGCACAAGAAAGGGAAGTTTTGCCGACACCCCCTTTTCCCGTGAAGAAAAAAACGGCAGGCGGATGTTCCAGAAACTTCATCATGTTTTGCTCCTGACTGTTTTACAGATCCCTAGTGGGGCCAAAGACATCTCAACAGCAGCCACTGTCATCGCAACAACCTTTTGAAGCACCCTGTTTGCTCACAGGATCCGAAGACTCAGTCAATCCGGCAAACAAAAACAGCTCGGACCGGGTTGGATATCTCCCGGCAAGGGCGATCTCGTCTTCAACAAGAATGACCGGAAGGGCGCTTTGTCCGGAACGGGCAAGAAGACCCTTGACCAGAGGATTCTCGGCAAAAGCCAACGGATCCTGAGCAAGATTCCGCCTGACGATATTGCCACCACTGCGCTTCAGACTATCGACATCAGCAGCAAATCCGACAAGGGCCGTATCAACTTCAGGACCGCAGACACCTGTGGAACAACAAAGGGCAGGATCAAAAACTTCAATCTTTTTCATTTCAACTCTCCAATGAATATTGAATTATTAAACACGAGGAAAAACCAGTCTCCCTCATTTGAGGACCCCCCAGAATCAGGGCATCAGGGTCCCGATACGATCCAGCTCTTTTTTCAAAAGAACTGGCGAACCCATTTGTCCCGAATGGAAAAAGGAAAGAAGAGCCTCGATCCGGAAACGCAGGATGCGGTAAGCCCTTTCAAATTCGGCCTCCACAAATCTCTCATCACCCACCACTTTCGCAGGATCAAAAACACCCCAATGGGAGCGAAGGGCTTTTTCCAGGTAAAGAGGACAGGCCTCCCCCGATGCGTCATCACACACAGTGATCACAACATCGGGAACCTCTCGGAGCTCTTCCCAGGATTTGCTATATAGACCATCGACAGGGATTGACTTCTTTTTCAACAAGGCGATGGTTTTGGGGTGGACGTAACCAGCCGGATGGCTTCCGGCGCTCATTGCCCGGATCGTCTCGGGAAAAAGCGCATTGAATGTCGCTTCGGCCAGAATGGAACGACAGGAGTTCCCCGTGCAGAGAAAGAGGATCTTCACGAAAAACTCCCGTTTGATGGATTCCCAGCCGGAAGAGGAGGAAGACAGGAGAGATTGCCCTTGGCTTCTTCCCGGAAGGAAGCGCACTCATCGGGGTTTCCCGCACAACATTCTTCCGTCAGGTAAGAGATCAGGTCCAGCATCACAGGGATATTCGCCCGATAACGCTGGAAACGGCCCTCCTGAACCACCGTCAAAAGCCCTGCCTGGGTCATGGCCTTTAAATGAAAAGAGACATTGTTTGCAGGAAGCTCAAGCAGCTGCGCAATCTGGCCGGAGACAATCCCGCCTGACCCTTCCTTGACCAGAAGACGATAAATATCCAGACGTATGCCGGAAGAAAGAGATTCAAAAATCTGGGTAGCATGTATTCTGTCCATAATTCTATGGTACAACACTAATGGAATCATTGCAACAATAAATCAATCGCTCGGATACCCCCTACACCAATTGTTGTGGATCGCGGAAAGAGACAAGTAAAAAGAATATGGAAAAACAAGGAGGTCAAAAAAAACCCGGGGGATCAAGGCCCCCGGGCAAGGAAGAAAAAATCAAAAACGGTGGAAACTACATCTTTTGATGGCCCGCCATTCCATGATGCATCATCATTCCGTGATGCATCATCATCATCTCCCTCCAAAGCTTCTTCGCCTTTTCAAACTGCTCGGGGGTCAGAACCTTGTGGGCACTCGAGACCATCTCGACATAGCTGTCCATGATCTTCTTCTTGTGGTCAACGATACGATTGATATCTTTCTTGACATCGGAGGTGTCAATATTCTTCTTCATCATTTCGACCATGACATCTTCACGGATCACCTTGATCCGGGCCTTTTCCATGATCGCAGTCTTTCGGAATCCCATCTTGAGGTGCATCAGCTTATGGACCTGATCCTGCGAAAGTCCCAGTCGATCCTGGTTCATCAGGTAAAAAGGAATCGGAGCGCCATGCATGATCATATGCATATGACCATGGCAATGATGCATCATACCGGCCTCAGCCTTGGGAACTCCGGAAAATCCGAATAGAAAGATAGCTATCGCCATGACAACAACCTTTGACATCTTACCTGGCAGCATTCAAACCTCCTTATATTTGGACTGTTTTGGTGGTTGGTGAAAACACAAACCACCCCGACAAAAAATAGTATTTCATACAATTGTTGAAGAATGATGGAAAAAGAAAGCCACTAAACCGGAAGCTCAATCACAAGCTCCGTCCCCTGGGAGACGGGATCACTCTTTTGCCTGTTCGATATGGCAATCCGGCCTCCATGGACAGATGCAATGGCTGACATGATCACCGACCCAAGCCCAAGAGAGATTTCGGAATTTGAAAGGTCGTTCTCGCAGGAAAGCTTTCTCGGCCTGCGTTTTCCAAAAAGGATCGCATCTTCCGAAGAAATCCCCGAACCATCATCCCTGATCACAATACGGGCCATGGATCCACCATCGTGATTTTTCTTCACAGACTCAAGCTCGATTTCAACCTTTGATGCCGCATAGCGTCGTGCATTCTGAAGCGCATTTCTCATCATTCTTTTTAAAAGAACGGGATCCCCCGACAGGATAATGGGGGATTCCGGGCTATTGAACTGAAAGTCAACGGCTTCTTTTTCTGGGGTGACTCCCTCTTCCACGATCCGGATTTCTGATTGAACAAGAGCTGTAAGGTCAATATTTTCTGCCGTTTTTCTATATTTTGGGTCTCCGACTTCAGCAATAAAGAAAAGATCATCAATCATCCTCAGAAAATATTCACTTTCACTCCGGATAATCTTGAGGAAACGCTCCCGATGTGCCGGAGACATCGTTTCACTGTGGTCAGCAATCGTATCGACCGCAGCCTTGAGGCTGGTCATTGGTGTTCTCAGATCATGACCAAGTTCATGAAGAAGCTCCTGTCGTGAGCGGTCTGTATCTTCCACCCGGGACACAAGACTTTCGATCGCATTGGCCATGCGATTGAAATCGGTCATGAGGCTACCCAGTTCATCAAGCCTTGAAATCGGGAAGCGGGCCTTGAGATCCCCTTTTTCAAGCCTGCCAAGAATCTGCTTTGCCTCCCTCGATTTTTGCCGAAGATAGACAAACGTAATCAAAAGACCCGCAAAAGCGGAGGCTGCCATCGTCGCAAACAGAAAAATCGTCCATCCCAGAAATCCTCTTCTGATCGCTCCCGTTTGGGGAATCTTGACCAGAAGATAGGTCGGACGGGGTGCTTTCAGTCGAAGAATCATCATATCGGGCGTTAGCTGGAACGAACGGTAGTGTGCTGCAATTCCATGAATGATTCTGGGCTTTGTCAGATCATTCCATGCCACTGGAAGAGGCCCTGAAGAGATCTGTGCGTCAATTTTTCCGGAACCGTCAACAATCCAGACCGGAAGCACCCGTAGCCCAATTCGAGCCCGCATGGCTTCAAAGCTTTGGAGTGTCTGCTGGTAAGAACTCCCCTTTTCGATCACTCTGGCCATGAACCTGATTGCAGGATTCCGGATGGGGCCTTCTCCCGTTTCGTTTAACATCCGGATACTTCCAACGATCACAGTATCCATAATGAATGAGACCGCCAGACTGACTAAAAAAAGCTTGACGAGAAGATTTTTGTTCATGAGATCTCATCTCCTGCTTCGAGTCGGTAGCCCACTCCATATATGGGGTGGATCCTGATCAAATTTCCGGCAATATCACGGATCTTTTTTCTGAGGTGAGACAGATGCGAATCGATTGTACGGTCAAACATGTCAGAATCATCCGAGAGAGCGTCAAGGATGTCTTCCCGGGTTACAACCTCACCGCCTCTTTGAACAAGATAGCAAAGGATCAGATATTCTTTTTTCCCAAGATGGATGAGCTGACCGTCGATCTTTACGGTCCGGTCGCCTTGGTCTATCGTGATCAACCGGTATGACAGGATATTTCCACGAAGATGTTTCCGTTCGACAAGACGATCCATCCGCGCGGTCAGTTCAGCAAGCCCGAAAGGTTTACGGATATAGTCATCTGCGCCAAGGGATAATCCTTTGACGACAGAAGGTTCATCCGTACGGGCGCTGAGCATCAAAATGGGGATCAGGCTGTCCTTTTCCCGAATGATCCGGCACAGGTCGAATCCGGACCCGTCGGGGAGCTGGACATCAAGAAGAATCAGATCAAAGGCGGCTATAGCAATCAGATCGGAAGCTTTCGCAATTGTATCGGCAACCTTGAGATCATACCCTCTATAGGGAAGACTGAGCGCAAGAGTCTGTCCAATCATGGGGTCATCTTCAACGAGAAGGATTTGCTTCAATAAATTCTCCCCATATAAAACAAACTCACCGCATATTTACTGGATTGGGAGCGGCGAAAGAGCTCTACTCATGATAGAAAAATCCCCTGACTCTTACCCATTATAACGATTTGTCCATTTAGCATGGACCCTGATCTATTTTGAATTTCACATTACTATACAGAAATTGGAACAAATTCTATAAGCTGGGAGAGCAGGTAGATCCCACTCTCAGCAAACACTTATGAGGGTAAAAACCGATATCGTCCACAACAAACGGAATCTGAGAATTTAGCATTTGATCCATATCCGGGATCTAAAGCATCTTGCACTCCAGACTCGAATCTGGGGTCAACCGCTTTTCATTTTTTTGATTGCTTTGTTTGAACACGTGCTTTAGATTTCTGGAAACTTCGAAATCGCACCCTTTAAAATGAGGAAATCCAATGAGCGGCACTACCAATCTCCCCGTTTGGGAAGATTCCACTCATTCCTGAAAAGGGGAATTTTGAACAGTCAGGAAGATTACAAAAAACCTCAACGTTTTTAATGATTCCTAAAATTCTGGCTCCTTGCTAAACCACCGGGTTTCCAGGCATTTTCGAAGGCCGAGTCGGGCCCGGTGCATCCTCACTCCGCAATTTTCCGGAGAAATCCCCAATTCCCTGCAGATTTCCTCCACGGGAACCTCTTCCACCATTTTCAGAAGAAACACACGGGACACTCCCTGAGAGAGTCTTTTCAGACATTCATCGAAGACTTTCCAGAAATCCTTGTTTTCCAGACATCGATCCGGATCTCCCCAATCTGCTGGGGGATGAGCCCATTTCCCATTCTCCAGAAAGTCGGAGGGACCGACTTCTTCTCCGTCAAACCCTTCCACAAACAGATAGCGGGATTCCCGCCGGAAATGATCGACAACCTTGTGCTTGAGGATCCCGAAAAGCCATGTTTTTTCGGAAGAATTCCCGGAGAAACTGTTCCGGGAACGGATCGCCGACGCGAATGTTTCCTGAACCGCATCCTCGGCATCCGATTCCTTTCCCAGAAGGGAAAGGGCGTACCGGTAAAGTTCGTCTCCGTAGCGATCCAACCACAATTCGGGATCGACCGAACAACTGGAACTCATTTTTGTTCCCCTTCATCCATTGCCCTGAGGATTCGCTGCCGGGCCTCTTCCGACAAGACCGCATCCTTGTTTTCGGCTCCGGGCTTTTTCCGGAGAGACTTCGTCACAACCTTGTCCAGAAAATGGATCTGGGTTGAAAAACGTGAGCACGCTTCGCAAAAAAACAGATGGACCCGAACCATCATCCGTTCCCGGAACGAAAGTCTTTGATCCTGTCCGAGAGAGATGAGCGAACTCACGTCCTTGCATGACATCAATGATCGACCCATCTTCATTTTTTCCCTTTCCCGGTTATTCATCAAACGCCACTCGAAGATCGCCGTCCGATGACATCAAGAACCATAATAATCAACTTCCTTGTGCAATACCTCGTCATCGTTTTTGAAGAGCATCAGAAGATGCGACAAAAAGAACCACTGCCTTCTCTGATGTTCCACTGTTGCAGCAGTCTTTTGAAGGCCTGTGCGGCAAAGAGCATCGCTGGACCTTGCTGGAAATTGATCCCGGTGCTGATTGGAGCATAAAAGGATCCATTCTGGCCTTTTGAGAACTGGGGTGCGAACTGCGGGAGATAGGCGACCTTGGCTTCAAGATAGAAATAAGCGAAGTTCTGTTAACAAGTTCTTGACGGGCACCTCCCGCATCAACGACCGCAAAGAAAAAGTGCTTGGGATCTCCCAACAACCTGACCTTTAATCCCGCTGTGATGGGGGCGGACATAATTGAGCTACCGAAAAAAAGTCCGGTCTGGCTTCCCTGAAACAGGTTGCCCTAGGCATCATCCGAAATGCGATGTTGTCCATCATCCAGTAACCGAATCCAACGCCGGCTCCGTACCCGTTTTCAAAGCTTCTGGCAAAGCTCTGGTTTGAGACAGCTGAATGAACCGTAAGTGTTGAGATATCAAGGGCCGTAAAATCATAGTTTCCCAAAATCATCAGGTTCAGCTGACCAGTGGCGGCACTTGCCGAAAAAGCTCTTTTCGGCGGAATGGCTACCAAAGTAAGAACCCCGGCAATGAACAGGGGAAAAATCATTTTGATGAAGCGTGTCATTTTTAAAGCCCGCATAATGGCTTCCTTTTCCCGTTTTCTCTTGCCAAGGGGGAACGAATGATTACGAATACAAAAACTTCTGTCCCACCCATACCCACCGATAGGCCAGGAAACCCAGAATGGTTCCGAATACCCCATGGGCGATGGCAACAGTCAATGGCATCGCCGGCATATCTTTTCCCATAAACCCGATGCCCTGAGAACGGACAGCCGGGCTCAGCAAAAATACGAGTCCGATCAGCATGCCGTATCCCAGACCTACCCAAGTTCCCCTGCGTCCCAACAAAACGGTATAGATCACGCCAAAACAAAGACCATTCCAGAAGTGGTATCCCCATCCGACTAGATCCGAAAAAACATTTGGACCATCCATAATCCGGTTGGTCAGCAATACCCCCAGCAGTTCGGGGAGATTTCCCGGCATTCCTCCATAGTGAAAGCTGATACTCCTGACCACTTCAAGGCCAACCGTTGCAAGAAGGCCGGCTCCCGCTCCGGCAACGATCCGGTTGACAAGAGATGACATGCCCCGAATACGTGCCCAAAGTGCGAGAAAGAACACAACCGCGACCGAAGGGATCAGCGCCCATTTCCCCAAGTCGGCCATAGAAGCGTACCCGGCCTGCGAAATCGGGAAAATGAGCGGAGCGACACTCGCACCGGCAAGAATCAACACCCCCGCCTTTTGCTCGGAACCTGTCATGAAACTCACCTTTTCCTCAAAATTGGTCAGAGGGAGGAATCCTCCCCCCGACCGGATTCTTACTTCAACATGCCTGTCATCATGGCAAGATTTTTGTCCAGCATCATTCCCATCTTGACCAACATCGGATCATGGAAAGCACCGAGTTCCTTGGAAGGCAAAAGATAGCTCACGATTGTTTTTCCATCGTTATTCACATAGATGTTGACCCGAACCGGAATCAGAACTCCCACACCCTTTTGGGCAGAGAACAGTTTCTTGCCCATCGTCGGATTTCCGACAAAAAATGTTTCGGACCGGAGCTTGAGTCCTGTCATTCCCATGACCTTTCCCTGGTTAAGCATCCCCAGGACCATCATCCCGTTTTTTGCCACAAGCTTCTTGAACATCGAGACAGTCTGGTTAAAAGAACCATGAGTCGTTACCGAAACAAGACGACTTTCTGCCGCGCTGGCCTTAGAAAGTCCAGAAAATCCCATTGCCAAAAAAACTACAATAGCCGGTACCAGCATCCTCGAAAAAATCTTCATCGTTTTTCTCCTTTTGAATTGAATTAATCGAACAGATCAAAACCAGTGGAACATCCAATGCCCGGCTGCGGCTCCAGACAGAAGCAGCATCATTCCGAGCATTGTTTTTTCATGACCGCACAACCCCTTGTGAGTAGTACACCCCTCTTTGGTACACATCATCGACATCATTGCCTCCTAGCCGTTCACATTGTCCAAGAAAATTACCCTGATCCTGTATGCGCCGAGGCAACCCATGACTGCCGGGATTGTCTCCTCACGTCCGACAAGATTAGTCTGATGGATTTCCATCTGCCCATTAGTCGCGTGAAAAGCGGAATTATTACACCTGTCTTTTACGCATTTTCAAGGGAGTATCAGATTGTGTCTTTTCAGAGGCCGAACCATTGTCATATAGGCAGGAGAAGGTAGGAAGCAAAAAAGCCGACGGCCCACAGGGCAATGGAGAGCCAGTACAAAAGCCGGCTCCTCGTCTGAAGCCGTTCGCACAGGACACCGAGAACGGGGTCATTGGGACAGGTTCGTCCCTGACGGTACATGAGCCATCCCGACAATCCCATCAATCCGGCTGAGACCGCAAACAATTCCAGCTTGTAATGCGTGAGCATGACCAGAAACGGGAAATTCCCCACGAGACCGGAAACGACGACTCCCATGCCCAACGTCACAAGGAGAACGGGAAGAGCGCAACAGACAAGTGTGCCGGATGTCGTCGCCAGAGCAATCAGACCGATCCCCAGTTCTGTGTACGCCCGGGTTCCCCCTGTGTCAGGATAATTGTCGCATGACTTTGAGGAGTCTTTGAGGGAAGATTGATCCAAAACTAAACAGGCGAGGAGAGAAAACATGGGTCAACAATACGCATTGGAATTCAAGGAAAGCATCGTCAAGAGAATGCTTTCTCCTCAGAACGAATATATCCCCACCTTGTCCCGGGAAACCGGGATTCCTGTCGATACTCTTTATACCTGGAGGGTTAAATATCGATCCCGGTTCATGGGCGCAGCCCTTTTGAAAGATCGGGAAACGTCTTCCCTGAGCTCGGAAGAGAAGCTTTCAATCCTTCTCGAAACAATGTCCTTAAATGAACACGAGTTGGGAGAGTATTGTCGTCAAAAGGGCCTCTACCCGGAACAGATTGAGGCCTGGAAGAAAACGGTTCTGGAGGGGTTGGGCTCTCTCCCTGAAAAGACGCAGAGGGAAAAGGTATCTCAGCAAGCCAAAACGATCCGGCAGCTGGAAAGCGAGCTTCTTCGGAAGGAAAAAGCCCTGGCAGAGGCGGCCACTCTCCTGATGCTTAAAAAAAAAGTGGACGCTCTTTTGGAGGAAAAAGAGGTCGGAAGATCGATGGGGAGTCCCGTCAGGAAATGACACGTTTGATCGAGGAAGCCCGAAAGGAGGGGGCTCGCCTTTCCAGGATCTGTGCCGTTCTGGAGATTTCTCCCAGGACGTTCCAGCGACATGGGAAGAAGAAAGCGGGAGGAGAGGACGGGCGCAAGGCAGCCCAGACGAAACGAGCCCCTGCCAATGGGCTCACTTGCGAAGAGGAGGCCATGATTGTATCGACGGTGAACGAACCTCGCTTCGCCTCCATGTCTCCGGCCCAGATCGTTCCGATTCTGGCCGATGAAGAGCAGTATCTGGCATCGGAGTCGACTCTCTACCGGATCCTTCGGAAGAGAGGGCAGCTTGCCCATCGTGGGCGTTCCAAGGCCCCGACACACAAGCGTCCTTCGCCGCTTGAAGCCACCGCTCCGAATCAGGTCTGGACATGGGATATCACCTATCTCTCCACGACCGTCAAAGGCCATTTTTTCTATTTGTACCTGATTCTGGATCTTTACAGCCGAAAGGTTGTGGGATGGGAGGTCTATGCGGAAGAATCCTCCGAACATGCGGCCGAGACGATCCGGAAAACCGTTTTTCGGGAGAGAAAAGGAGGGATCGCGCCGAAGGTCGTCCTGCACTCGGACAATGGGGCGCCTATGAAGGGAGCCACAATGCTTGGAACGCTCCAGATGCTGGGAATTCGCCCCTCATTCGGGCGTCCTTCCGTCAGTAATGACAACGCCTATTCGGAGTCACTCTTCAAAACCCTGAAATACCGGCCGGACGACCCGGTGGAAAAGCCCTTCGACACACTGGAAGAGGGGCGGAAATGGGTCTCATCTTTCACAGGGTGGTACAACGAAGAGCACCGCCACAGTGCCATCAAGTTTGTAACGCCTTCACAGAGACATAGCGGGAAAGAGCGGGAAATTCTGAATCGAAGGGAGAGGATTTACCAGGAAGCACAAAAGAAAAATCCCGAACGATGGTCCGGAAAAACGAGAGACTGGACGCCTATCGGAAAAGTGACTTTAAATCCTTAAAAAGAGGTCGTCAGCAACGACCAAAATTTGAAAGAGGAAAAGTCCAAAAAATGCGAAAGATTGCTTGAATATTACCGTGAGGCTCGTTCCGAAGGGGAGGACAACCCCTCCAGAACCGTTTTCTTCCAGGCCTCAATCTGTTCCGGGTAGAGCCCTTTCCGACGCCAATATTCTCCTCGTTCCACCTCATTGAGGACCATCTTCTCAAGAAGGATGGACATCTTTTCTTCAGAGCTCAGGGATGAGGATTCGTTTTCCTTCCCGTTCCCATGTTCCGGAATTCGGGATCGGTATTTCGTCCTCCAGGTATAGAGAGTACCCACAGGAACCCCTGTTTCTCTCGAGATCTCAGGAATATATCCATTGTTGGGAGGAAGAATATTCTTGAGAACACTCTCATTGAATCCCACCGCATACTGTTTGCCCATCACACTCTCGCCTCTAGGTCAGTTTTTGCTCCTTTGTCCTTCAAAGACTCTTCAAAGTCATGCGACAACTATCCTGACACAGGGGGTCGGGGAGCCCTCTGAAAATCTCTAAAAGATGCCGGGCCTGTTCAAGGTCGAAAATGTATGGCCGGCGTTGGCCGCTATTATGCCTGGTGCAAGCCGTCACCGGATTGGATGTCATGGCTCCCTGGAGCACGATCCATCGAAAGAAGTTCCGCAACACTCCGAGCAAGTGGTTGGAACCTCGCGGTCTCGGGGGGGACGGGAGGCCAAAAACTGGTCGATTCCCGAAGGTGTGACAGCTTCAAAGCGTTCGATCCCGTTTGAATGCATAAACCGACCCAAGGGGATCAGGGTATCCCACACCATATTTTGTCAGCGTGTGACGCCCGGCTTGGGGGCATCCTGACAATCGTCCTTTCACGCTCAAGTCAAAGTCTAGCCCCAGCCGACGAATCCCCCCTCCACCTGAACAGGTTCCAGAAAACAGGAGAATCAGGCGGCCGGCGCTCAGGATCCTTTCACTCCCCCTTCAGATCTGGTCGAAGAGCTCCTTGCATACAGCCAGGACGTTTCTACTTTTTCCGGAATCGAGCTTCTTCTGGTTTTTGCGGAGTTCCCGGAGAAGTCTGATCGACGAGGGTTCATTCTGAAGGATGACCCGCGATCGGTCAAATTCGCTGATGTCTTCCCCAACGACCGGGACATGGGTAAACAGGCTCTCACCCAGCCAGCGGGTACATCCTTCGGACTGGAGAATAAATACGACCAGGTAGTTTCGCATCGGAAGGACAATCACCCGGCTCTGGACCTTGGCAATGGCTCTGTCGAAGTCTTTATCACCGGATGGTTTTCCTTTTCTCTTTTTGTCCAGAATCATCCGGTACCATCCCCGGATCAGGTCGGCATGGATCGACCGGATGACATATCCCGGATGATTCCGGTAAATTTTGAGCGACTGGATTTCCTTGTCGATAAAGTAGCCGGCTTTCTCAAAATTGAGGTCTTTCAGCTCCGTCTTGGCCAGTGTCCGGTAGTCCACCGGGGTGATATAGCCAAATTCGGTCATGTCCAGCTTTTTTAGAAGGACGATGATCCGCTTTTCAAGATACTCCGCCCGCTGCAAAAGGATTTCCCGCCCGTGATAGTCGGGGGTGGATTCAAAAAATTCCTCGTTTGAGCAATACGATTTGCGAAAGTCGCTTCCCCCCGTTCTCTGGGCGCACTGCAGACGGTCCAGTTCCAGAAGGGTTTTGTGGAAAACCTGACCGTCCACCTGGAGATCATGGATCAGGAGGTTGCGGTTCCTGATCTCGTCGCTGATCAGGGTGCCAAGGGAGAAGATCAATGCGGCGATACTGACGATCAGGGTAATCAGCCCGGAATCTCCCGGGAGATGTTCCGATGCCGGTCGTTTTTCGTTCTTCAAAAGTTGTCTCCCCAGGGAAAGGAAAAGCGGGTTGTAATGAAAGCCAGAGAGAGCATGCTCTTGGACCGGATAACTTTAGGCCATTACCGGTCTGACTGTCTTTTTGCGTATTCTCGCGAAGGTTGCCACTTATTCCTGTTATGATTACCACCTGTCTGACCCCCTGATCCACCCCCTCGTCGGGGATCAGATTGTTGTCACAGCTTGACAATTACCAGAAAGCGCGATCCGCTTGTCTTTCCGGAGTTGCTCCCGGATGAGTGTCTTGACCTTCTCCGTTCCTTCCGGTCCCAGTCGTTTCCGGAACTTGCACAACGTGGAACTCTCCACAAAATGGGCCTCTTCCAGAGGAACGCCACAGAAAACCCATCCACACCACGTTCTCATGGAGTTATGATGGAAAGTGGTGTTTGGAGGGATTGAAAAGAAAAGGCGTGTCCTGCTGAAATGTGGTTGCCCAACCACAACAATTCAGCCAAGGGAGCACGCCACATGGAAGAGAATACACTGATCGGGTTTGTGAAGCCAAGGACGATTTCAGACCCGTTGACCGAACTTTTGAGGATGGGAGCCCGGAAATTGATCGAAGCAGCCATTCAGGCGGAATTGTCTGAATTCCTTGGGCAGTTCGAGCAACGGAAGACCTCCGAGGGGAAAAGAGGAGTGATCCGAAACGGGTATCAACCGGAACGGGAGATTCTGACGGGGGTCGGAGCAGTCTCCGTTCGGATTCCGAAGGTCCGGAGCCGGACAGGAGACGCAGTAACCTTTCGATCTGCCCTGGTTCCTCCGTATGTTCGGAAAACAAGATCTCTGGAAGCGGCGCTTCCCTGGCTCTACCTCAAGGGGATTTCGACAGGTGAGATGCAGGAGGCTCTCTCCGTTCTGGTGGGACCCGAAGCCAAAGGACTCTCCCCGGGCGTGATTCGACGACTGAAGGAAAGCTGGCTCCAGGAAGACTCCGAGTGGAAGAAACGGCGTCTGGACAAAGACCGCTGGGTGTATCTCTGGGCGGACGGAATCTACAGCGGAATTCGGGCCAGTTCGGAACGTTTATGCGCTCTTGTGATTGTTGGAGTGAATGATCGGGGAGAAAAGCACTTCTTGGCGATCGAGGATGGGATGAGGGAATCGATCCAGAGCTGGAAGGATGTCCTTCTGGATCTGAAGGAACGGGGCCTTTCTTCTCCAAAACTGGCCATTGGGGATGGAGCCATGGGGTTCTGGGGAGCCATGGAGGCGGTCTTTCCCCAAACGACGCATCAGCGGTGTTGGGTTCATAAGACAGCCAATGTTCTCAACTACCTTCCGGACTACCTTCCGGACTCCCTTCAGGAGAAGGCCAAGAAAGGACTCCATGAGATCTGGATGTCGGAAGGCCGAGAACCGGCTCAGAAAGCGTTCGACACGTTTCTAAAAACCTACGAAGCCAAATACCCGAAAGCCACGGAATGTCTCCTGAAAGATCGGGAACCGCTCCTGGCCTTCTACGACTTTCCGGCGGAGCATTGGATTCACATCCGGACGACCAACCCGATTGAATCGAGCTTTGCCACGATTCGACATCGGACCAATCAGGCCCGAGGATGCTTCAGCAAAGAGACGATCCTGACCATGATGTTTAAGTTGGGACTTTGTGCCGAGAAACGGTGGAGAAAGATCAAGGGGTTCACCCACTTGGCTCTGATTCTGGAAGGGAAAATATTTAAAGACGGAATTCTAGAGGACAACTCAAAGCAGGACGCGGCTTGATGCTCTCAAACACCACTTTTGACTATTTCTCCAAGAACAGTACCCATCGGATACTGTTCTTCGTGTGGAAGCCAACTTTGGAAAGAAGACGCTAAAGAGGGCGAAGGAGAAGGAGGGCTGAATAGATGGGACAATTGGGTCATCAAGGCAATCGGAGAACTTCTTTCAGCCTCTCCCGCCGAATCCCAAATGGCATTGCATGAGGGCTTCCAGTTGGCAGTATCGGATGTTATCCGCCATCTCGGGATTTCCAATACAAAAGATCTTGATCGGGCCGTTGGTTTTGGAGAGAGCACTCTTACTCAATGGCGACGAGGAAGGGGGAAGCCGAGATTCGACTATTTTCTCCTCTTCTGCTTCAAAACCGGGATCAACCCAAAAGACATGCTCTGCCATTCATCGGGCGAATTTCTCAGGCATTGCCGGATACCGATAGACAAGCGAAAGTTTTCAAAGGGAATACTTTCTCACGAACAGGGATTCCTTCAATTGCTAGCAATTAGAAATGAGATTGTTCGAGTTTTATCCTCCGACGACACCCCTAAGGAGTTTTCCAAACGGCTCGGGGTTGGGATCGGGTTCCTCAGATATCGGTTTCCTGAAAAATCTAGAAAAATAGCCGCCCGGTATAGGAATTGGCTTAGAGAGAAGAAAGAGGCTCTTTTCCAGTCAAGATGCGAGGCTATCAGAAAAGCAGTCGAAGAACTTGAAGCTGCCCAGGAGTACCCCAGCAAAGGGAAGGTCTTCGGACGGATCCCTGAAATGAGCGTAGGAGGGGGAAAAGACCAGAAATTGACGAATGTATGGAAAGAGGCTATTCGCTCAAGATTGAGAGTTAAAAAAGAACTGAATCAAAATTGGGAAGCATAATGTGTCCGAGAAAAAAAGGAAGCATAACTTGGCCAAACGGCCATTTTATGGTTCAACTCACACACACAAATGTGAGGATATAAGAATGAATGGTCGGGGCGAGAGGATTTGAACCTCCGACTCCCTGCTCCCAAAGCAGGTGCGCTACCGGGCTGCGCCACGCCCCGAAAAAGGCAAGAAGTGCATTCTACAGAATAAAGATCAATTTGACCAGTCTTTTTCCATCTTCAACTTTATTTTTCCTTTTTATCTTTCTTCTTTTTCATTGAAAATCCCCGGAACCATAGTCATAATACATTGATCAATCAAACATTCTTCTGATCTTTTATCTATCCGGGGTCTTCTTGAATCGAAAAAAATATGTTCAGTTCCTATTGCGAAATGGGTTACCCCTTCTCTTACTCACAATGATCGTATCTTGTGGACCCCAACAGGTTCGTCTGAACGATACGATCTCCCCTCCTCTGAAGTTTTCAGCCATCAAAAACGTGGGAGTCTTTCTTTACCCTGACAACTCCCCGTCCGATCAGCTTTTTCAAACAACATTGAAAAGGAATCTTGCTTCTCTGGGGTCAGTTTCAGTTACCGCTCCACACCTTGATCATTTTCCTAATAACCTCGCTCCCGAAATACCCAATCTCTCCCACCAATCACACTCTAATGTTTTGGTGTTGATTCATGTCCTTTCTCACTACGTAACAGACGAGTTAAATCAAACTGGGGGAAAATCTTGCGTCCAAAACCATTGTGAAGAACTCCACATTCCGATGGGCACAAGAGATGATCAAATCTCTTTCAGACTAGTCATCCTTCAGGCTTTTCCCTTCAAGATCCTTCTGGATAAAAAGATTACCACCCATATCTATTCCCACCGATTTCCCCTTTCTCTCCTCTCAAGATCTTTTGAACCCAAAAAAACATTGGATCTTAAACTTTACGCCAAAATCTCCCAGCATATCGCCTATTTGATATTCCCGGTCAAGCTTCGATCTGTTCGCCCATTCTATACATTTGACAGACCAACCCGTAAGGCCTTTTTGGCCTTGTCCCAAAAAAAGACCCGCCTCGCACTCTTTTTTCTCAACAGCGATTATTCCCAATTAGTCCGTTACCAAAAAAAACCTCCCTATAAACTGTATGATGACTTTGGCGTAGTTTATGAAGCAATGGGAGCTTATTCTCTTTCAGATTATTATTACCGGAAAGCACTTCTTACTAAAAACCAAAAACTCGTCAACCGGTTTGAAGCCCAAGTTCGGTCTTATCTTATTTACTTTATTGGAATCAATATCTTTGAGGAGGGACATCACCAATGATCAACATGCTTCTTGAAGACCAATTGTCAGATGTTCTCAGAAAATTCCGATATGGTCGAAAAATCAGTTTGAAAACACTTGAACAAAATTCCGGGATCACAATGGAACTCCTGAGATCATTTGAATCAGGCGACCAATTACCGAACCAGTCACAATTAAATCTGTTGGGGGAAGCCCTCGGTTTTGATCCGGCCATCCCTGCAAAAATCCACTTTCATCCCGAACGGACACCCAATCCCAAACTTCCTCACTGGATACATCCTGTAAAGGAAAACTTTCATGGAATGGATGTATGGTGTTATGTCGTCGATCTCCCTGATGCGGAACCTGGATCGGGAAAAACGCAATCTATTCTCGTCGATACTGGAAGCGCGACAGATATCCTCCACCATTATCTTGATACAGAAAACATATCTCTTAAAGGAATCCTTTTAACGCACGGCCACGAAGACCATGGAGGGGGGATCGAACATCTCCCCCCTAACCTTCCGGTTTACCTGAATGATGCTGACATGCCTCTCCTGAAGACACATATGCCGAATCCCCCTATGACCTTTTCACCGGAAGATGCCCGCGATCTTTTAGGGGCATGGGGAGTTTCCAAATTTGAGATTACCCCTATGCCAGGTCATACCAAAGGATCGGTCGCCTATAGAATTGATAATGCCTTATTTGTCGGAGACGGGATTTTTTGTGGTTCCGCAGGAAAACCCTGGACACCGGAGGACTTTAAAGATGAACTGGAATCGATCAAAACACTTCTGGAATCCTATCCTGAAGATCTGGTCATTCTTTCAGGACATGGTCCATTTACAACGGTTGGAATGGAAAAAGGAATCAATCCCTTCTACCATTGTGCAATCTAAATCCGATATCTTGCTCAAAAGCTAAACAAAAAAAGGGAGACATTGGACGCGTCTCCCTTTCACATATTGAAAATAAAAACGTTCTGTAGAAGACGCTAGTTCGGTCCGGTTCCCGGCGGTGTCTGGAAACTTCCGCTTGGAGCTGATCTTCTTGCCACGATGCGAAGCCTCACCGACGCTCTGCGATAAGCTTGCTGGTAAAGGAGTCTTGTATCTTCCGCCATAGGCTCAGAAAGAGCTTTCTCAGCGTTGGCTCTGGCTTTTTCGGCTCTGCCAGCATCGATTTCATCGGCTCGCTCAACAATATCTGCAAGTACAGTAACCTGATGAGGTAAAACCTCAACAATCCCACCGGCCACAAAATATGCGTAGGTCGATTCACCCTTCCTGACAATAAACTCGCCAACATCAAGCAATGTCAGGAAAGGCGTATGTCCTGTAAGGACTCCGAACTCTCCTTCGACACCTTTTGCCTGAACAAAATCGACAACATCTGTCAGGAGTGATTTTTCTTGCGTGACAAGAGTCAGCTGGAATGACATATCAAGCCTTTGCCTTTAATTTTTCTGCTTTTTCAATGGCCTCTTCGATGGTTCCCACCATATAAAAGGCTTGCTCTGGGAGATCATCATATTTTCCTTCGATGATTTCCTTGAAGCCTTTGACGGTATCAGCACGGGAAACATATTTTCCTGGGCTCCCTGTAAAGACCTCAGCAACAAAAAAGGGCTGGGAGAGGAAACGTTGTATTCTGCGGGCTCGAGAGACAATCCGTTTATCATCTTCAGACAACTCATCCATACCAAGGATGGCAATAATATCCTGAAGATCCTTAAACTTCTGAAGAATTTTCTGAACACCTCGGGCCACTTTGTAATGCTCTTCACCAATAACCATCGGGTCCAGAATACGAGATGTGGAGTCAAGAGGATCCACCGCAGGGTAGATACCGGCTTCAGCAATGGACCGGTTCAACACGACGGTCGCATCCAAGTGAGAGAATGTTGTTGCCGGAGCTGGGTCGGTAAGATCGTCCGCTGGAACATATACAGCCTGAACAGAGGTGATAGAGCCTTTTTTGGTAGAGGTGATTCGCTCCTGAAGCCCGCCCATTTCAACAGCAAGTGTTGGCTGGTACCCCACCGCTGAAGGCATACGACCCAAAAGGGCAGAGACTTCCGCACCGGCCAGGGTAAATCGGAAGATATTGTCAACAAAGAACAGAACATCTCTCTGCTCTTCATCCCTGAAGAACTCGGCCTGGGCCAAACCTGTCAGGGCCACCCGCAGACGCACTCCGGGGGGTTCATTCATCTGACCGTAAACCAGACTGGTCTTGTCTATAACCTTCGATTCCTTCATTTCATTCCAGAGATCGTTTCCTTCTCTGGTTCGCTCTCCCACACCGGCAAAAACGGAAAAGCCTCCATGTTCCATGGCGATATTTCTGATCAGTTCCATGATAATGACGGTTTTACCAACACCGGCACCACCAAAAAGACCTGTCTTCCCGCCTTTGGAAAACGGAGCAATAAGATCAATGACCTTGATTCCGGTTTCGAACACTTCTGTGGATGTGGCAAGCTCATCATATGGAGGTGGATCGCGATGAATGGAACGAAGTTTGTCTGTTGGAATCGGACCGGCGTCATCCACTGGAGTTCCGAGAACATCCATCATCCGGCCCAACACCTCCTGACCGACAGGAACCATGATCGGCTTTCCGGTATTTTTGACTTTCATTCCCCGGACCAGATGATCCGTTGTCGACATCGCAATGGTCCGGACAACGCCCTCTCCCAGTTGTTGCTGGGTCTCGAGGATGATCCCTGAACCTTCCACAACCAGAGCTGCGTATATTGCTGGCAGATTTGCTCCTTCAAACCGGACATCAACAACCGGTCCGATGACCTGGACAATTTCCCCTGTTTCCATTCTTTTTGAACTCCTTGTCGATTGAAAAAGCCGGTCTGGCCAAAATTATCCCTGCTGGATCGCTTCCGCCCCAGATGAGATTTCTGAGATCTCTTTCGTAATATTTGCCTGACGCAACTTGTTATAGGTGAGTGTTAAACCGTAAATCACCTCTTTGGCATTCGTTGTCGCGTTTTTCATCGCAACCATTCTGGCACTGTATTCACTTGCAAAGTTTTCCAGGACTCGTTGGAAAATAATCGTCTCAAAATACCTGGGGAGAAGAACATCAAGGATCTCTCGGCTATCATCAGGTTCATACAGATATTCACCGGTCAGATCCGCACCTTCCTTTGGCTGAAGGTGTTCTGGCTTGATGGGCAAAATTCTCTCCATCATCGGTTTCTGGCTCATAATCGATACAAACTGTGTATAGAAGATCCAGACTTCCTGCCACTCTCCCTTGTCCGCGAACTCTTCGATGACAACCTGCGTTGCCGGAAGAATTTCTGTGATAGGACCACGATCCTTCACCCCTTCGACAACACCAACGAGCTTTCGTCCTGACCGTCTGACAAAATCACGTCCTTTTTTTCCGATTGTCACAAACTCGAATTCGACTTCAGGTCGCTCTCCCATGAACTTGAGTATAGTTCTGAAAAGATTAGAGTTGATCGGACCACAAAGCCCCCTGTCTGTGGAAACAAGGACTATCCCCACTTTCTTGACAGGCTTGATCTGAAAATAAGGATGGGTCGAAAAACTCGATCTTGTCCCCATCCTGACGAGGATTTCATGAATCCTGTCTGCATAAGGTCGTGTGTCCAAGACCCTTTGCTGAGCCCGTCGCATTTTCGCTGAGGCCACCATTTCCATTGCCTTGGTGATCTGTCGCGTATTTTTGACGGACTTTATCCGTGTCCTGATCGAACGAAGTGACGCCACTTGTTACTCCTTGAACATGGAGACAAAAGATTTCAAAGCGTTTTTGAGCTTTTCTGCCGTTGCATCCGAGATGACCTTTTCATTTCTGATAGAATCCAGAATTCCGGGATCATTCGCTTCAACAAAGAGGAAAAACTCTTTTTCAAATCGGGATACACTGTCCGGTTTAATCGAATCCAGATAACCATTTGTTCCGGCATATATGATCGCAACCTGTTTTTCAACGGGAAGTGGAGAATAGTTGGGCTGTTTCAGAATTTCTGTCAGCCTTAATCCTCTCTCAATCTGGTCCCGGGTGGTCTTGTCGAGATCCGAGGCAAACTGGGCAAAAGCGGCCAATTCCCTGAACTGGGCCATATCGAGGCGAAGCTTTCCAGCAACCTGTTTCATTGCCTTGATCTGAGCCGCTCCACCAACCCGGGAAACCGAAATGCCAGGATTGATCGCGGGACGGATGCCTGAGTAAAAAAGATCCGTTTCAAGATAGATCTGTCCATCAGTGATGGAAATGACATTGGTGGGAACATAGGCCGAAACATCCCCTGCCTGAGTTTCAATAATTGGAAGCGCTGTCAGGGATCCGCCCCCATTTTCCTCATTGAGTCGGGCTGCCCGCTCCAGTAAACGGCTATGAAGATAGAAAACATCTCCGGGATAGGCTTCACGGCCTGGCGGGCGTCTCATCAAGAGAGACAACTGGCGATATGCCCAAGCATGTTTTGTCAGGTCATCATATACAATCAGGGCATCCTGACCCCTGTCACGGAAATATTCCCCCATTGCACATCCTGAATAAGGTGCGATGTACTGAAGAGCCGCAGACTCGGAAGCCGAAGCGGACAACACAATTGTGTACTCCATCGCGCCACTTCTCTCGAGAATGCTTACGGCATTAACAATGCTTGATGCCTTTTGACCAATGGCAACATATACACAGATAACGTTTTGCCCCTTTTGGTTAATAATCGCATCAAGGGCAATCGTGGTTTTTCCGGTCTGGCGGTCGCCAATAATCAGCTCTCTTTGACCACGACCAACCGGAATCATTGCATCAATAGCTTTCACACCTGTCTGAAGAGGAACTCCGACCGATTTTCTGGTCGCGACCCCTGGTGCAATTTTTTCTACTGGGGAAGAGGCAGCCGCATTAATAGGCCCTTTTCCATCTATTGGCTGACCAAGAGCATTCACAACGCGCCCTATCATTTCCGGTCCTACCGGGACTTCCATAACCTTTCCGGTAGTTCGGACTTCATCTCCGGCAACAACACCCTCATCCGACTCCAACAAAGCCGCACCAACTTCGTTTTCTTCCAGGTTGAGGACCAGTGCTTTTCCGCCCTTCACGATTTCAAGAATCTCTCCTGCCATGGCTCCACCGAGACCCGACAGACGAATGATTCCATCTCCTGACTGAAGAACCGTTCCACGATCTTCTGCCACAACCCCTGCCTTGATTTCACCAAGACTTTTTAATATGTCATTTGTGATGTCTGTGCTTTTCAAAGCTTTATCATCTCCCCGTTCATCCCCGGCTTACGCCTGAAGAAGGTCCATTTCCATTCTTGCCAGGCGCCCTTTCAGGCTCCCATCCCATACCTGGGTTCCCATTCTCAGCACAAGTCCCGCCTTCAGGTCCGGCTCAACCGACCATACCGGCCTGACGCTTTTTCCACCCAGCTGATCCCTAAGACGATCCAGTACATTTTTTTGCTCTGCCTCTGAAAGGACGCCGGCTGAATGGATCAATACCTCAACCTGTCCCGAGCGCGCAAAATAATCATCCCTCATGCTTGATAGAATCTTTGGCAAACTAGACCACAAATCAAACAAAATGATAAGGACCAGACTGTTTCGCAAACCTTCATCCGTTTCCAGAGAAGAAGCATCAGGCAAGCGGGAAAAAAACGCCAGCTTTTCAACCAGCGGAATAGAACCATTCATACTCACTGATCTGACAATCCGATTATGACGAATGTCACAAAGCCCCTTCAAAAAATCGGAATAGCGTTCAAAAGTAGCTTCGTCAAGTCCTATCCGGGACCGGAGCATATTCAGGAGAACTTTTGTCCCTTCACGGGATCTCGATCGCCTGTTCATCCGACCTTCTTTGGTTCCCGGGTATCAACGGCCCGGATTGCCCTGTTGATAAACATCATTTTCTGGGACTCAGAAAGGCTTTCCTCAAGAACGCTCTCAACACCCCTGACTACAAGGGAGACCGTTTCTTTCTTGAGTTCATTTCGGACGCGCTCTATATCGCTCTTGATTTGGGCCTCGGCTTTTTTCAACCGATTATCGACTTCAACAAGAGTTTCTCTCTGCTTTTCTTCGCGAATCACCCGCGCCATTTCTTCTGCCTGATGCAAGATGGCATCAGCCTGTCCCTTTGCCTGGGCAAGAAGTTGGCGGTGCTCTTCCAGAAGACGCTCAGATTCCTTGCGCGCTTTTTCTGCTGCCTCAATATCGCCCATTACCTTTCGACGCCGCTCATCCAGAACTTTCGTCAGGGAAGGCAAAAGATAACGTCGGACAATCAACAGCATCAAGATAAAAGAAAGCACTGACCAGAAAGTCAGTGATGAAAAAAAAGTCTGATCAAACTGAGGCACTTTTGCTCCCTTCCATCGGGATCATCCCGACATAATCGTCAGGATGATCCAACCCCGGTTTTCCGACCTAAGAACGGAGACCCATGATGATGAACGCAATAACAAGGGCATAAAGGGCAACGGCTTCTGACAAAGCAAACCCCAGCCACATGTATTTTGACACCCTAGCCTCAGCCTCTGGCTGGCGGGCAACTGCCTCGATCATCTTTCCGAAGATATAGCCGATTCCAGCACCTGATCCGGCCACACCAATTGCGGCAGCACCCATACCAATCAAAGCAGCAGCATGAACATCCATTACAATTCCTCCGTTTTCCGTTTATCGGGTATTTCAGTGGTTGAGTTTGACAGCCTGTCCCAGATAGACCGCCGACAGGATGGCAAAAATATACGCCTGAATAAAGGCGACCAGGACCTCAAGTAGGTAGAGGACCACGGATATTGAGAACGGCAGCCATTTCAAGTAGATGGCCAGCGCCCCCGTCAGTGAAAAAAGGACAAAAAGAATCGTATGACCAGCCGTCATATTGGCAAAAAGACGAACAGCCAAAGACAGGGGTCGAGCCAGCTGGGAGATGATTTCAATCGGAATGATCAATGGCAACATCCAGCCGGGGACGCCCTCCGGAACCAATATGGACAGAAACTTGACTCCATGTGTGGCAAATCCGACAACAAGACTGACCAGATAAACACCCAAAGCCAGCATCCCCGTGATCAGGAGCTCGCTCGTAATCGTAAACGATCCGGGGACTAGTCCGATGAAGTTTCCGAGGAATACAAAGAGGAACAGGGACAAAATCCAGGGAAGATAGGTTTTTCTTTTCTCTTCACCAATGTTTTCATCCACCACCTTGACCATCGTCTCGTAAAGCATTTCAACAAGGCTCTGCAGCTTTCCAGGCACAATGGAAGCACCCGATTGAAGGATTGACGCAATAACGATCGCAACGCCTATAATGACCCACATGGCCATCACAGCCTGAGTGATCGATATATCAAAACCAAGCATGTGCATCTTTAAGATTGGGTGAAGAAAAAATTCCTCAAGGGGATTTCCGTTCACTTATACTCCATCTTTCTATTCAAATGATTCCTGCCACAAAGAAATCCGTCCCATTACAGATGCCATATGAGGATTTCCATGTCTACAGGAGCTTTTCACCATCGCCTGGAGACTTCTTGGCCTCTTTTTCCGGCAATGGATGTTTGTCGTAAACTGGATCTTCCCCTTTTTCTTCCTTCAATTTGGCTTTTCCCGGCAGCTTCATCGTCTGGTAAACGAGCAACATCCCACCGGAACTTCCAAGAAGAAAACCCAAAAGAGAAAACATGGGAAAAAAGGCCCGGCCCGTCTCCTTGTCCAGCCAAAAGCCCGCCAGAGCACCCATGAAAATTGCAACCAGAAGCTCTAAACCAACCCGAACAACAAGCATCGGCCCCATACCAATGCCCCCCGGAACATATCCTGGAAGATCCAGAACATACCATTTCACCAATGAGACAAATCAATCCGGAGAAAGATAAAAACTTAGGGGAGCCGCACCGCGCCCGTGAACGATTGATTCAATCTGAAGACTGCAGACGGGTTCTCAAGGCCTTCCGTTAAATCACGAACAAAAATCCTTTTGATTAGATCAAATTTTTTATTTTTTTTCAATACTGCTGTAGGGACCCAAGAACCGCGATTGAAAGAGAAAAAGTGAGGAAAAAAACAAGAAACCCCTTGTCGTTTCTGGTAAAATGGATGTTGTCAAAGACAACCATTTACCCACCCGAAGGGTGAAACGAAAGGGGCGACTTCATGGTACGACAAACCGTTCTTCCATTCAAACTCGAATCGACCGACGACACGATCACCTCTCAGGCGGGGCTGGTTCTGTTTGGGGAGTTTCTTCAGTCTCTCGGACTGAAGAAGAAGATTGACCGGGCCTTCGGGAAGCCCGGAAGCGGAGCGGGGTACAGAGCCTCGTCCTATGTGGTCCCCCTGTTGCTGATGCTGCAAGGCGGAGGAAGGAGCCTTTGTGACCTTCGGATGATCGCCCAGGACAAGGGACTGTTGGGGCTTCTTGGTATCGGAGAGGTGCCGTCGACGGACGCGTTCGGCCGGTGGCTCCGGCGGATGGGGGCTTCCGACACCGGGTTGTCGGCACTGGAGTCGGTCATCGCCCGGGTTCTGTCGGTTCTGGGCAAGGCACTTCGGAAGAGGCGGAAGAAGGCCGGCCTGTCTTGGGTCCGGGAGGTGACCCTCGACATCGATGCCAGCCAGATCGTGGCGGAAAAGGCCGAAGCCCTGTGGACCTACAAGGGGGAGAAGGGGTACATGCCTCTGGTGGGGCACGTGAAGGAACTCTCCGGGATGGTGATACACGAAGAATTTCGGGAGGGGAACGTCTCTCCGGGAGCGGACCATGTTCCGTTTCTGAAGGACTGCCTCCGGCGTCTTCCGGCAGGGATCCGGATCGCCCGGTTTCGGGCGGACAGCGCGTCGTACCAGGCCTCCGTCATCAATTTCTGCCAGGAGCGGGGAATCCGGTTCGTGATCGGAGCCGATCTGGATGTGGCGGTGCGGGCGGCGATCGGAAGGATCCCCGAGAGCGACTGGAGGCCCTATCAGGACGGTCATATCGCCGAGACGGTGCACACGATGAACAAAACCCACAACGCCTTCCGGCTCATCGTGGTGCGCCGGCGGGTGCAGACCCCTTTGCCGGGAATGGAGGAGGAAGGAGAAAAAGAGGCTTCTCCCGATGTCCGATACAAGGTCCTGGCCACCAGCCACAAGGAGATCCCCGAATGGGTCGTGGCCTGGTACAAGCAGCGGGGAGAGGATTCCGAGAACCGGATCAAGGAGCTGAAGATCGGGTTCGGGATGGAGCGGATGCCCAGTGGAGACACGAAAGCCAACGGGATCTTTTTCCGGATCGGAGTGCTGGCCTACAACCTCTTTCTCCTGTTCCGGGGACAGATTCTGGACGAGAGCTTCAAGCGGGCCCAGGTCCAGACGGTCCGATGGCAGATCTATCAGATGGCCGGGAAAGTGGTGCGTCATGCGGGCGTTCTCGTTCTCAAGGTGGCGGAGGATGTTCTGGCCCCCTTTCGGAGCTTTCGGGAGAGGTGCTGGCGGCTCTGGTGCCGGGAAGGAAGTCCGTAAGACTTCCCTCTTCCTCCACGCCTCCCTGAAAACGCACCCGACCGGAACGGAGGGGAACCTGCGTCCAAAAGAGAGGGGAAAACCCGGAAAAAGCCGAAAACGACCCCGGTTTTCCCTCTTCTGGCCATTAGATCGGGATGCGGTGGGGAATCCTTCCCTTCAAAAATGAAGGCTCCCTCTCTTTACCCCTCTTGCGAGGGCCGGTTTTAAAATCAATTTCGGTTTTTGGGTAGGGAGTTGTAGCGAGAACAGAATATGGCCATCTTTAACAGCCCAAGGACTACCTGCTTTCATGAAGTTCAGAAAGGAGGATTTCAGAAGAATCGACTCACAGTGGTCCATGAGAATAAAAAGGCGTGATTTCAACTAACAGGGAAGGATAAGGTTAAAACGGAAACGGACCCATAAGAGATCATCGGAACCACAAGGAGCACTTTCCCAGAGCGTTTTCCGCCATGGGATCCCTACTTTGGAGAAAAACGTTTCCAATGGACATCCAAAAAGCTTTTACCGAACCGGATAAACTCGACCTATCAACTTAACCTGAATATACTGTTCTCCATTCTCTCTTCCCCCAAGACTTTCTCTCCATCCATCCCAAGAACTCCATACCTCTTGACCTTCTCCCTTTCTATGCCTACCATGACCATATGCTCTATCAACGACTACTTAGGGGGTTTTACTCCTACATTCTTATTTTCCTGACCGGGGCGACACTGTTCCTTGCCCTATTTGTAGCACCTCTCCTCTTTACCCATCTGGGCATCCCCAAGGCAGCTGAGGCCACAGGCGTTCTCTTTCCACCCTATTTTCATCTTCTTTTTATCCTAAGCCTCGTGGAGCTGGCTCTCTCTTTCCTTATGGCCGACAGAAAACAGCCATTTGCCAAGATCACAATCGGATCCTGGTTTTTTATCTCAGTAATAAATGGTCTTTTGGCTGGAGTTCTGGGACCTGAGGCAATTGTTTCACGAACCCGCTGGCTTGCCCATCCGGCAGACCTTGCGGAAAAAGCTCATTTTGACAAGATTCATGAGCTCTCTGTCATTCTGAACAGCGTTTCACTTGTGATGTTTTTAACGCTTTGTCTCCCATTGGCCTTTTCATTCAGACCCTCCCGAGACAGGATTGCTTCAGAAAACTCGCCATCCCAGACACATTCCTGAAGACATGATCAGGGTTGATCTCACTGTTTTCAAGTGGATCCCCAAATCCCCACGTCACACCAATTGTCTGAACTCCCGCCTTGAGTCCCGATTCTATATCCAGAATGCTGTCTCCTATCATCACAACTCTGGAAGGGTCAACAGAAAAACGTTTGACCATCTCCAATATTGGTTGTGGGTGGGGTTTTCGATTGACAAAAGTATCCCCTCCAACAATCTCTTTAAACCAGGATCCAGACTCCAGTTTGTCTACTAGAAGTCTGCAAAGCTCCTCCCTTTTGTTTGAAACAATGACATGATCCACGGGCAATTCGGCCAATAAATCAGGGATTCCCTCAAAATACCGGGTTTTATCGGCAATATGCCCGCGATAATATTCCATGAAAATCTCAATAGCCTTTTCCTGCTCTCTCTCTCTTGACTCTGGTGGCAACGCCGCACTCACAAGATAACGAACTCCATTTCCTACCATACGGGCAAAATGCGCCTGATCCACATCGGGATATCCCAATGTTCTCATTGCCTCGTTCGTCGCCCTTACGAGATCTGCACTCGAATCAACAAGAGTGCCGTCCAGATCCCAGAGGATCAACTCTGGGGAAACCTTGTCACGAACCATTTGAGAATCCCTTCAATCACTTTCCCGGATATGATCACCCAGGCGGTTAAACATCATCACCAAAACCACAACAAGAAATCCTGCCATCAAAAGCCATGGGGCGGTTCTGATCACAGTAAGGCTTTGCGCATCCGCCAGCATGTTCCCCAGACTGGGGTGGGGTGGAGAAATCCCCAGACCAAGAAAGCTGAGCCCAGCCTCACCAACGATAAATCCTGGAACAGACAATGTCACAGCAACAACCAGATAGGGAGACATGTTCGGCAATAGATGTTTTAAAAAAATGTCCAGGGGACGGGCTCCGGAGGACTTTGCAGCGAGGACATAATCCTCCTTGACCAACGACATCGTCACTCCCCTGATGACCCTTGCAAGACTGGCCCAACCGACCAGAGCCAATGCTCCGGTGATGACAATGGCTGCCTCTCCCGACGGAATCCCCGGGGGAAACAGTGCCCGGAAACCCATCAAAAGGTAGAGTGACGGGATCGCCATGAAGACCTCTCCGGTTCTCATGATCACAGCATCGACCCAACCACCACGATAGCCGGCTATCAATCCGGCAGTGACGCCGACCACAAAAGAAATCGCAACTCCAAAAAGAGAAAGAAGAAACGAAAGTCGCATCCCAACAATCAAACGGGAAAAAAGGTCACGGCCCAAGGCATCTGATCCTAAAAATGAGATCCGGCCAGGGGCATCAACACAGATCAAATGAAGCTCTGAAGGAAAAACTCCCAGCAATCGATACCGATCCCCCTTACAAAAAAAATGCACACTGGATTCTTTTCCAGGAACAATTCGATAGGTCCGGGTGATGGGATCAACCTGCTCCAGAATGGGAACAACAATCCCGGACGCTGTGACTCTTGGGTAAATGGCAGGCGCATAGGACAAGTCGAAGCGAACATTGTTATACCCATACGGAACAAAAAATTCTCCAAAAAGAGATACAACAAATAAACCCAACAGAATCTTTCCTGCCCACCCCCCTTTATTCAGGAACCTTCCCAACCTACCCATCAATGTTCCTCTCTCACCCTGGGATCAAGGAACCAGAGACAGGTGTCGGCAATCATATTCCCCACAAGCAACATCACTGCACCGGTCATGATCCCACCCATCACCAGATACAGATCCTGACTCATGACAGCATGAAGCATCAGTCTTCCCATTCCCGGCCAGCCATAAACCATTTCCGTAAAGGCTGCACCGGACAATAATCCTCCGAGCTCAAATCCAAAGATGGTAATCAAGGGGTTAATGGCGTTTCGGAACAGGTAACGTCGTCGGAGCAATGCTGGAGAAAGACCTCGGGCCCGGGCAGCGGTCATCCATGGCTTCCCCATCACCTCCATGACTGAAGACTTCATCAAACGGTATAGAACCCCTATTGATCCAATAGCCAGAGTGAATGCAGGCAAGATCAAATGATGAATCCTGTCAACAAAAATCGTCCAGGACGAGCTTCCCAGGACACCAGGACTGGAAGCCCCTCCGATCGGAAACCATCCAGTCTCACCAGCCAGAAGAACACCAAGAATGGCGAGGAAAAAAGAGGGAATTGCAATGCTCAGATAGGAAAATCCGGTCAGAGTCCGGTCAAGGAATCCGTTCGGACGCATCGCACCACGAATGGCAAGGGGAATCGCAAGCCCCCAGGAGAGTAAGACTGAAGTGATCGCCAGAAGAAGTGTATTCGGAACCCTCGATAAGATCAGATCGCTCACTTTGACATGATACGAGAAGGAATAGCCGAACTCCCCCCGAGCCAGAGCTTCTACCCACTTCACATATTGGATTGGCAAGGGCTGATCCAGCCCATACAGGGAGCGAAGCTTGGCGATAATTTCGGGAGAGACCTGGGGATTCAGGGACATTTGGGACAGAAAGTCTCCAGGGGACAACCTCATCAATAAAAATGAAAGAAAGGAGATTCCGACCAAAACCGGAATCAGATTGAGGAGTCGGATCAGGATATTTCTGATCATGAATGGACAATCCTTGCTTTTTGATACACTTGTGTAATATGCGGAACAACTCCTCCCAGGGGGGATGGTCTGATCCCTCCAAGTGTTTTTCTCACAGCTGTAATGCCGTCAGGGGTCACAAGGTCCACCATCGGAAGCTCATGATGGGCAATATCCTGCCATTGGTCGTAGATTTTTTTCCGTTTTTCGGGATCCATCTCGAGTGAACCTTCTTCAAAAAGGCTATCAATCTGTGCCTCCCATGCTTCCTGTGGCTTTTTTTCCCTGGGATTCCAGAGATGCAGAAACCCGGATGACTTCCATACCGCGGCATCGCCATGAGGATCGGTTACCCCTGTGAGACCGAAAAGAAGCATCTCCCAGTTGAAGGAGGTCATTACATTTGTCGCCAGCATATTGAACTGTAGGCCAACAACCCGGACCTTGATCCCGACTTCCCTCAGATTGGATTGCACAATCTGGGCCATCAACATTCTCTGCGGACTTTCCACATTCGTCAGAAGAACAATTTCAACGGCATGTCCAGATGAGTCAAAAAGCCTCCTCTTTTTTAGCAGGAAGCCAGCTTCCCTCAAAAGAGATCGGGCTTTTTCCGGATCGTGTCTGTAGACGGGGTATGTCTGATGGTAAAACGCTTTGACAGATGGTGAAACAGGTCCATATATGGGCTCACCCATCCCGTTTTCAACGATGGAAATCATCGCTTTTCGGTCAATGGACCAGGCAATGGCTTCGCGGAATTTTCTCGACATGAACCAAGCCCGCTTGTAAGAGGCCACAGGAGATCTTGGATTCTGGTTAAAGGTCAAAAATGATTCCGAAAGCCCCGGTCCCCGTGTAAAAAGGGTAAAAGCTGCCCGTTTTGCTGCCGGCTTCAACAAAGACATCTCACTGGGACTCACGCCGTAGAGATCTCCTTTTCCTGCCAAAAATCGGACCAGTTGGCTGTTTGCATCTCCCACAATGCGCAAGTCAATGGAACGAAGACACGGAAGAGGGCAACCTGGAGAAGGCTTAAGCCCGGGAGGGGGAGTATAATGCGGATTGACCTCCAGAGAAACAATCTGACCAGGGACATAACGGGTCATCATGAAAGGACCTGAGCCCACAATGTGCCGGGGGTTTTCCCGAATGGACCAAGACTCGTTAAAGGTTCCCGAAGAAACAGCCGGAGCAAGAACATGTCGGGGCAAGATCTCCGCTCCCAGCTCTTCGAGAAGTGGAGCAAAAGGAACTGCAGTCTCAAAAACCACTGTATAGTTGTCTTTCAGGGAAACATGAATGGGCTTTCCTGCGACCGTCAAAAGACTTCTGATCGGTGTTGCCACTTTGGGGTTATTGTAGACATCCTGATAGGTAAACAGAACATCCCGACCATCAAGAGGGGCACCATCTGACCATTTGAGATTTCTGGCCAGAAAAAAGGTGACCCTTTTTCCTCCTTGGCTGATTTGCCAACTGGTTGCGAGATCAGGTTTGATGGAGCCATCTTCCGGGGATTCACGAGTCAATCCACGAAACAGGTATCCAAGAATCTGGGTGCTTGAAGTTTCAGAGGCAAGGGCTGGATTGAATGTCTTTGGGTCCGACAGGATATCCATCGAAAGATGTCCACCTGTCACAGGATCTCTTGGAGCTAGCTTCAATGAGGCCACCGCCCCCCGCGAACAGCCCGCAAGGAGTATGGCCATCAAGAAGACAAAAGCCGTCCTTTTAAAGGAAGACGGCCAAAACACGATCACTTTTTAGCTGGAGCCTGAGCAGTGCCTGAAGTGGCATTTGGCGTCACAGGAGCTGCCGGCAAGGCTTTCATCGGTTCGTCGAGCATGATCGAAGACCCCACAGGGCTTTGATGAATCAGCGAGAGTGTCAATGAAGTCACCATAAACAAAGTTGCCAGAACCACAGTCATTTTAGCCAAAAATGAAGAGGCGCCCCTGGCACCAAAAAGAGTCTGGCTCGAACCACCGATCATTACTCCGGTTTCCGCTCCTTTTCCGGACTGGAGAAGAACCGCTGCAATAATCAGGATGCAAGTTACAACATGAATAAATGTTATGAAGATTGTCACGCTCATTTCCTTTCAAATAGCCTTAAAAATGGGATGAAACCGTTTTTCGGTCAATCCAGACCATCCCGATCGTGAATGACCGACAAACCTGGCAATTCTTTTCCTTCAAGAAGCTCAAGCGCCGCTCCGCCACCTGTGGAAATGAAGGTCATATTGTCTGCTTCCCCGGCACGGTAAACGGCAAGGGCGGTATCTCCGCCACCAACAACCGTCAGGGCATAGGAATTGGCGACGGCATGAGCCATTGCATAGGTCCCGCGAGAATAGGCATCGATCTCAAAAACGCCCATTGGACCATTCCATAGAATGGTCTTGGCATTTTCAAGAACCTCGGCAAAAAGACGGACTGATGCAGGACCAATATCGAGAGCGGTCCAACCCTTCGGAATTTCCTGATAGGGAACAATCTTTGTCGGTGCCTGGGGATCCATGGATTCGGCCACGACACAATCAACAGGAAGATACAGCTTGAAACCACCTTTTTTCGAATCTTCGATCATCTGTTTGGGAATATGCAGAAGGTCATCTTCCACTAAAGAATTTCCAATCTCAAGACCCATGGCTTTGAAAAAAGAAAAGGCCATGCCACCGCCAATGATGAACTTGTCCACCTTTTTTTGAAGGTTCGCGATAACACCGAGCTTCCCTGAAACCTTGCCACCACCCAGAACCGCAACAAATGGACGGGTTGGAGCAGAAATGGCACCCTGCAAATACGTGACTTCCTTTTTCATCAAAAAACCGATGGCGGCGAGAGAAACTCTCCCGGCCACACCGGTCACGGATGCATGGGCCCTGTGAGCCGTTCCAAAAGCGTCATTGATGTAAACGTCACAAAGATCCGCAAGTTTCTGGGCAAAGGCCGGATCATTTCCTTCTTCCCCAGGATTGAATCGAAGATTCTCCAGAAGAAAAACATCTCCGGGAACCATCTTTTCCACCTCACGGGCAACCTGACTTCCGACAACCTCTCCGTTAAAGATCACATCCTTCCCCAGAAGCCTTGATAGCCTTTTGGCAACAGGAGTCATGCTGTAGCGGGGATTAACATGTCCATCTGGCCTGCCCAGATGGGAGCCAATGATGATTTTTGCTCCCTCATCGATCAGATA
The DNA here is from genome assembly GCF_000284315.1 of Leptospirillum ferrooxidans C2-3. Taxonomy (NCBI): domain Bacteria; kingdom Pseudomonadati; phylum Nitrospirota; class Nitrospiria; order Nitrospirales; family Nitrospiraceae; genus Leptospirillum; species Leptospirillum ferrooxidans. Next base: position 59,701 of record NC_017094.1, on the reverse strand, counting down.
GTTGATCGTGGGGAGAGAAAGCCGGATCCTGCGATCATCGGTAATATGAAGATCCGCATCAAGAGGCACATTGAAGTCTGCCCGAAGAAATACTTTTTTTCCCCGGACATCGATGTCGTCAACCGCAATTTTTGATGGAATCAAAGGGTCCCTCCCACATAGAAAACCAGATCGCGTACCCGACAGGAATATCCCCACTCATTGTCATACCAGGCGAGGACCTTGACCATCCGTTTGTCAATGACCTTTGTCGAGAGACCATCAACAATCGAGGAGTGGCTGTTCCCCAAATAATCCACCGAAACCAGAGGAAGATCCGAATAGGCGAGAATCCCTTTCATCGCGCCTTTGGCCGCATCGCGGAACAGTCCGTTGACCTCTTCGATCGTTGTATCCCTCTTTACAATAATGGTCAGATCATTTAAAGAAACGTCCGGAGTGGGGACCCTGATGGACATTCCATCAAGACGTCCTTTCAAATCCGGCAAAACCAGTCCAATGGCCTTGGCCGCTCCCGTCGTTGTGGGAACCATCGAGACTCCTGCAGCTCTGGCTCGTCTCAGATCCTTGTGCGGCAAATCAAGAAGCTTCTGGTCATTCGTATAGGAATGTACGGTCGTCATGAAACCTTTTTCAATTCCCAGAGCATCCTCAAGCACTTTTGTCACGGGAGCAAGGCAGTTGGTGGTGCAGGAAGCGTTCGAAATGACCGAGTGGAGCTTCGAGTCGTAAATCGATTCATTGACTCCCAGAACAATCGTGCAGTCAGGGTTGGGCGAAGGAGCGGAAATAATGACCTTTCTGACCGTTCCATTAAGGTGAAGGGAGGCTTTCTCCTTGTCCTCAAAGCGTCCTGTACTCTCAATGACCAATTGGACATCCATTGTCGACCAGGCAATCTTAGCCGGATCAGCTTCCCGGAATACTCTCACACGATGACCATCAACCAGCAGATCATCCCCTTCGGCACCCACATCGTGGGGCAAGATCCCGTGCACAGAATCATATTTCAGAAGGTGGGCCAGGTGGGCGGAATCGGTCAGGTCATTGACCGCCACTATCTCATAGCGTTCTCCGGAAGGACTTACGCTATTTTCAAGAAATGCCCGGAACGCGAGGCGTCCAATACGCCCGAATCCGTTGATCCCGATTCTGATGCTCATCCATTATTCCTTTCTAAAAACATGCTGGTGGATAAAGATATCCCCTGAATTATGTCTGTTCCCATCGTCTCTTTCAACACAACCCGATCGTCTGCACTCCAATATCCACTTCAGGGTGCTCCCTGAAGGTTATAGAACTCAGCATCAGGATGTTTTTCCGATGTTCCCTCACGAGGAGGCAGCTCCCCTTTTCGAAAAATCTCAGTGACAAAATGCGTACTGTTCTCTGGAGCTCTTCTTCCCGTATCCGGATTGATGCGAACATTGACGATATCATCCGGAACGGTAAATGGAGTATTCGGCAAAAGGGGCAATGCCCCTTTCATGATATCAATCCAGATGGGAAGGGCGGCATGTGCGCCAAACTCTCCCCTGCCCATCGAGCGGTGATCATCCATACCGACATAGACACCAACTGCAATATCAGGAGAAAAACCGATAAACCAAGCGTCCTTGAAATCATTGGTCGTTCCCGTTTTTCCTGCCAGAAGACGTGGAAGAACAAGTGCATCCCTTCCGGTCCCTTCGGAAATAACACTTTGCAGCATTGATGTCAGCATGTAGTCGTAAGCAGGATCATAAACCTTCGTGGGTGACGGAATATGCTCAAAAACGGTTGTTTTCCGAAAATTGACAACCCTTCGGATCGAATAGACAGGCTCCCGGATTCCACTATTGGCAATAACCGAATACGCCGCCGTGAGCTCAATGGGACGGACACCTGACGATCCAAGAGCCAGGGAAAGATCATGGCTCAATGGAGTTGTGATCCCGAGACGTCGTCCAAAAGCAATGACATTTCCGACTCCGATGCGCCTGACCATTCTGATGGTCGCCAGATTGATGGATTCGGCCAGGGCTTTCCTCATGGGAATCGGGCCCAGAAAATCATGTTCGTAGTCTTTGGGCCTCCAGACCCGATGATGAGCCCGATCGGCAAAAACAATCGGTTCATCATGAAGGATTGAGGAAGGTGTGAAACCATGCTCAAGAGCAGAGCCATAATCGATCATCTTAAAGGATGAACCCGGCTGCCGGATGGCCTGGGAAACCCGATTGAACTTGGAACGTCCAAAGCTGTACCCTCCCACCATGGCAAGGATTCCGCCGGTTTTTGGATCAATTGCAACCACACACCCCTGGATCAGAGGCACCTGATCAAGAGAGGCCAAAATCCCCCATCCCTTTCTGACCGGGATCCATCCTGTCAAATGGGCCATGACAACATCACCGGGTTTAAGAATATCCACCGGAGAAAAAGGAGAAAGGACTTTCACATCATGGTCAAAATCAGGACCCTTCAGAACTTTGGCTGCCCACAACATTTTTGCTTTCGGAATGAAGCCCGGATGTCCTTCCCATGAAAAAAAGGCGCCTCTCTCCCCAACAGAATTGATCGTCACTTCTTCTCTTCCACCGAGTGAGAATGCTCCTTTTTCCGCCGTGGAAAGCGGAACCGTTTCCCTTTCCACTTCACGCAATTCCCGGGAAGAAAGGTGGCGGACCGCTCCGCGGAACCCCTTTCTCCGGTCTATCGTTCGGAGACCATTCCGGAGAGCATGGAGGGCAATATCCTGTATTCGGCTATCGAGAGAAGTAAAGATTCGCAAACCACCCCCGTATAACTGGGTGGCACTCATCGTCATTTCAAGGCGTCTTCTGAGATATTCAAGAAAATAGGCGTTGGGATTTTTGGACTGGATCCTTTGACGAAAAACGAGTGGCTGGCCATAAGCTTTTTTCATCTCTTCATGAGTGATGTACCCGACCTTTTCCATTCGCTCCAGTGCGACAAGCTGGCGCCTCTTGCTGGCACCCGGATGGGCATATGGGGAAAATTCCACAGGAGAGCGGATCAAACCTGCCATCAGGGCCGCTTCCGGCAATGTCAACGCATGGATGTCCTTGCCAAAAAAAGCCTGTGAAGCCGCCTGAACCCCATAAGCCCCCTCCCCAAAATAAATCTGGTTCAGATAAAGTTCCAGGATCTCATCCTTGGTCAACACACGTTCTATCCGGTAAGACAGGATGGCTTCCCGCAGCTTTCTGGTCAGATTTTTTTTATGATTCAGAAAAATATTTCGGGCCAGCTGCTGTGTAATGGTACTCGCACCTTCCCGAAGATAGCCTGCCAAAACATCAGAAACAGCCGCACGAATAATCGACCCATAAGCCAACGCTCCGTGCTCATAAAAATGAGCATCCTCAACGGCAAGAACCGCCCGGATCACAAGCGGAGGAATATTCTTGAGCGGGAGATATTCCCGGCGTTCCCGATAGAAACTCCCGATATGCTTTCCATTCCTGTCATAAATCCGACTCGTGGTGACAGGGACAAAGCTTTTCAGAAAAGCGACGGACGGAACACCGGCTTCAATCTTCTTCATGAAGATCCAGCCTGCCCCTGCCGACGCCACAATCAAAAGTGACAGGATTACCAGAAAAAACCAGAAAACCTTTTTTTTCATTGTCTGTTTCGTATCCAGAGTGTTTGGGGCATATTTTCTGGTCTCACTTTTTGGGTGGGAAATCCTAAAAAAATAAGGGGCGAAATATCCGATCTTACGGACATCCCGCCCCCTATGGGATCAGACATCTATGATGGCAAAAAGAAAACCGGCGGAAACAGCATCAGGAGAAAACGTTTTCAGAATTCGCCTCTGGGCTGAATCAGCCTTTTTTGAAAAAAATTCCTACTTCTCGAACGACTTGACAATGGTGAAGGACACCAACGCTGCCGCGCCTGTAAGGACAACGAAAATAACAAAAAGCGTTACATTCGCGTTGAAATCGGGATGCGGTGTGAAGGTTCCAAATTTGTAATTTGCCAACATTCCGTGAGCCATGGCCAATTCTCCTTCCGCTCTGATTGATGATTGACTTCCAAAAAACTGCCAAAAAGTCGGCCGACTTTTTGTCCATCCTTCGACTGGACCCGAAACAGATCCAAACAAAAGAAGACCAGAGGATCCTTTCCCCTACCGGATACGATACCAATGATTTCAAGTAAAAATCAACGCCCTGAAAAACTCAGCGGAAAAACCCCAAAAATTAGGGAAAGAGATGTGGAAAAATCCGAACGCTTCTCAAGCTAACGGCCTCGAACCTCACCATCATAATCGATGAACTGTCTCAGGGTAAAAAGGGCCTGGAAGGGAATGCCAGCGGACTCGAACAGTTCACGCCCCCCTTCTTCACGGTCGACAAGGGAAATGACCTTTAACACCTCAAATCCCCCTTTTTGGCAGGCCTGAACGGCCTTCATCCCCGAGCCGCCAGTCGTTACGACATCTTCCACCACCACCACCCTGCCGGACTTCGGGAGATCCCCCTCAATCGGACTTTTTGTCCCGTGATCCTTCTGTTCTTTTCTGACAACGAAAGACGGAATCGGGCACTGGTGGAGTCCACTCACCAGAGAAACAGCAACACTGATCGGATCAGCACCAAGAGTCAGTCCTCCCACTCCATCCGGATGAAGAGGCTCTATCAGATCAAAGAGAATCGATCCAATCAGAAACTGGGCGCGAGGATGGCCCAGGGTCGTCTTTTTCCCGTCAAGATAGACAGGGCTGACCTTTCCTGATGAGAGAACAAATGGATTTTCCGGTCGATACAAAAAAGATCGCTCGTACAGAATCCGGAAAAGCTCCTGACGATCAATCTGATTCGTGCGTGAACGATCCTGAGGATTTTGATTCCTTGGAGAAATACGGAGGTCTGCCAATGATAAGCCATTCCAATATTTTAAAGATAAGCGACTATACCCAAAGCGACTATGACAGGAAGGGTCCTATGACTCAGGAACTCCCTGACTGCTCTAAACTGCATAACTTGCCAAAAAACATTTAGAGGGTTGTTGTATCGAAAAAGGGGAATCAAAGTCAATCAATCCACTTTTTTCAAAACATTTTAGGGGAGGATTCATCTGATTCCATGGAGAAGGGGGAAGGAATCCAATGAAAAATCAGATATGATGAAGAAATTCAAAACACCGGAGGAATCTGTCACCGGAACACAAACCAAGCGGAGAGCCTTACCGCCAAAAACAGGATTCCCATTCATGTTTATCAACGAAGTCTGTACCCTCATGTGCGATGACATCCGCATCGAAAACACCAACAAACTCATACTGATTGGTCTTTATACCCCGAATCCGGCAAACCCGATTCCGATCATCGGAGTCAGAGGACTTCCTCTTTCCATTCCTTCCCTGACATTTTTTCAGCTTCTCGATACAGATCTTACCGAGACCCGAACGTTTCAGGCCAGAATTGAGCATCTGGATACAGGAAGAATGGCAGCTCCCGTCCTGAACGGCCAGATCCAGTTTGCCCCGGGACGTGTTCCAAACCTAATCAAGTTTACCGGAATTTCCATTACAAAAGAAGGACAATACAGCATGGTCCTGGATATTTCCGATCATCCGGTCAAATTCACGAGCTCGTTCGATGTCAAGCTTTTTTAACCAATGAACCCACCCTAAAAAGAAATACAACATAAGGAGTTGAAATGCTTCTTGTCGCAAACTGGAAAATGAACATGACTCGGGCCCAGATCAACGACTACCTTGATGTCCTGTCAGCTTCCCCTATCTGGCCGGCACTGGAAGAAGCGGGGATCGAAATCGCCCTCGCTCCTTCCAGCGTCTACCTCGATCATCTTGTCAGGTCGATCCGGGAAAAAGAACTCCCTATCCGGGTTGTAGCACAGGACGTCTCAACAAGAACGTCCGGTGCCTTTACAGGGGAGATCGGCGTTCCCAATCTTCTGGATATCGGAGTCAGCGGGGTCATACTGGGACATTCAGAGCGCAGACGGTTTTTTGGAGAAACCGATGAGGATGTTTGCGACAAGACAGACCTCTGTCTGAGGGCCGGTCTGATGCCAATCATCTGTTTTGGAGAATCCAGCGCAGACAGAAAATCCGGAAGGGCATTCGATGTCATCAAAACCCAGTTGCAACCGGTTGCCGACAGGGCGAACCTGCTTCGTGAAGATGGCGTCTATACAGCCCTTTTCCTCGCCTATGAACCGATCTGGGCCATTGGCTCCGGTATCGTTGCCGGAGCGACAGATGTCTGTGAAGTCACCGCATTCGGATTTGATGGGTTCACTTGGCCAGAACGACCCAAGTTTCTTTATGGAGGATCCATTACCTCAGACAATATTGTTGAAATATCCGCCTGTGACAAATTATCCGGATTCCTCGTGGGAAGTTCCTGGCTGGATCCAAAATCACTTCTGCATTCTGCCCAGAAAATCGCTTCTGTCATCAAGGAAGGCTCCCTGAGCAAGAGAGCACACTGATGGCTCCCGCTCAAGGAAAGGATGACAATTCCAACTCCTCCAAAATGATTGCCCGTCCCACAAGTTTTCTTTCGATCCTTGAGGAAGCGAAAAAGGCTCCCCCTCTCAGGGTCGCAGTCGTCAACGCCTCGGATCCACTCGTCCTTGAAGGTGTCCTGGAGGCTGTAAGGGAAGATTTCATACGTCCTGTTCTTTTGGGAAATCCATCGGTCATCAATGACTTTTTTTCCAAAAACCCTTCACCCGTTCCCATCGAGATCATCGAAACAGCTTCCGATCGGGAGTCGGCAGATAAAGCGGCTTCCCTGTTTTTTGATGGAGATGTCCAGGCTCTTCTTAAAGGCCATATTCACACGGATACCTTATTACACGCCTTTCTCAAAAAAGTTCCCCTTCCGGGAAGACTTTCCCATATTTTTTTGGCAGAGCTTCCATCCTATCCGAAGCTTCTTTTTATTACGGATGCAGCAGTCAATATCGCTCCGGATCTTTCAACCAAGATGTCCATCACCCAAAACGCAATCGATTTCGCACGCCTCATGGGAGTCCAAATACCGCATGTGGCGATCCTTTCTGCCACAGAGACCGTCAATCCATCGATTCCGTCCACTCTTGATGCCGCATGTCTTGCCAAAATGTCCGAAAGGGGACAGATCCGTGGAGCCGTCATCGATGGTCCTCTCGCTTTCGACAATGCCATCTCGACAGAATCTTCGGCGGAAAAAGGGATCAAAAGCCCCGTTGCCGGCATAGCGGATATCCTTGTCGTTCCCGATCTCGTATCGGGCAACATCCTGGCAAAAAATCTGGAATATTTTGCCGGAGCAACACTGGCGGGAGTTGTTGTTTCTGGCCACTCTGTTCCGCTCATGCTGACATCCCGCTCTGACCCTCCACGATCAAGACTTCTCTCAACGGCGATTGCTGTTTTGGCCCATGACCGATTGGCCAGAAAAAAAATCGACAACCGATAGGAAGTCCCAACACTCCAAAAACCCTCCCGTTGCAACTCCAACAAGCCGGGCGTAATCTTTAGAAACGAATCCTTTCTTTCTGATCTTCTTTTTTGATGGGAGGCTCCTTGATCACATCTGGAAAAAAGTCATCCCGAGAGGGAACCGGCCATGGTTGAGATCCGGATACATGGAAGGGGAGGGCAAGGAAGCGTTTCAGCGGCCTATCTTCTCGCGTTGGCCGCTTTTGAAAGCGGACTTTATGCCCAGGCTTTTCCCAGCTTTGGTGCAGAAAGACGTGGGGCGCCGATCAGTGCCTTTGTCCGGATCCATGAAACCCCATTTGCCCGCCATTGTCAGGTTCTTTCCCCTGATTATCTCATCATTCTCGATGAATCCCTGATTTTTCTTCCCGAAACCCTGAGCGGACTGGCCACTTCCGGAGGGATTTTCGTCAACTCCAGAAAATCACGTCCTGAAATTCAAAAACAATTTTTGGAAAGAGGACTCTCCTTTCAGGAAGACTCCAGAATGGAGCTTGTTGGAGCAACGGAGATCTCACTCGCTCATCTCGGAAAATCCATTCCCAACACCGTTCTTGTTTCAGCCTTTCTTTCCCTCACACAGATCATTTCGCAATCCTCTCTCGAGAAGGCTCTTGCCAAAAGATTCAACGGACCGGTTCTTGACGCCAACATGAAGATGGTCCGGGAGGGATCAAACCAGGTCAAGGAAGGCTCATGGATGGATTCACACCCTGAAACCAGACGCCAAGCCCATGCTTGAAGCTCTTGAAGGATCCCAGGCCATTGCCAGGGCGGTGGCCCTGTGTCGCCCACAGGTCGTCGCAGCTTACCCGATCACTCCCCAAACCCATATTGTGGAGGCAATTTCAAGAATGATCGCGAACGGCATCCTTTCCGCACAATATATCAGCGTGGAAAGTGAATTTTCCGCAGCATCTGTCGTCATGGGCGCTTCGGCTGCCGGTTCCCGTTCCTACACCGCAAGCGCCTCTCAGGGAATCCTTCTGATGACGGAGGTTCTCTACAACACTGCCGGCCTCCGGATCCCCACCGTACTGACCGTCGCAAACCGTGCCGTCTCTGCCCCTCTTTCCATCTGGAATGACCATCAGGATTCAATGTCCGTTCGTGACGCCGGATGGATCCAGCTCTATTGCGCCAATAATCAGGAAGCGGTGGATACAACCATTCAGGCCTTCCTGATCTCTGAAAAAACGGAGATTCCGGTCATGGTCTGTGTTGACGGATATACACTGACCCATACTCTCGAGCCGGTCGACCTCCCTGATCAGGGACAGATCGACACGTTCCTTCCCCCGTTTCATTTTCGACGGACACTGGATTCCCAATCTCCCATTATGGTCGGAACGATTGTTTCTCCAGACTTTTATACCGAAGCCCGTTATATCAATCATCAGGATTTTGAAAAGGCCCTCACAGTCATCAAGGAGACAGATGAGATCTATTTTCACCTGACCGGACGCCGTTCAGGAGCGCTCCTTTCTGTGACCGGAAATAGAAATGGCCGAACTGGCATTCTCCTTATGGGATCCGTTTTCGGAACACTTACGGACGCCCTGTCTTCCCATGAAGGAAAAGAAGACATCCGCCTTTTAAAACTGCGCTCTTTTCGCCCGTTTCCCCAAAAAGAGCTTCAGGAAGCGGTTCATGGACTCAGGACATTGATTGTTCTTGATCGATCCATCTCCCCCGGAGGTGGCGCAGGGATTGTCGGAATGGAGGTCCGATCGGCCCTTTTTGGCCAAAAAGATGCTCCCAGAATCATCAATGCCGTTGTCGGACTTGGAGGAAGAGACTTACCCATGTCCCTTCTCCGGCAACTGGTAGACCTTTCCAAAAAAACTGATGCTCCGGAATTTCTCTTTGCGGATCTGGAGCCTTCCCGGATCACCCGGGAGCTCTCTCCACTCAACAGAACAAACACCTCCGAAGAACGATAAGAAAGACAGAGGACGATCATGGAAGATCTGCCCACAAAGAACATTTCACTCACTCTCCTTCGTGAACAGCAGCCGAGGTTTACAGGGCTTGAAGCAGGACATCGGGCCTGCCAGGGTTGCGGGCAGGCCCTGGCCGCCCGATTGGTCCTCGAAGCCGCTGGTCCGGATACTATTATCGCGAACGCAACCGGATGCCTGGAAATCTTCAGCTCCAGCTGGCCCGAGTCCGCATGGAGAACGCCGTGGATACACTCCCTGTTTGAAAACACTGCCGCTGTCGCTTCCGGCATAGAAGCCGCCATGAGAGCCCAGGGACGATCCACACGGGTTCTGGCTTTCGCCGGAGATGGAGGAACTTTTGATATCGGATTTCAGTCACTGTCCGGGATGCTGGAACGAAATCACTCGGTTCTTTATGTCTGCTTCGATAATGAAGCTTATATGAATACAGGCGTCCAACGCTCAGGCTCCACCCCACACGGAGCCTGGACAACAACCTCCCCCGTCGGCTCCCGGACCAGAGGGAAAAAACACTACAAAAAAGATCTTTTGTCTATTATAGCGGCCCACCGCATTCCGTATTCTGCGACAGCCTCAATCGCCTATCCTTCCGATCTTCGATCGAAGGTCAGAAAAGCGCTCGGAGAAGAAGGATCCTCATTTATCCTGATTCATTCTCCCTGCCCTCTGGGGTGGGGACATGAAAGCCATCTGGCCATCGAAATCGATCGTCTTGCCGTGGAAACAGGACTCTTTCCACTCATCGAAATGGAGGGAGGAGAGTTGACACATGTGATGCCCATACGGAAAAAACGCCCTGTCATTGACTACATAAGGCCACAAGAACGTTTCCGCCACCTTCTCGAAGAGTCTGACAAGGCGGAAGAAGAGCGAAACCACCTCCAGGCTCTATGCGACTTCAATATTGAACGATACGGATTGCTGCTGAGCTCTCCCGAACCATCTTCCCGCCTTGATAGCCAATCCGCAGACACTGTCAGAAGAGGCGGCGGGCGATGGACATGAACAAAAACAATGAAGATCTTTCCCCGAAGATACCAACCGGAAGTTTTGCCATACCCCTCACCTCTCTTTCAAATGCTACCGGCTCCTGGAGAAGCCAAAGACCAGTCTACAGCCCATCTGACGCACCTTGCCATCTTGCCTGCCCGGCACACGAAGAGATTTCCTCATGGCTTGGACTCATGGCCTCCGGAAATACCAAAGCCGCATGGGAAAAGCTTATCCAGAGCAATCCCCTCCCTGCCATTTCCGGCAGGGTCTGCCCTCACCCCTGCGAATCTTCATGCCATCGAGGATCCTATGACAATGCCGTTGGCATCCATCATGTGGAAAGAACCCTGGGAGACCTCGCCATCAAAAAGGGTTGGAGCATTCCGGTATTGCCACTTGATGACAGACTCCCCCCTGTTGCTGTTGTCGGAGCGGGTCCTTCAGGTCTCTCTGCCGCCTATCAGCTCAGGAAAAAAGGTTATCGGGTCACTCTCTTTGAGGCTCTCTCCGAAGCGGGCGGAACATGCCGGAGCGCCATTCCGTCCTACAGGCTCGACAAAAAGGTTCTGGAAAGTGAAGTGAGCCGTCTTTTGTCCACAGGCATTCTTTTTCGACCAAATCAGCGTCTGGGTCGGGACTTTTCCCTAGAAGAGCTCGAAGCTGATTATGGAGCATGTTTTCTCGGACCAGGGGCTCAAAAAAGCCGGGATTTTGATGTGGGTGGAGCGGCACCGCCCACTCTGCGCCATGGTCTGGATCTTTTGAAGGAATATCAGGATATCGGACAAATACCCCGCTGGAATAAAGCTGTTATCGTTGGTGGAGGAAATACCGCCATGGATCTGGCAAGGGTCCTGCTCAGAACAGGAACTTCCGAGGTTCATATCATTACCGAAGAATCCCTGCCCACACAGGAAAACTCTCAAAAAGACCAGATGCCCGGAAATCCCCAGGAAATCGCCAAGGCTCTGGAAGAAGGTGTCATGATCCATCCCAACAGGGCTGTGCGTCGTCTTGTTCTTCAAGATGACAGGATTATCGGGGTGCAGATTGTCCATGCCCGTAAAGGTCAGCTTTCAGGAGCGCCCCATCGGGAATCCTTTGAAGGGACAGAATCCCTCATGATGGCCGACCAGATCATCCCCGCGGTTGGACAAGTCGTCTCCCCAGAGGGAATTGAAAACATCATTCATCGAGGGATGCCCCATCTGTCTGTTGATAAAAATGGATTTGTCACCGGATCCCGCTGTACTTTTTCTGCGGGTGATGCCTGTCCCGGAGGAGGAACGGTCAGCCATGCCATTGGAAGCGCACACTTGGCCGCATTGGCCATGGACGACTTTCTTTCGAAGGGAGCTCTGCCTGCTGCTGCGGAGTCAGCCCAACCCATTTCTTTTGAGAGACTGAACCTTCATTACTTTGAACCGATCACCCCGGTAGAAGGTCCACGAGTCTTAAAAGAGGCTCTTTCCTGGGAGGAGGCCGAGGAGAGCTTTACTGAAGAACTTGCCCGGAAGGAGGCCAACAGGTGCCTGTCCTGCGGAGCATGTCTCCATTGCGACAACTGCTGGACCCTTTGCCCGGATAATGCGGTGCTCAAAACAACAGGGGAAGAGACCGGGAGTTATGTTCTGGATTATGGATTCTGCAAGGGATGCGGCATCTGCGCTCATGAATGCCCCACCGGATTCATCAAGATGGTATCCGAGCCATAGACGGAGATGATACCTGGAATCCATGGAAAAGTGTTTTTATAAAAACGGGGAAGATGCATGAAGAATACTGCCTGAATTTCATAAAATCAGAAACGGATGCTCACGAATCAATTGGTGCCGAAGACGGGAGTCGAACCCGTACGGCTTTCGCCACACGCCCCTCAAACGTGCGTGTCTACCATTCCACCACTTCGGCACATGATACAAGAACAAGACCGGCATTCTAGCAAAAGATCCGACACATCGCAACTCTTGGATGGACCAACATGGGCCACAAAATGAGGACCGATTAAAAACCGGAATCCCGATAAGGAACACCCATCGGGAAGTTTGATCCGGAAGACTCTTTCCGTAGGAGAGGGTTCGCCCTTGTCGGTCAATGGACCGAAAAAAAGAAACAGCCGCTACTGGCGACCGATCCTTCCGGATCCCGGACGCCCGCCGGAAAGAGAGAGAAGGAAGTAACCAAGATAAAAGGTCACAACACCGATGATAAAGAGTTTCAACAAAAACATCATCGTCATGTTCCGAAAGAAAAACAGGATAATATCCGCAAAAGTGATCGCAAGTCCCAGCGCCTGAATCGATCTGGCCAACGCCCACATCATGACCCTTCACTCCTTTTCAAAACACATGATCGCACACGATCAGACACTTCCTGTCCAAACCATTGGACATAAAGAGCAAGCCTGTCGGAAAAGTCAGTATTTTCACGGAAAAAAACGAGACCCACCTTCGACATGTTCCGGACCAATTCCTCCGAAGACATCTTCTGAAGGAGAAGGGCTTCCCGAAGGCAGCCATGCTCAATGGAAATCGAATCCAACCCTTCAGCCTTAAGGCTCGTCAATATCTCGCGAACCATCATCCGGGAAAAAATGGGATCCGATGGATTGGATGTTGCGGCGATCATGAGAGAGCCGACATTCCCTTGGGCAAGAGATCTCATAGACCGGTCGGAAGAGGCTGTCGCCGTATCACAAAAGCCGCCCGCCTCCCTCACATTTCGGGCAATTTCCCCGTTGAGGCCATGATCATCGGTCACCGCCCATACCAGACAATAGCCCCCTTCATCGCCTGAATGGTATGACCTTTGGATCCATTCGATCTGACCGAGAGAAGCCCAATGCTCGATCAGGGCTGACGCCAAAGGAGAGATGACACGGACACGGGCCCCGCAATCCATAAGCTTGAGGATCTTTCTCTCGGCAACCTTCCCGGCCCCGACAATCAAAACGGGTCGGTCAGAAAGTTCAAGAGCCACCGGAAACAGGGACAACACTAAATCTCCCCTTCCCTCTGCCAATAGTCCAGAAGGACCCTGGATTTTTTGGCATAGGGGGAGTTTGGAGACTGACGGATCAGCTTTTTAAGGATTCTGGCCGCCCGGGACTTTTCTTTCAGTTTAAAAGAGGAAAGGGCGTAATAATATTGGGACTTTTCATAGATCGTCGAATCCGGATATTTCAGAAGAATCGTATTGAAACGATTCTGTGCCGCCTTGAACCGTTTTGTCTTGTAATAGAAATAACCGACATAAAAATGAGATCTGGATAGACGGTCCCGGCAGTAAGCCACCTTTTTCTGGGATCTGGCAACATAGTCTGAATCCGGATACTCGTCTATCACCTTCTGAAAGTCGGCCAGGGCTTTCCTCAGAGGAGTCGGATCGCGATCAATCGACAGGATCCGGTAATAATCGCACAATGCCATCCGGTACTGGGCAAATGCCGCCAGTGGATGGGTCGGATGAAGTTCCAGAAAACGTTTGTACTCCCCTCTCGCCTCGATAAAATCCCCCTTGAAATAAAATCTCGAGGCCTCATCAAGAAGGGCTGAAGTTCCAAATCGTTTTGTCCTGAATGCATGGGTGTGGCTATCCGTTGGCTTGGGGTCCCCAAGACCAAGGATGGAACATCCCGAAAAAGCCATGATCAGGAGAAGACATATCCCCGACCGGACGATATTGGAAAGTGGACTTCGAACACCCATCCACTCAAAAGACATGATAGAATCCTCCCATGAACCTTCGATCCGCAAAAAAAATCAAACATCCGACATCATCCCACACCCTCGCCAGAAGAGTCTACATTCGTTCCATCGGCTGGAACAGGCAGGTCTCCTTTTGTTCCAATCAGGAGGTTTGTGAAAAAACGGCCCACCGGGCCGAGACCATAGAAGAGCTGACCGGAATCCGGACACGGTCCCGGTGGATGGGAGACCCGATCGATCTTGCAATGGGAGCCATCGTTGACCTCTCAAAAAAAGCAGGCCCGGAGCTTTTGTCCAGGATCGATCTCATCATCGTCTCCGCCTCAGCCCCCGTCCTGCCACTCCCGCAAACAGCCGCCCTGATCTCCCAAGGTCTGGGGGCTCTCGGCCGGGGAGTCCCTGTTTTTGATCTTCAAGCTTCATGCAGTGGCTATATCTATGCACTGACAGTGGCACACTCCATGATCCATTCAGGAGGATATGGAAATATCCTGATCGTCACCCTTGAAAAGAAATCCCGGCAGCTTTGCCCGATCCACGGACCGGAAACAGCGATCCTTTTCGGAGACATGGCCACCGCCACACTCGTTTCGGGGGTTACAGGACCCCTACGGATGGAAGGAAGTCATATTGGAGCCAAAGGGGAGCTGGCTTCCATGATTTACCGGGAGCCGGATCCCTGTAACGGGGCCCCCATTCTGAGAATGGACGGTGGACGGGTATATCGGGAAGCCATACGGACTCTTGGAAAAGAGATTCCTCCATTTCTGGAAAATCTGGGAACCCCCATTCCGGAGATTGACCTGTTTGTTTTTCATCAGGCCAATGGCCGATTGATCGACTCGCTGGGAAAGCGTCTTGGACTCGACCGGGAAAAGGTCCCTCTCTCTCTGGATTCCTTTGGGAACACCTCATCATCCAGTATTCCCCTGACTCTGGCCCTCCATCTTGAAAAGGGGGGGGAGATTCCCAGAAAGGTTCTTCTTGGAGCATTTGGCGGAGGGGCCACCTTCGGACTGGCTCTCCTGACCCGAAACCAGCTCCACTAATCCTCCTCCCCGGCCCCCAAGGACCTGAGCTTTCGATGAAGGGATGTCCGGTCCACTTTCAGTGCTTCCGATGCGCGCGTAATATTTCCACCAAAACGGTCGAGGACATTCTGGATATAGTCCCTTTCAAACACCTCCCGGGCCTCTTTCAGGGACAAACCTTCCACCGGGGTCTTGTTGGGATGGGAGAAGCCCGGCCCCAAAATTTGCCGAACCTCCCCTTCGGAAATCTGGCTCTGCGAACTCATGATCAGAAGCCGTTCAATGAGATTCTTCAACTCCCGGACATTTCCCGGCCACGGATACGTGATCAGAAGTTCCAGAGCCCCGGGATCAATCGGCCTCGGTTTCAGTCCCTCACGCTCAGAAAGCTCCGACATGAAATAGTTTATCAGGACGGGAATATCCTCCGGACGGTCCCGGAGGGGTGGAACATGAACCGGGATGACGTTCAGCCTGTAGAACAGATCCTCACGAAACTCCCTGAGTCGGATCAGCTCCCGGAGATCCTTGTTCGAAGCCGCAACGACCCGGACATCGACCGGAATATCCTTGTGGCCACCAAGACGCTGCAGAACCCGCTCCTGCAAAACACGCAGGACCTTTGCCTGGGTCTGCGGACTCATATCCCCTATTTCATCGAGAAAAAGTGTCCCTCCCGATGCGAGCTCGAACTTCCCCTTTCGGGTTGAAACAGCGCCGGTAAACGCTCCTTTCTCATACCCAAAGAGTTCGCTTTCAATCAGATTTTCCGGAATGGCCGCGCAATTGACATCGACAAAAGGCCCCTGGGAACGATGCGATAGCCGATGGATCTCCCGGGCAACAAGCTCTTTCCCGGTGCCGTTTTCCCCCTGGATCAAAACCCATCCGTTGGATGGTGCGGCTCTCGAGATCTCTCCTAGGAGAGCCGCGATCGCCTCCCCCCGTCCCACGATCGCTCTCTCCCTGGATACGATTGTCCGAAGAGCCCTGTTTTCCTCTTCAAGTCCCTTTTGTCTTAACGCATGGGAAGCTGCAATCAGGACCTTGTCCAGGGAAAGAGGCTTCTCGATATAGTCAAACGCACCGGATTTGATCGCCCGGACAGCGGTTTCGATCGTTCCATGGCCACTCATGACAATGACAGGAAGATTCGGAAATCGCTCCCGGCACTCCGAGAGCAGCACCAGCCCGTCTTCATTTCCAAGCCAGACATCCAGAAAGACTACATCCGGAACCTCATCCTCCAGAAGTTTCCTGAACACCTCTCCCGAAGGAGCCAAAAGAGGCTGATAACCCTCATCGGAGAGAACCTGGGAAAGCGTTTTTAAAATATTGGGTTCATCGTCACAGATCAGTATCGTTTCTCGATGCATCAGACGGCCTCGGACATTAAGGGTTCTTCTCCCGGGGGAACCGGAAAGGTCATGATAAACATGGCACCGCCCCCTGAAGGGGTGATGTACTCAATAGATGCATCATGTTCCTGCAGTATTCGGTGAACGATTGCAAGACCAAGCCCCATTCCCTGCTTTTTGGTTGAAAAGTAGGGCAGGAAAATCCGTTCGACATGATCCGGCGCAATCCCCGGTCCATGATCCCTGAAAATGACCTGAAGATTTTTCCGCTCCACAGTGAGCTCGACACGAATCTCGATCCGGCCATGATCACCCATCGCCTGTATGGCATTTTCAAACAGATTGACAAAGACCCGTCTGATGGCTGCCCGGTCAATACGGATGGAGGGAAGGTTTTCCGACAGGGCGCAGTCTACCACAAGATTCTTGTGCGCCGAACGGTAAAGTGTCACAACATCATTGACGACCGGAAGAATCGATCCTTTTTCGGGACGGGCCCTGGGAAGCCTCGCATATCCGGAAAACTCATCAACCAGATGCTTCATCCCCTGAACTTCATCTACGATTGTCTGTATGGCTTCCTTGAAAACAAGAGGAAAATCCTCCGACTTTTCGTCAAACTTTCTCTGGAGCCTTTCCGCTGAAAGCCTGATGGGGGTCAGGGGATTTTTTATCTCATGGGCAATGCGCTGGGCAACCTCCTGCCAGGCAAGGGATCGTTCAGCGGTTCTCTGCGCCGTCACATCGTCGAAGACCATAACAGCTCCCCCCTCGAGCTCCCCTGCAACCGTATTCAGACGATTGATCCTGAGCCGGACGTTCCTCCCTCCCCCACCAGGACGCTCGATCAGGATTTCTTCCTCGCTGGAATCAAGCCCCATTCGACGCATACGGTCAAGGATTGCCATAAATATGGCAAGAGACGAAGAAGAGAGGGACCTTGGAGATTTCCCGATGGCCTCCTCCGGAGCGATCCCCAAAAGGATTCCGGCTGAATGATTGAAGGTGGTCAATAGACCCTGGCCATCGGTCGACAACACTCCCGACCCGATATGTTCCAGAACCGTCTCCATATACTCCCGACGGCGCTTCAGCTCATCATTGGTCTCTTTCAGGGAGAGGTCAGAACGGGAGAGATCTTCCGTCATCTGGTTAAAGGAATGGATCAGGAGGGCAAATTCATCCTGACCCTCTTCATCGATGCGCACGGACAGATTCCCCCTGGCCACCTCCTCCGTCGCCTTTTCAAGCGCGCCTATGGGCTCGGTAATCCGACGGGCCAGCTGAATCCCAAACCATACTGCTCCAAAGACAATAATCATGGTTATCATAAAAAAAAGAAGGATATAGGAGTGGCGAATGGGATTTCTGAACTCTGAAAGCCGGGCATAGTCATGAAAGGTTCTGGAAACCTTGTCGATCTGATCCGGAACATCGCCGTTCATGAAGCTGTCGACAACAACCTCTCCGGTAAAACCTCCTGGCTCAGATGTCGGAATCTCCAGGGGATAAACGGCCCTGACAAGATCCCCCAATCCGGTCGTTGTCACAAAAGATCCACCGGAAGATGAGAGCTTCAGAAGCTCTTTCGAAGACGGCTCTACAAGCTGGACATCAACAGAACTTGAAGAGGCATACTGGCTCGGAGCCTTGGTGATTTGCCCCCCCGGAAAACGATAGATCTCGATTCCCGATACGCCCAGAGACCCCCTCCGACGATCCAGAAATTCGGTCAGGGACTCTTTTTCTGAAAGCAGGGACACCCTGGAGCCCAACTCCATCGCAATCTCCCTTGCGACAAGAAGATTGGCTGATCGTGTGCGATCTTCATATCCTTTGGAAATCAGATCCAGAGAGCTCAGAACGGATCCCGAAACAGGAAAACTGAACCATCTTTGGGCGGAACTGTTTAAAAATCCCGTTCCAACGACAAAAAGGAGAACAGACGGAATCAGGACCATCATCAGAAAAGCTCCAATGAGCTTCCATTTGAATCCGGCCCCAAATACCCCCGTCTTTCTTTCCCAATAAGCCTTTATGACATTTCTGAAAAGGATGAGAAAAAGGGAGGCCGTGAGGATAAAATCAATATTGAAGAGAAAAAGGACAATCAGGTGGGTGATGAGACGGGAAGAGGCATGGATACCTGGCCGAACGATCTCCAGAACCGTCAGGAAAACAGAAAGAAAAAGAAACCCGCCGATCAGAAAAAGCGGAGAGCGGACCATCCTGCGCCATTTTTTATTCATCGACCAGGACACGGGAGACCCCCCGTCAGGAAAAATCATCTCCCATCACCTTCTTCCAGAGATCCCTCCAGGAGCGACTGTTGGACAGTGAGCCGGAAAGGGGGATTTGCCGGAACACCCTGACTGACATCGGAACCGATCCCAGAAAAGACGGAGATGGTTCATCCACCGTCATATCGACTTTGACCACAGGACTCTCACCTCCGAATCTGGCCAGCATGATTCCGTGAACATGTCTCTTTCCCGAATCGACAAGAACCGGATCGAGGCGGACCAGGAAAGGAGCAAAATGGCCCTCAATCGACAGGCGATCGATCTTTTCCCCACCCAGATAAAGGGTCTTTCCCTTGAGAAGGGCTTTTCCTTTCCAGTGGTCGAACGGACCATGGATATATCCGTCGAGTCTTAGCGATCCGTCCATTTTTTTGCCCGTTTTTTCGCCAGCCGAAAGCATGGCAAAAAGGCCCCTGATGTCCAGGTTGCCATGAAAAAACAGATCAAGAAATGGGGACTGGCTGATCTGTGTCACCCGTCCCTCAATGGAAAGATGGGATGGATCCTCCATCAGGTCGACCCGGAAATCCCGGAGTGTCCCTGAATCGAATGAACCGCTTAGCCTTGTTCTGGGAAGCGTCAGCCCCCCTCCCGGAAAATGGACCGTGAGCGGACCTGAACGAAAGTGTGCCCGGAAACGGTCCATCAGGAGATTGGGCCTGACCTCCCCTTCAAGACCCCGTATGGCAAGAACCACATCGCCATTGCCTTTTAAAATCCGGATGGAGGAGTCCTTGATCCGGAAACTCCTGACCGTAGCCCCACCCTCTTCCCCGCCATGTTTTCCCGATGTCCATCGGGTCAGAAAATTCCGGAAATTGTCCCCTCCACCCTGATTGACAGCGGTGATTCGGACACCTGAAAAAGACAGATCTCCAATATCGTACACCCGGTTCAGCAAGGAAAAAATCTGGAAATGGCCCGACACTTTCCGGATTCTCACCAGGGGAATCATCGGCCCCGCCCCGTTTGCTCCACCGGAAAGCGGAAAGGAAATGGTCGCTCCCCGAACTTCAATGGTCCGGGAGAGGATTCCCACCTTCAGCGAACGGATCACGAGGGATCCATGAAAAGTGCGGGTGACAGCCCTCCCAAGATCTCTGGAAAGCCCGGACTCAATGATGTGAGCCAACAAAAGGAAGGAAAGAAAAAGCAACACTCCCCCGCCAAGCGCCCAGTACAGCACTCTCCGGGAAAATTGTCCTGCTACCTTTCGGCTCTCGATAAAAGGACCCTTCACTTTCTATGGCTCTGGGGGGGATTCATCCCTCCCCGCTTCTTTTGGTTTAGAAAAACAGCTGACCTGCTCAGGACAGTTTTGGACCTTTGTCCCTTTGCCGGACAAAAAACATTCTTGTCTGATACAGCATATCCTTGATATAGTCCCGATCTTCCACAGGCAGGGACTCCCCCGACTCCTTCAGGAAAAGATCCATGAGGTCAATATAGAACTGGGCGGCCTGTGGTTCAGGATTTCTGATCTGCTGTCCTGTTCTGGGATCCACTCCGAGGGCATTGATGGCAAGTGCGCCCAAAAGAGCAGGAATATGTCCCAGACGCGGTTCCTCCTCAGCAGGAAGCTCCCCCCTGTCAGAAAGGGCCGCGATGGAAAGTTTTTCCCGAAAGGCATCCTGGAAAAGCTCCATCAGGGTGAGCATAAACTTGGCCTCCCGGACACTGAACCCCGCATCCGGCACACCCGTTTCCGGATCAATACCCAGATGCGAAAGAGCCATTCCGGACAGGAAGGACAATATATGCTCAAGCTTTGGAGCCCTTGGAGCTTTCAAATGGGAGTCTTCCCCGTGTTCGTGGGTTTCTTCCGGCCTGATGGTTTCTTCCTCAACCGGGGGCTTTTCGGAAGAGGCCGCAGAAACATCCGGCCCGTCGAGATCAAATCTGGGCCTTCTGTCATTCACGATAATTTCCTCTTCCGGATGATTCCTGTCCTCTGCCATTCACTCCTCCTCAATCGATGAAATTTCTATTCTTAGCCAAAAGACTGGCCTTCCGTTTTTTCGAGTCTAGCATATCCCGGCCACACGATCGAACCAGACGTGAACAAACCAATTCATGCCAGCCGATTGTCACCGATTGACCGTCTATTCTTTTTTATCCTTTCCCATCGGGAAGGATCAGGCAAGCGTCCCCATAACTCAAAAAGGAAAGGCCACGGGAAAGAGCTTCCCCGTAGAGGATTTTCCATGATCCGCTTCCGCCGAGAAAGGCATCGAGCAACACCAGAAGGGTCGACCGGGGCTGATGAAAGTTTGTCAGGAGTCCATCAATATAGGAAAAAGAATATCCCGGACGAATGAACAAGTCGGTCTGTCCTGAGGTTTTTCCTAATTGGGCCATGCTTTCAAGGGTTCTGACCACCGTTGTACCGACTCCAATAATTCTCCCCCCGCGCTTTTTTGTCTTTTCCAGCAGGGCAAGAGTCGGTTCCGGCACACAATACCATTCCTCATGCATTTGGTGATCCTTCAAAAAAGGGGTGGAAAGGGGACGAAAGGTTCCCATGCCGACATGAAGCGTTACGAATGCCTTTTCCACACCTTTTTTCTCAAGGGCTTCCAATATGATCCCGGACAGATGAAGACCGGCGGTCGGTGCCGCCACCGATCCCGGATTCCTGGAAAAAACGGTCTGATAACGCTCCCTGTCATCCTGATCCGCCTTCCGGTGTTTCTGGATATAGGGGGGAAGGGGCATCTCTCCCGCCCGCTCAAGCCAGGCAATGACATCAAGTCCGTCCGGAAGGGAACCCGCATAACAGTCTTTCTCCTCCACACGCCTGATTCCGGAAAGAGTGATTCCCCCGGGAAAATGGATTTCCGTCGCCGACTTTCCTGGGCTCTTCGACAAAAACAGAACGTTCGAATCCAAAGACGATCCGAATGACAAAAAAAGGACCTCGATCGCCCGCCCTGATGATGTTTTCCCATAAACCCTCGCCGGAATCACACGGGTGTCGTTCAGGACAAGCAGATCTCCGGGCTGAAGATAGTGATGGAGGGATAAAATATTGTCCAGGGAAAGCTCCTCCCGGGAGCGGAAACTTCGGGGAACAACCATCATTTTGGATCCGTCCCGATTTTCCGGGGGAACAAGACGAATCGCAGACTGAGGCAGCTCATAATCATAGGAAGAGACTGCCATCTCCTCTTTTTTTCCGGGAGAATCCCGGGTAAGGGCAAACGGGTTGTCCATCTTCAAGAAACACCTTTCAAATATTTGGGCCGGAGGTCACGTCCGGGGAGGTTAGGGAATCGAAGGATGATTGCCCAATCCAAAGTTTTTCATCATGGAGCCGATATCTGGAAAAGACGTACAGTTTGCGGGTGGAACAAACAATGATGGAGGAGGGTTCTGAAGGCTGATGTTCCTGTAATGGAGCTCGTAGACATCTCCATTGGCCATCGTCACGACCTCCCTGATGGGAACATTCTTGAGGTCCGTCGCATTCCAGAACCGAATCGACCGGGGAGTTCCGGGATTTCCCGACCGAAAGGTCAAAATCCTCTCGATCACCGGATGCCCATCAAGCGTTCCATGGCCAACCACAACAAGATCGCTGTTTTTAAGGGCTGTACTCCCCATCGCCTGCATCTGGGCACGTGTTTCAGGAGGAAGATCCTTTTTCATGCAAAGATGCTGGGCCGGCATAACCATTGTCATTGTTGGAGTTTCAGGGAGGATGATCTCGTAGGTGGGACCGATTTTCGCTCCGGGAATCTCCGGTTCGAGCCGTACCTTCAGGTTCGAAAGAAAAAATCGGGACGTCACCTTACGTCCATGAAACGATGTGTCAATCGTTGCTGAAAAATAGGCGGGTCCCAAAAGAGGGTTTCTTTGGGCCAGACAAAGTCCGGGGAAGGACGCCAGAAAACCGATACCCAGGAAGAACCTTCCAAGCCAGCGCATCTTGAACACCTCCGATGAAGCACGATAAAGAACCGGAAAACCTTTTTTGAAAGTGATGTCATGGCCCATCGAAGATGAATGTCCATTTCAGATCCACCATACTGGAAAAAGACCGATCCCTAAAATTCCGGTGCATCTCCCATTTTCCTAACTTTACCCTGAAAATCCCCTTTTCCGGAAGAGCCCGCCACCATTTGGGAAATCCCCACCCGTCAGCTGTTGGCTTGAGTCCAGATTTTCTCCCATCGTTGTTCGACACCCAGTGCAAACTGCTTCATCGTGGAAGACTCGAACTGATTGGGATAAGCCCCATAGAAACCGATAAGAGCAACTGGATTCTTCAAATGATCCCTGACAAGAAGAACCATGACCGAATGAATTCCCAGTTTCTTTATAACCTCATGCCAGGGAGCAAAAATTGGATCCAGATGAAAGGAGGGAGAGGTTTGAAAATGAAGGGATCGCCAGGCCCTTGATAAAAGCCCCTGACCACGGGGGGAAGAAGGATCGATGACCGATTCCAGTTCCGGGGTCCGTAAAACAGAGGACCCGATCTCCCCCATCGTTCCGCCATATTCCTCGATCATGAAGACCCCTCGACTGTCAGGACGGGCAAACAGAACCGCCTGGAGACCAGGCAACTGCCCAAGCATCCGGATCTCAAGAGCTCGCGCATCTGTCCACAATGTCCCCTTGGGAGGAAGAGGTGATGCCAGGATCGACCGATACTGCTCCATCGTGGCAACACCGGAGGAGATTTGCATCTCGATATCTTCATGCAGACGCCATTCGGCGGCGACCAGGATATGGGTCAGATCCTTGAGAACCGGAATCGACTGATCCAGATTGTCCTTCAAGACCTTGACGCAGAACGACTTGGCCCTCAGAAGAATCTCATTCCCCACACCCGTGAGGAAATGGATCCGGCCAATTTCCTTTGCGCAGTCCTGAAGGGCCTCCCTCGTTGTTTCGGGATCCAGAGCGAACTTCAGGTGTTCAACCTGCAGCTTCCTGAGAGATTTCATCTCATCCGGGGACAGGCTTGAAAAAATCACAGCGGCTTCGGATTCGGGAACCATCCTTTCATAGAAACTCTCGATCACTTTTTCTATGGCATCCCCAATCTCTGTCCGATACCGTTTCAAAAGACCTTTGACGGCTTTTCCGTATGGATCAGAAGCCTCTTCGGAAACCGGATGTCCGGCCAAATGGGAAGACTGGTCCGTTCTCTGCCACCATACGGTCCTGTTCCCTTTGTCTTTCTTAAGCTTGTACATGGCCATGTCCGCCTGACGGACAAGCGCGTCTCCCTCAACAGCGTCCAGGGGATAATAGGCCATGCCCAGACTCATTCCGACAAATGCCTGTTCCCCGCCGGACAAAATGAAGGGCGATTCCACGACCTCATGGAGTCGATGAAGAAAAGGTTCAATCTGCCCGGGAAGCAGTTCTTCCGACAGGTCTTCAATGACAATGACGAATTCATCACCACCGAGCCTTGCAAGAAAATCGTTTTCCCGGAGTCTTAAACTGAATCTTGAAACCAGTTCCCTCAGAAGTCTGTCACCCGCTTCATGGCCAAACCGGTCATTGACCAGCTTGAAGTCGTCAAGATCCATCAGTCCCAGGGCGACAACCGTTCCATTTCGTCTTGATCTTGCCATCGCCATCGCCAGATGGTGATCAAGGGCCCGCCTGTTCGGAAGTCCCGTCAGGGGATCATGAAGGGACTGGAATTCAAGCTGTTCCCTCAGCGCAACCATATCCGAAACATCCCTCTGAACACCGACGAATCCGGTAATCTCCCCGGAGTGGCTTTTCATTGGATTGATCGTCAGAAGATTCCAGAAGGTTGAACCATCTTTTTTGGCATTCAGGATCTGTCCATGGAAGACCTCTCCTCTGGACAGGGCTTCCCGGATTTCATCGACCGTTTGGGAATTTGTCCCGGAGCACTGGAGAATTTTGAGATTCTGCCCAAGAATTTCAGTTTCCCCGAATCCTGTCACAGCGGTAAACGCTTTATTCACCCATGTGACCCGGTGCGAGGAATCGGAAATTGCGACACCATCTTCAATTGAAGCCAGTGCATTGGAGAGAACCCATTGCTGCCTGAGTTCGTCAAGGCGGTCCAGCCCACGGGAAATATCGAGGGCCAGCTCCTCAAACACACCTTTAAGGTCTTCCCCTGAAAAGAGTCCTTCTCCCCGATAATACATGACCAGGAGCCCCCAGATTTTTCCCCCGCGGTGAATCGGAAGAGCCGCGATGGAAACCGCTCCCAGGCTTTGGGCTTCTTGACTCCATGGAGCTCCGGATGGACTTTTTGAATCCGTAAAGATCGGTCGACCGTTATAAAAGGCACAGGAAACAGCCTCCATCTCTTCCGGAGGTCCTGTCCCGAGAGGAATCACAACATGATCGAGGGAACGGGTCTCTCCGGCAGAAGCGATGAATCGAACGTATCCCGAATCATCAGGCCGACCTATCCATGCAAGCTCCATATCTCCATATTGAATGACCAGATCACAGATCTTCTGCATCAGGAAGCTTTCCTCCTGGGCAGTGGCCACGGCCATGTTGACCTGGGCCAACATCTTGTTCAGACCAAGAAGTAACTGGACCTTTCGGGAATGACGATGTTTCTCGGTGACATCCTCAATCGTCCAGACCGATTTTTTCTCAGGAAGCAAGGACACAAGACTTGCCGAAACATCGCACATGAGAATCGATCCATCTTTTTTTTGTAACCGGACATCGGTAATGTTGATCGTCCCCTTTTCTTCGATCAGCCTGTAAACATGTCCGATCCGGGAATATTCTTCCTCATCCGGATAAAGGATCCTGGTCGATTGTTCCATCAACTCCTCCGGATACTCATACCCCAGAAGATTAAGGAGCCTCGTGTTGACAGAGAGCAATTTTCGTCCCTCAACCATGGTGATACCCACGACTGTGTTGTCGAGAAGGGCTTCCTGGATGGCTGACAGCTCCCGTTCCCTGCTCCGGATATCCAGACGGTCCAGCCCACGGGAGATATCCCGGGCAAGCTCTTCGAGGAGAGATCTCATCTCTTGATTGAAAAAATCGGTCTCCCGATGATAGACAACCAGAACCCCCCAAACTTTTCCTCCCCGGTGTATCGGAAGGGAAGCCGTCGCGTGAAAATTGAAGTGAAGTGCCCGCTGTCTCCATGGAGAGAGCCCTTTATAGGAATCAAAAGATTCGCTGAAGATGGCCCGGTCTTCCCGGAAAACGGTCCCGGCAGGACCTTGTCCCTCCGGAATCTCCGAAGAGGAGGAAATCAGTATGCCGTCAAGATAGGAGGTTGCTCCCGATGCCGCCAGAAAAAGAAATCGGCCCGACTCATCGGGACACCCGACCCAGGCCAGCCCAAGATGGCCAAAGTCGACTGCCAGTTCGCAAATCCGGGACAAAAGGATTTTTTCATCCTCGACCGTTGAAATCTCCTGATTCACCCTCAGCATCAGATCATTGACCTCCGAGAGATGACGGGACTTGATCTCGGCGGTTCTGTCCCGGGACGAACAGTACAGGAATACCTCCTTCTCCATCCGGATGGGAACTGTCCTGACCTCGACAGGGATCAGATGACCTGATTTTGTGCGATGCATGGATTCAAACGGTTCGGAAATCGCTTCAGAAGGGGCGAGCAGATGTTCATGCTGTTGGTTGTTGGGGAGAGACCAGCGGATATCCCACCCGGAAACATGCATTCCCTTCATTTCTTCCCGGGAATAACCAAGATTCCGGCAGAAAGTATCACTCATATCCACCAGATACCCATCGGCATCCAGCACATAAAGACCTTCAAAAGGGAGATTCAGGAGCAAGTCTCCCCTTTTCAGGATTTCTGCACGAAAATCCGATGCTGGATCCAAAGGTCCTTCAGCCTGCTTTGCCATGGGAATGACCATCCCTGATATGATATGTCGTTTGAAGCGTCACTTTTCTTGGTGAATAGAAAGTCTCTGCATACGGATGCCGGACGAAAGACCGCCCGGAGGTTCCCTTCCCCTGAAATTCCATGGGAACGAAACGGGAAAACCCGAAAGTCATATTACAACTTCATCAGCAAGAATCCCAGCAATACAAGCCTGGAATGTGATCTGCCATCACTGGTCCGGAGATTTCGATTCTCTCTCCTTCTCAAGGTTTTCCTGATAAAAACACCAGGTGTTCTTTCCATTGCCTTTTGAGCAATACATGGCCATATCCGCTTTCTGGATCATGTCTTCGGCGGACCCGGCATCTTTGGGAAATCGGGATACACCGATGGAAACGGTCGCCCTCAGGTTGTTGTCTTCATAGTGAACAGGAACAGAAAGGGCTCCCACGAAAGTATCGAGAAAGGGGGCCAGACTGGCTTGATCCGGGACAATTTTCAGAAGAACCACAAACTCGTCTCCTCCTAGGCGCGCCACAACATCTGAAGAACGGATCCCGGAAAGGATTCTCTCTCCAATGGTCTTCAAGAAAAAATCCCCTGCACCGTGGCCCCATGTGTCATTAATCTTCTTAAATCCGTCGAGGTCCAGAAACAGAAGGGCCAACTGATCACCAGACCTTGCAAAGTGGCTGATTTCAAGCTTTATCCGTTCCATGAAAGCCTGACGATTCAGCAGTCCCGTGAGCTGGTCGGTGTGGGCAAGCCTCCAGATCTCACGCTCCTGCTGGATCCTTTGTGTCTGATCCTTCTGGATCACAACAAAGTTTTTGATTTCATCATTCATACGGATAGGGGTCACAGTCGCCTCTACCGTATAACCGCTGCCATCCTTCTTTTGATCCTCGAGAAACCCTTCAAAGGTCTCTCCGGAGAGGATGGTCTTCCAGAACTCGTCCGTTGGGGATCTTTCTCCTGAAAAATGGCGAAGGATAAAGGGTATTTGGCCAATAAGCTCGTCGCGACGATATCCCGACATCTGCAAAAAAGCATCATTGATCCACTGGATGCGGCAGTCGGAACCGGTGATCAAAATACCGTTGGCAACCGTTGACATGGCTGTTTCATGAAGTCGCCGTTGCTCTTCCTGCTGATAACGCTCGCACACAAGAGAGAAACGCCTGGCCAGCTTCTCGATGCGATCCAGGGAAGATGGCTCAAGAGCACCGATCTTTTTGAAAAAAAACGCAATATATCCATTATTCCTGTTGTTTTCTGTCAGGGGAAAACATCTGAACTCCTGGATCTGGTTTTCGTTCATCCATCGGGAAAGGGGAGAAAACGGCTGGAGCAGGGATTCAGAAGTCATCTTCCACTCGGTACCATCGGGATTCTGATGATTGCCCCACTCCCGGAGCTCTTCTTCAAGCAATGGGGAAGAAGCGGACTGCGCTCTCGCATGTACGTTTCCATCCAATCCGACGACCCCGATCGCCACAGCTTCCGCATAAAAAAGTTCCCGGGCTTTGGTCGCAACAAGGGAAGCCAGCATGGAAAACGGCTTTCCGAGGAGGATCATCTCGTCGAGTTGGCTCATGAGCCGGTCTATGAGCTCAATCTCCCTCTCCTGGGTGATATCTTTCTGCTGGACCAACAACCGGTCCACAACCCCGAAACGGTCCTTTAACGGGACGACCATTGTCTCGACCAGAAAGGGGTGTCCCGTTTTGTTGATCCCCATAAACTCTCCCGTAAAGCTTGCAGAGAGGGAGATCACCTCTGTCAGTGTGATCTTCTGCCCTTTGGAAGCCGGTTCCGGGAAAATGGCCGACAGCTCCATTCCGGACAATGGAGCATCACTACCGACCGTTTTGAAAAAGGACGCATTCGCCCATTCAATGGTTCCATCTTTCAGGGCGATGAACTCAATATTCCGGGAAGACTCCATGGCGAGCTTCAACACCCTGACAAGATCCATCTCTTCATGACGGATAAAGGCAATTCGTATTCTTTCCGACAGTTCAATCAGTCGAGATCTCAACCGTTCGGAAAGATCATTGAAGTTCTGGTCGGCGATCGTGAGCGCTCCCCATGGAAGCTGCCCGGCATCCCGCGTGACGGGAACCGAAAAAACCGATGCGATTCCGAACGCATTGCAGATTTCCCCAATCGGGGAGTGGTCAAGATCTTCGCCTGTTGCAAACTGGGGCAATCCAGTCCGGATCGCCCGTCCGAAAGATGAATCGCTTCCGGGAGACATGTCCCACCGGTTCATGGAAAGGACCTTGTCCAGGAGAGGTGAGTATTTTGGAAAAGCCGGATCGATTCCGACAAAAGCAATTTTGCCCTGGGGGGAGGGAATCGTGAAAAAGATAATCTGGAACGAAAATTCAAGGGAAATGCGGCGAACGATAAATTCCAGAAGATCCATGATCGGAGCTCCACGAAGGATCTTCTGGTCAAGCTCGACCGACAGGCGATTCAATATCTCTGCTTCATGTTCGGCGGTGATATCCCGGACATGAAGCATCAATGCCATGGATTCTCCATAGGGGATGCAACTCCCGCTGATGCTTGTCAGGATGTGGGAGCCGTCCATCCTCACATGATGCTGCTCAAACGAAAAGGAAGAACCCTTGGCATCAATGACCTTGCCAAGGGTCTCTCGCGCAGCGACTTCCGAAAGCTCCCACCAATCCAGAATAGAGCTGCCAACAAGAAAAGACTGGTCCGGAAAGCCCATCAACCGGCAAAAGACAGGATTTGTTCCGATAATTTTGAGACTGTCGAAATCGATCAGGCAAATCCCGTCGGGAGCCAGTTCAAAAAGGGCATCCTTCTCGGCTCCGGGCTGCAATTGTGAAGAACGCTCCAAAGCCTTTTCCATTTTCCCGGAAAACAGATCCAGACAAGAGAGCAACGATGGAGTCAAATCCCCGGGATTCCTGAAACGAATCTCCATCGTGATAGACTCTCCCTCTTTCGCAAACTCCTTTTCCCGAAGGATAAAAACCCTTCGGTAAAGATGTTCAAAAGGCGTCCCTGAACCCACGGACCTAACAGGGCGCATCCCGCTTTTCTCATGGGAGAAAGAAACCTCCGGAAAAGGAAAGGTTTCCGAAATGTTCCGGATAACGCATGAAGTCAGAGACTCAAGATGGACCCCATTTTCAAGAGAGTCTTCGATCTCCCTGGCGATATCTTCAAACGCTTCGTGCTGCTTGACCTCCGTAATATCCCTGACCATGACAAGCAAAAGGGATTGCCCACCCTCAAACAACCACTTCATCCGGAGTTCTGAAAGGAATCGGCCCTGCCCCGTTTTCAGGAGAACATGCTCTTGTATGAGTGGCTCCGTGCTGTCAACAGAAACGGTCTTGTCCGGGAAAATCAAAGAGGTCTTATCGGATGGATCAAGATATTCCAGAAAGGATTGTCCCAGAATCCTGTCTTTTTCCCTTAGTCCCATGAGATGCAAAAAGGCAGGATTGGCTCCGGAAATGGTTGGAGCCCCTTTACCTTGAGTCTCCAGAACAAAAGCGGGATCAGGCAATACGCCAAGAAGAAAATCTACAAGCTGATTGTGAGGTTTTCTCTCGGGAGAGAGATCGTCCGGGAACATATTGTCCTTTGCTCCAGATGAGAAATCAGACAAAAATCAAAATTGCCATTTCCAGAAGTCCTGAAATGGATATGACCTCCGGAGAATCAATCCCTTCTCACGATTGACCTGAAAACAGCCCACCCCTCATTAAATGATGGACAGGAAATCATGGATTCCGGCCGATGAGGCAGGTACTCGAGAACCTATAAAATGATTTTTGTATGGCTGGGATTATACCTGTGAAGAGAGCGTTTGAATATCTCCTGCTCTCCAATAATCCGTCCTTTTTCTCCGTTTGTTCGACATCCATTCGATACATACAGAATGTTTTAAGGGTAAATAGTTCAATAGAGAATAAAAACATAGATATAATAAAAAAATTGACTATTTACTATTTAAGTTAATTAAAAAAAATATTTAATATGATTAAATTCAATATTGAAGATAGATTGACATTCAACATAAAAGAGTTCTATTGTCCTTCATCTCAAAAAAGTGATCTGTTCTCCGGAAAGTGCTTGACACTTATTCCAAAAAGCCTCCCAATTTCCAACATGAACGGGAATGAGAGGTTTTTGGATAAGGATCTTCAGGAGATCTGTCGTCCCATAGCAAATGCTCGTTTTGAAACCGGAAAGGAGGCCACCAGAACCATTTTGATCGAAGTCAGGGTTTGCCAGATTGTTAGGGGACGATCGATCCAACAGATTGAGTCCGCCCCAATAGATTGAACGGATCGTCCCAACCTGTAAATTCCGCTCGATCCCTGATGGGATAAAAGCCAATTTTGATGGGAGCTCAAATGACTATCAAGAAAAAACTTTATGTGATGTTTGGCGTCATTATTCTCGTTCTTCTCTTCTCGTCTGTTGTCACCTTCCGTTCTTTCCAGAACACCCAAAAGATCATGGCCGAATCGATCTCGCTTCAAGAAACAACCAATATTGCTTCCCGTCTGACATTCCATGTGGAGGCTCTTCAAGGGGCCTTGGAAGTCGCCCTCTATGCCAATGATCCGGACTTACGGAAAAAACTTCTGAAAAAAACAATGGATCTCGATCAAAAAGACAAAAAGCTGATTGAAAAGCTTTCAAGTTCGATGATTGGGCAGGCGGGACAGGTTTATGCGCAACATCTGAAAGCTGCCCGGAAATCTTTCTATTTTGCGGAGATCCAGATCCGGGCGCTTCTGTTTGCCAATCAGGCCATAGCGGCCCAGTCGATCTACAAAGGCTCTTTCCACCAATACTTCAATGCCTACAGATCTTCTGCCCTGGTGATCCAGAATTATAATGAACATCTGGTCACCAATCTGGCCACAAAAGCGAACATGAAAATTTCTCGATCCATCAAGATCTCCCTTATCCTCTCGATTGTCTTGATTGGAACGACCCTCTTTCTGGGATTGGGAATTATCCGTTCCGTTTCGGCAGGTGTCTTGACTGTCAAGAGAGAAATGGATGAAATGGCCAAGGGCAACCTTGTAAATGCCAATAGCGGATCTCAATATCATCAGAGGGACGAGTTTGGACAGATCATCCGGGAAATGCATCAGTCGATCCATCAGATGGCCGAACTGATCCGTTCTGTCCATCGTGAGGTTGATGGAATCAACGGTCTCTCCGGCAACCTTGAAGAGAGCTCTTCAACGCTGACAAACAGACTTGAAGTGCTGAAAGACGAGTTTTCCATCTTCACCCATACGGCGGATCAGATGATTGAGGATGCATCGACACTGTCCCGAATATTCGGAGAAACGGCAGACAGTACTAAGCGCGCCCAGGAAACCTCCGAAGAATGCGTCTTATCAATAAAGGGAGCCTTCGGTTCGGTCTTTCAGGTGACGACCTGCATAACTGAAGGACAGAAAACCATGGAGAGCCTGGTCAAACGCTCGGAAGAGATCGGGAACATCGTGACGGAGATCCGGATGATTGCCGACCAGACGAATCTTTTGGCACTCAATGCCGCCATTGAAGCGGCCAGAGCCGGAGAACAGGGTCGCGGATTTGCCGTTGTCGCCGATGAAGTGAGAAAGCTCGCCGAAACCACCAGCCACTCGATCAATACCATCGAGTCCATCGTCCAGACTGTCCAGACGGATATCGCCACTCTTTCCACATCGCTTGAGCAGTCGGTTATGATGGTTCGTGAAAGCGAAAGGGACTACCAGACTGCCCAGGGAAGTATCGGATCGATCAGCGAAGAAATCTCCTCCATTTCAAAGCATGTTCTGGTCGATCTGAAATCCAGCGTAGAAAGCCAGATCAAGGCCATAAAAGAGGCACAAAGTCTTCTTGTCCGCTCCATACAGGGATTTGATGCTATGGAAAAGGTGTCGGGAAAAATGGGCGAACATGTTCAAAATGTCCGGGGAAATACGGAAAGTCTCAAAAAATCGGTTGTCCGATTTATTGTATAAAGGGAACCTAACATGACCCAAAATGACAGGATGTGGCTTCAGGTGGAGTTGTGAGCTCGGAAAGTCTATCAGAAGTGGTCTTTCTGGGGCGTCAGGCCATTTTTGACCGGAATGATCGTCTTTTTGCATACGAATTGCTATTCCGGACGGCTGGAAAAAATGAAGCGGATATCGCCAACGATTCGCATGCCACAGCCCAGGTGATCATCAACACCATGACGGGGGTGGGGATGGAGCGGGTTCTGGGAAATATTCCGGGACTGATCAACATCGGGGAGGAATTCCTGATGAATGACCTCGTTTTTCTCCTGTCAACCGATCACTTCGTTCTGGAAATTCTCGAGACGGTACCGGTCACCGAAAAGGTGATCGCCCGATGTCAGGAGCTCAAGCAGAGGGGCTACCGTCTTGCCCTCGACGACTATGCGGGAGATTTGACAACATGGGAACCACTTCTCCCTCTCATGGATTTCGTCAAGGTCGACTTCCAGAAAGTCGGAGGAGACGATCTTGTCACTCTTGCAAATACCCTCCTTGAAAGAAAGATCCCCCTGGTCGCAGAGAAGGTGGAATCGCCAGAACAGCAAGCTCTGGCGATGAGTTTGGGGTTTTCCTATTTTCAGGGATTTTTCTTCTCCCGACCGATCGTCCTTGAATCCCGGAAAAGGGATCCTCTCTATCCGGCCCTGATGAGAATCCTGTCGCTGATTCTTTCCGACGGGGAGATCGGGGAAATTCATGACGCGGTCAAACCCCATATCGATCTGTCGATCTCCCTGATCAAGATTGCAAATGTCGTCGGAAGAAGTCCTGTTACAAAGGTCACCGGGCTTCGGCAGGCCATTATTTCCCTTGGTCGGGGCCAGATGAAACGATGGATCGAGTTGCTTCTCTTTTCACGGGCTTCCTCTGAGAACCGCTATGCCATGAACGTCTTTGGACTTGCGGTGACCCGGGCCAGATTCATGGAGATTCTCTCCGATGAGTGGATCCGGAAAGAAAGAGGGGATTCCGACCAGGCATTCATGACCGGAATGCTTTCTTTCTCTGAGAGTCTTTTGGGGTGTCCGGCGGAAGAGATCCTGCAGGATCTTCCGGCCATGGCGGAAGTGAAGGAAGCGCTGAAGGATGGGACCGGCTTTCTGGGAATGCTTCTTGCCCTTTCCCGATCGATTGAACATTCGGACGGGCCGGAAATGGAAAAGATCCTGTCGAAGGTTCCCTTCCCTGAGGAGGTCATTGCCATCGCTCTGAGCGAGTCAATGTTCTGGGCAGATGATATTGTCCGGACTTTCTCTCTGACCAACCCTTAATATCAACATCCCGTCGGGACAAACAAATGATCGGGCCACGCATAAGGAAACAATCGGAATGCTTATTGTCTCCCGTCGATCACGGTTCGGTCCCTGCCTGCCTCCTTGGCCATATACAGAGCCGAGTCCGCCCTCTTGTACAATGAGTCCCATGATCGATCTTCCGCTATCGGAAACGCGCCCCCGATACTGAGTGTCAGCACCCGGTTGGAGATTCCCTCCACCGGTGTCGACCGGAAGGTCTGATTGATCCGTTCGGCAAATCCCTGGAGGGTCGACGGGACATACTTCCCCTGACTGAGGATCGCGAACTCCTCTCCGCCGATACGAAACAGCAACTCGACATCTTCCCGGCAATTGGCCAGAAGTACGGAAGAAACCTGCCTGAGAACCTTATCTCCTATATCATGACCATATTCATCATTGATGGATTTAAAATAATCCACATCCAAAACGAGCAAAGCGTAGCGGGAATCGTGGCTGTTGAATCGGCTATAGGCTTCTTGCATGCTCCTGGCAAAATATCTCCGGTTATATAGCTGGGTGAGCGGGTCTGTAATCGTTTCCCTTTCCAGATTCTGATTGGCTTTTTCAAGCTCCAGCAAAGTGCTTGCTCTTTCCTGTTCCAAAAAGTGCCTGTTCAACTCGGACTGCACCTTGTAGGAAAACAGTTCCACCAATTCAACAATACGGTCCTGATGAGCCTGGTTTATCCATGGTTTTTCAAAAAATAGCGCAATATGGCCTATCAATTGTTTATTGGAGTCCCTCATCGGAACTCCGATAAAGACTTCATAATTCGTATCACGAGCACTTTCAAAGCGATTCCGGAGTGATTCATTCACACAGACCGCTCCACCGACCTGTATATCACTCCAGTTGACTCCCTGATCGGCATAAATCAATTCACAGGGAGTTCCGGGTAATTGAAAAGCCCATGATCCAAGGGCTTTGCCTCCCTTCCATGATCCCAAGACTTCCATCTCATCGCGCCCTACTTCTTTGACATATGCGATGAAAACAAAGTCGGCTTTCAGTTGCCTCGCAAGAATTTGTGTTGCCGTTTGGAAAAAGACACTTCCGGTCAGCAATGACGTTTCGCGGAGCAATTCTTTGAGGATCCGGAAGGAATCAATACCCATGGGCGATCATCTCGTATCGAGTTTAAAAGAGGAGGAACAGTCTATGCGCATAGTAATGAGTATAGGTGTGGTGAATCTCTGGAAACAATGGTTTCCATTTTCAGCCCCACTGATTGACTGCATTTTGGGGACTCAATCAGAGTCTGGCTGGAATATCCCCAAAGAAACGGCAAATTTGAACGACTTCACAAGAGTTTGAATTCCGAATGCATCGGGTCTATCCTTTGGGAAATTCGAGGACTTGGAACACATCACAAAGAGGGTTGAAGACCAAAAATCCGCCTTCGAAGCACCCCAAAAACCGTCGGGAGAAACGACTGGATATCCGGAAATCAAACCGGTTTTCCTAATAGGTTCAAATCGGAAAAGTATCAATTTCGCTGAATCAGCATGCCCATCCTATTGGGCATCAAGGTTACGGACACCCAACCAAAATTCGCCGTCATCCAGATGGCTCCAGATGACTTCCTGGCGAACTGGGAGTTTATCAGCAAGAGACTTTCCATCGAAATCACGGCACCAATACACGTGGTTCAGAGAAAGATCCGGGACTACTCCGGATAAGAGCCATGAAAGGACATTTCCGATCCGGGGGAGGGCAGGGAGATGCTAAGGGGATTCACGAAGTTCATGATGCGCAGAAATATGATGGTCATGGCCGTAGGCATCATCATCGGAGCTACCTTCGGGAAAATCGTGTGTCTCCTGCTCTCCGATATGATCATGCCACCAATCGGGCTCCTGACGGGAAAAGCGGACTTTTCGAACCTGTTTGTCGATCTTAGGCAGGGAAAGCCTCCCCCTACCCTACCCCACCCTCACGGTAGCGCAAAAGTCCGGGGCAGTAACGTTCGATTACGGCCTTTTCATCAATACAACCATCGGCTTCGTGATCATAGGCTTCTAGGTCTTCATTCTGATCCGGTGGGTCAACCTGCTGACCACCCTGGTGCCCCGAAAGAAAGAGGTGCCGGCAGCTCCCATCAACAAGGTCTGGCCATCTTTTCTCCCCGTCATTACCTGGGTGCCACCTGATGTCCACAGTTCACCTCGGTCCTCTCCTGAGAAGGCCATGCTCCATCATCCCGGGCCACGCGAGAAATGGGGAGAGGCAGGAGACGGGCAGAAACAGTTTCGCTTCTTACCCCCAGCATTTGTCCTCGGCCTCCTGGCCATGCTTCTCCTCCCACCCTCTGTCCAACCGGTTTTCGCGACACCTCCTGTCTCCAAATCACAAGACCTTCTGACCCTCAAAAACGGGGACACGCTGAAGGGCAAGCTTGATTCGGGAGACGCCAAGACCATCACCTTCGTTTCAGAGGGGGCAGGAAAGCTCGTGATCTCCTGGACCTATGTGAGATCCCTTCGCGTTCCCGAGCCCTTTGCCGTCCTTACCAAAAACATCAGGGTCCGGCAAGGCCATCCAAACCGGCAGGTCCCGGAGGGCTCCCTCGATGTGGAGGGACAGACCCTAACAGTGGGTACCTCTTCGGGGCCGGTGCGGATGCCGGTTGCCGCCGTCACCCATCTGGTCGAGTCAAAAACCTATGAAAAAATGGTCAACGGCGCGGAACACTTCTGGCAGGGCTGGAACGGGTCGCTGAGCGGAGGGGCAAGCCTCGTCGAGGCAACCCAGAGTCTCGAAACCTTCAACTTCGGAACCGCCTTCACAAGAACGATCCCGACCGTCTCCTGGCTCGAACCGGACGACCGGAGCATCCTGGGATTTACCAGCACCTACGGAACCATTTCCCAACCCAACTCCCCGTCCATCTCGACCTCCATCTTCCACGGAAACGCCGAACAGGACCAATATTTTTCAAGGGACTTCTACGCCCTGGTCCAAGCCCTCT
Source organism: Leptospirillum ferrooxidans C2-3 (assembly GCF_000284315.1). Classification (NCBI taxonomy): domain Bacteria; kingdom Pseudomonadati; phylum Nitrospirota; class Nitrospiria; order Nitrospirales; family Nitrospiraceae; genus Leptospirillum; species Leptospirillum ferrooxidans. Next base: position 22,707 of record NC_017094.1, on the reverse strand, counting down.
ACGACCATAACTCGACCACGGGACTGAACCTCCAGCAGAACTATGGAGCCGGGGTGGGATACACCGCTCTCAGGCGTCCTTCCCAGGAGCTTTCTTTTACTCTCACGGCAAGCTACATCGACCAGCAGTTCCAGGTGGCAAGCGCCGACCAGAACCTGGTCGGGGCCACCTTCACCGTCACCTATTTCTACAAGTTTCCCCACGACATCACCTTTAATGAAAACTCCTACATCACGCCGGCGTTCAACAACTCCAGCGCTTGGTTCGCCTATCTCTCGGCAGGTGTGACCATCCCGGTGATCGACTCCCTGGCTTTCTCCATTCAGGCTATCGACAACTACTGGAACGCCCCCGCTCCCGGATTCGTCAACAACTCCTTCCAGTTGAACACGAACCTGAGCTACACGATCCCCTCCTTCTGAGCGTGGGGCACCAAATTTTAGCGCACGAGAAGGACAGTCCTCAGTCAAAGAGTGGGAAGAGGTAAAACTATAAGGATGGATTCTCTCGGATCTTGAAGGACTCAGGACATGAAAAAAGCCAGCTTTTACGCTGGCTTGATCACTTTACCGGAGATCTTGGATGGCTTTGGATCTGGCGGCGGCGGGAATCGAATAGTCATATGAGATAGCCTATTTTAGACGATTTCATAGATTTAAAATTTAGATCATACCCCCAAAAATACCCCCAAACTTGTCTCGCTGGGAAGGGGGATTCTTCGAAAAGAGAACAGTGAAACCAGAAAGATGTGGCTTCTAGGGCCAATCAAGTTTTTGTCAAATCCGGAGCAGGAATCTGTTCGAAAGAAAAATGAGAAATATCCGCCCGAATGCTGACATGTTCTATAGCCATGGCACATATTTGACCTTCATGGTCGATATCGATCAGCGTGTTTTCGTCCAGATCGCTTGTTTCCCTCACGTCTGCTTCCCTGAACTCAATGTAAAGGGTGTCCGTATCGCCAAAATATTTGACTTTCATGGGCTGAACCCTCGATCAAAAAAGGCATTATGAACGGTTTCACCATCGGGGAGAAGAATGACCCGAAGATATTTTCCCTCTTCGAGAATCAACCCCCATCGTCGAATGGGTCCGTCCTCCTGGATTGTTGCCTTCACAGGATGTTGAATCACTCTTTCAATCCATTAAAATCAGACTATAGCCAGATCAGGCCGATTTCGCATTGAGAGAAATATTGGGTGAATTTCACGGCTCATCTTCCGCCACGATTGATTCTCCTCCCAGAGCTTCCATGGGGACTGACCTTGTGGCAAAAAGTTTTGGAAGCCGCGTAAATCGCTCGGACATCAAAACTAAATCATACTCGACTACAGTGCCTTCTTTCATTGAAAGTTCCATTTTCCATCTCTACAAGGAGCAACTGTCCCGGGAGATCGCCGCCCCGATCCCAGAGGAGGCCGCCCTGTCCATGATCACCGACCGACTCCTTCCCTATTCTAGGGAAGGAGTCGGTCGGCATGGCCCGCCAGTATTGCGGGCGTCTTCGTCGGCTAAGCAGGCAATTCTCTCTTTAGCAGGCATGCTTGCTCATTCCCTCTAGAAATTTGGTGGTCTCACTCACAATCTGGTTTTTCGGCACTCGGAACCGGAATCCGATAAGGTACCCTTTCTGTTGCTGGATGTTTTCATATAATCCTTTATTTACAAGGACTATATGATGTCATATTTTGTTCCGTATTCCTAGGTTTTGTTTTCTTGTTGCAACGAAATTGCAACGCATCGAATCATGGTACGAAATGGACCGGTCGGGTCTTTTCGAGGCCACCATCACCGCGAAGGACGCCGGAAGAACTCCACCTCGCCCGTCCCCGACCGGGGTTGGCGTTAGGGGTAAATTTGAGGCAAGGAAGAAGAAACCGTGGGAGGCTGACAAAAACCGTTTGATTACGGAAAATATCTTGCGATATCCAGCGCGCCATGAAACACGCCCAACACGTCGATTGCCTGCGATGGGCGCAGCAGGTACGCTATACGATAATGCCCGTAAAGCAGAATTCGGATTTCGCCCTCAGGCTCATCGCGGTATTTATGACCAATCTTCGGGAAGCGGCGTAGCTCCTGAGATTTTTCAAAGATGCCTGTAATAACCTTCGCGGCCGCGACCGAGTTGTCTGAAGCGATGTAGTCGTGAATGTCACGCAGCCACCGCTCGGCTTCTTCGGTCCAGACTATTTCTGCCATGTGCGAATCCGTCGCTGCATTTCGTCGTTGGACACAACCCGCCCGTGTCTCGAATCTTCGAGACCACGCGCTACCATCCTTTCGAAAGCCAATTCACGCATGATTTCTTCATACGTAGCATCTTCCGGCTGAGATAGAATCACCTCGGTCATCTTCTCTTTTACGTTTGACATTTCAACCTCCGTTGACTTTGTGGGATAACGCCCCAATAACCGGCGCGAGTTTACGAACATCCGAAACCCGGGAACTGTTCATGGCCGATTGTGTTCCCCCGATTTTGAAGCGGAGCGACCTTCAGGGAAAATTCGATTGCAAGACAAGAGAAAGAACTTTACGTCTGAGGCAAATCGAAGCGGTCAAGGGGAGGTGAAATCCGCTTACTTTGATCCTAGCAACTTTGCAATTAACCCCACTAGACCGGTTGGTCCTTCATCCTCCTGAACAAGTCCTGTTATAGCCGGTCTAAAAAGGGATTCAAGAATAATATGCCGATCTTCCTGACCCGTGATCTTTGCATCTTTAATAAGGGCCAAATACGTTTTTGCCATAACAACTCTTTCTCCAGCATCAACTTCCAGATGAAGCAAACCTACCAAATATTTGGAGGTAATTTTTATAACCCATATAAGCAAAGCGACAATTAATACCAAAACAAGAAGATGGACTTCGGTTCCCACCCAAATACTAAGAATTCAGTAGCGATTCCCACAGACAAATATCCGATCAATTTCTTAAAATGATCTCTTTCCGTGCTCCAATAGGTTACAGGTGCGGCCATCGTCATATGTTCATCGTATTGCTTTTTAATGTCATCAAGAAGGTTTTTTCCTTCTTCAATTGTGGTCTGAATTTCCTTTTTTGAGGATTGGAGAATCTCTTCCCACATTTCCTTCCTTTGGGTTTCCTCCTTTCTGATATCAGAAGAAGTTTCCGCGAACCACTTATTGATTTCTGAGATTTTTGAATGGATTGTAGAATGGATCTCATTAAATTTGAATTGGTTGGATTGGAGATCTTTACGCCATTTCTCGTCAAGAATTTTTAGTGAATCACTGATCGATTTCGATTTTTCTTCAGAAATTCCTTTTTCATAAATGATCGAATCCACATAGCCAAGAACGGCTAGATAATTTAGTTGATTTTGTTGGAGTGGGATCCCTCTTCCCCAGTTAGTCAGACTTAGGTAAGAAATTAAAGCCGAGTAGCTATTACCATTTAACTTATCTTGAAGAAATCGACCTTTGGCAGATTCAGAAAAAATAATGCTGTGATTCTTGAAAGTAGGTTCAAGAATAGCTTTGATTTCTAAAATTTTTCCGTTTGCAAATTCCTGAGAATTATTGTTTTTTATTTGATTTATCCCATTAATAACATCATTTAACTTTTTATCTATATTGGATTGATATTGTTGTGGTTGATTCTGCTGATTAAACTGGTTCCATGGAAATCTGTTTACAAATTGCCTTTCTTTGGCAATCCATTGTTCAAATTCTTCTATAGTTTGGAAGGAAATCTGGCCTCCATTATCCCCAAGATCCATTTCCAATTTAAACTCAGGCATTTTATCCTCAAGAACAATGATCAAGATTTAGTAGATTTTATTTCTGATACCGGTGTGTCTCAAATAAAAAACTTACAAATGTTTAGGTATTAATAACCAAAGCGGGATGATGTTTTGCAGACCAATAATAAGGTTATCCCTGTTGCTGGCTATTTTTATATTAGGCTATGTTCCCGAACATTGTTGCACCTCATGCTGACCGACCGCCAAAGTCAACCACAGAGCGGAGTTGAGATGATCACCGAATCGTTTCAGCAGACGTTTCCAACCGAGATAATGCCCCAGGTATTTGGTCGCCACTCCATGAAATCTCAGCAGCCATCCTTTCAGGCGCGAATGGTAGGCGTTTACATTCTGGACGTGGTAAACGCCAGCCAGCACCCGGATCCCTTTGCTCAGGTTGACTGCACGGTGGGCTATGCCCATCTTTCTGGCCGCCAGGGCAAAGGGGCCTTTTCCTCCGCCGTCGGTGCAGAGAACCGCATCCTGGGCCAGAAGGGGTTTCAGGACAGCTTGGATCGCAAGGTGGTCGTCCTTGGGAAGGATCGCATCGGATGTGGATCCAGAGCGGTCCCGAACCACCAGGACCGGAACCTGTTCACTGGAAAGCCCTCGTTTGGAAGCGTGACCGCCCCGGTGTCGGGATTTCCTGGGGAGATTGTGTCGTTGCCCCTTGTAGGAGCGCAGGAACCAAGCCTCGTCGGCCTCGACAATCCCGCTTTCCTGACGAGCCTGGAGATCGGAAGGCAGTGCCAGAAAGCGATGGCGCCAGTTGAAGGAAGCCTTCTGGTTGATGCCACAGCGCCGGGCGGCCTTTCGGACCGACTCTCCCCACTGGAATCCCTCCAGATACAAGAGCCAGCGGTCCTTGTGGTGAAGTCCCGCCAAAGGCGTGTTCGTCAGCGGGCTAAAGGTACGTTGACAGCCCTTGCACCGGTAACGTTTCAACCCGGATGCCCGGCCCCACGGTCGAATATGGGGATGGTGGCAATGGGGGCAACAGGTAGGGGTTCCGACCAGAGATGCGACACCCCCCACCAGGTTTTTGTTGTCCACTTGTTCAATGGCGATCTTTATTTCTCCTCTTTGTGCCGATGTCAGGGTCGGGACCGACTTCAAACATCGTTGGAATGCGGGTTTTTTCATGGGAGCCACCTCCTATAGAAAGACTACACCCTTTTCTGTCTCATGCAACAAAACTCGGGAACATAGCCTTATTATTGGTGTTCTCCCACAGGACAAGTTTCCGGAGAATTTTAAAAAGCCGTTCTCTTTCACTCTGGGCTTTTTCCTTATTGATTCCCCTCCCCAGACTTCGTTCATACCCGGGATCATTGACCATCTGGGCAAAGAGGACCGCCCGAGCCGTTGCCAAAGGCCGTCTGGCCCACCAAAGATGAAGCGTCGAAGGATGGCCGTGCCGGATCGACTTTTCTCGGACAGAGGCGAGATTAATGTCGTCCAGCGGAAGCGCCACCTCAATCAGTTTCTTGGGGAGTTTGATCATCAATGCTCCTGTCTTTGAGACTTCAATTCAGCAATATTCTCCCGCAATCCAATCGTCACTTGCCTGATTTCAGAGTCGACTGGAAGAATCTCGCCAATCCTGTTGTCCACTGTCAAAATCAAGAGAGTTGACAGACTGATGGTCCTATGGAATAAATAAGGTATGTGGGACTGGGGGTTCCCGGTCGGCAAAAGGCCTTCGGAAGAAATTCCGGGGCCTTTTTGCTTTTCAGGGGAAACATCGAAAATCCCGTCCCTCCTGCTTTTCAAGAAGTTTGGGAAGGAGCTTCTTTTTCATGACCTCGTACGTCCGGTTCGCCTGATCCGGCCTCAGAATGGAAAGACCAATCGGCCGCGCCAGAAGGTCGGCAAGCTGAAGCCCCAGGTGATTGGCCTTCTTGTCCACGAACACGACATCGAACGGATACCCTCTCCCTTTCTCCATGTTTTTTTCACACAGTCTCCAAAACTCACTTTTGAGCTCGCCATCTTCATTCTTGCCGCGTTTTTCAAAGAGAAGATGCGTTTTCTGACCAAGAACTCCTTCGTTGGAAAGGAAAGAATCCACCTGATCGAGCCCGGCTTCAAGTGCCAGATGGTAGGGGTTGCCTGGATTTTTGGTTTCTTTCAAGTCATTTTTTCGAATCGCCACGCACCCCAGATGAAAGGGCAGCTCCTCAATGATCTGTGTCAGCTCCGTCATGAAACGCTCTTTCTTGTCTCTTGAATTGAGAAAAGAGAAGTCGTCCGTCCCTTTCCGGAGTGCATGCTCGTGAAGAATCACCGCATCGTGGCCAAAATGCCTCATCTTGAGGTTCTGAAGACGAGGACTCAGAATGTGCATGTAGTCGGCTTTTTTCAGGATGCAAAACACCAGAACGAAAATCGGATAATGAGGATCGATGGTCGTCAGTCCATGATCGCCACTTTCATCAACAAAAACAATATATTGAGAAAATTCTTCCGCTATCGGCTCCACTCTAGTCCAACCCGCCAATCGGGGCCGATTCGGCCTTTTTCAGAAGCTCGTCGAGGTCCAGATTGATGCTGGTCACCGCCCAGTCGGGCTCTTGGCGGAAAGGCTTCCTCACATAATACGGCCCTTTGCACCGGTCTTCCTCCACCAGCACAATCGCCAGAAGGAATTTTTCCGATTGGTTCAAGGCGGTGATAATCTCGTTTTTCGTGACCGTGATCGTTGTCTGGCCCTTGGCCCGTCCCTTCACTTCGATATGCCGGGGCTCGGAAAGACGCGCATCCTTCATGGGAGGCATGGAGGTAATATCCCACCCGCATTTCTCGATCGAGACATCCTTCGTCTCATACCCCATGGCCCTTTCCGCTTTAATCACCGCATGCATGGCCAGAAGCTCTACCCGTCTTCGAGCTTCGGCATCAACAGAAAAGTCCTGCGTTCGGCTCTCCTCGAGAAGTCCCGCCGGAATGACCAAGGCTTCTCCCACGACGACGGGAGGAGAAGAGACGACATTCCTCATGCGTTCCAGCTCTTTTTTTCGGTTATCCAGTCGCGTGCGAAGCTCGTCGAGTCGTTGTCTGATGTTGTCCACATTCATGCGCACCGATTTTCCTGCGGACAGATCCTCCAGTGTCTTCGCCAAGCGGTCATCCTGGAAGGAGATCTCTCGCGTCAGGCGGTCCTGGACGGCGGCGAGCGTCTTGTCGACCGTCTCCTCCCTTCGGGATCGGATCCCAGCATAGTGTTCCGGAACCAGATGTCCTGATGCAAAATCCAAGGCTCGTCTCTCGCAGTCGGGGCCGATCCAGGGGGCCTGCAGGATCTCCTGGATCTTTTCCCTGTCTTCGGGGCGAAGAGGCTCAAGATCGAGATGAGGAGCCCATCCCGCATGCCGGACCGATCCGTCGGGATCCATCTCCACAAACTGAAGTCGGCGGGAGACCACTCGCTCGGGATCGGATCCCTCCCGAACCGCATGATCGAGAATCAGAAGAAGACGGGGCGTTCCCCCGAAATCGTTCGGGTCCACCAGGATCGTTCCCTGTTTCAGGGTCTTCCGGTATTCCTCCAAAACAAGGTCTGTCACCGACTGCATGATGAGGATGACCAGGATGAAGAAGTGTGGCCATCGGTGTCTCAGCCTTCGAAGGAAGGCGAATGAACTGCTTTTCGAAGGTAACTCTTTCGTATTTTCTTGTGATGGGTCCCAAATAGCGATGATCCCGACCCGCAATCAATCGGTCCCGATCCCGTATTTTGGCCGGCACATGCGTAATCTCGTACCGACCGATCTCCCGGGGACGGAGTTCTCCCTCGAACAGATGAAAGGCCTTCGAGAAAAAGGAACGGATGAAATAGGGCTGGAGTTTTCTGGCCTCGGCCTTTTCCATCTCTTCCCGGACATGAAACAGATCTTCCATGCGCATGACTTTTTCGGACAAGGCGTTTCTCTGGATGATCTCTCTGAGATGATCCGTATCAAGCGCACCATCCCACCTTCTCGAAAAGCCTCGCTTGGACGGAAGGATCTTCCCCGTAACGGATGGCATCGATCAGGAGATCCCTGAGGCTTCTCTCCTCGAACACCTCTCCCAGAACATCGAAGATCCGTCCACCCAAGGCTTTGCGTTCGACCTCGATCTTGTCGAAGAGGCGCTGGAAGACATCCCCCTCCCGGGTTTCGGAAGCCACCATGTTCCACAGATGGCAAACCTCGGTCTGTCCGATCCGGTGAATGCGTCCAAAGCGTTGCTCCAGACGATTCGGGTTCCAGGGGAGATCATAGTTGACCATCAGGTGGGCATTCTGGAGGTTGACGCCTTCTCCGGCGGCATCGGTTGCCACCAGAACCCGTACATCCGGATCATTTCGGAAAAGCTCCTGGACCTTGTGGCGTTCTTCCCGCCGCACCCCCCCGTGAATGACAACCACCGCTTCGGGTCTTCCCAAGAGCCCAACGATACGATCCTTCAGATAGGTCAGCGTGTCCTTGTATTCGGTGAAGATGATCAGCTTACGTTGACGTCCTCTCTCGTCCTTCATTTCCGGGGTGTTCTGGAGAAGGGTTGAAAGCTCGTCCCATTTCCGGTCCTGTCCGGAGCGAACAATCGACCGGGCGGACTCTTCCAGCCCCTCGAGAATCCGGATTTCTTCCTCTTTTTCCGAAATGGTCCGGGACGCCGTGACCTGAGATGCGACCTGATCCTCCCACTCCTCATATTCTCCCGAGGGCATCTCCTCATCCGGTTCCTGAGCCGCCCCTATGCTCAGGGTAAGTCCTGCGGATGTGGCCGCTCGCTGACCCCGAAGATTGAGCTTGTCCTCTTCAAGACTTCGGGACAGCTTTTCCCGCCTCCTTCGGAGAGATTGATAGATGGCTTCGGGACTCGAGGCCAGACGGCGTTGGAGAGAGGTGAGCGCAAAGCCGACGGTATTCTTTTTTTCTGCACTTTCAAGTTGGTCGGCTTTCTGAAACTCCCCCTTCACATAGGAGGTCACGGAATGATACAGGGCAGCTTCGGCATCGGAGAGCCGATAATTCACAGTCGAGGCCCTCCGTTCGGGAAAGAGCCGTGTTCCATCGAACTTGAGCAGATCCTCTTTGACCATCCGTCTCATGAGATCGGTGACATCGACCTTGTGGGCTCCATCCCGGAACTTGCCGTAGAAGCGATCGGAGTCGAGAAGTGACAGAAAAAGCTGGAAATCTTCCTCTTTTCCGTTGTGGGGAGTCCCGGTCATGAGAAGCAGATGACGTGTCTGAGAGCCGAGCAATTTTCCCAGCCTAAATCGGTCGGTTTCTTTGATTTCTCTTCCATAATAGTGGGCAGAGAGCTTGTGGGCCTCGTCAAAGACCACGAGATCCCAAGAGGTTTGTTTCAGCTTGTCCTGAAGGTCGGGGTTTCGGGCCAGTTGATCGAGACGGGCGATCAGAAGGTCTTTTTTTTCGAACAGGTTGCCCACTTTTGACTGGCCGTCCTGTTCTCGGGTGAAGATAGAAAAGGACAGGCCGAATTTTTCTTCCATCTCCTCCTGCCATTGTTCCACGAGGCTTCCCGGAGCCACAATCAGGATCCTCCGGGCATCGGAGCGGATCAGAAGTTCGGAAATGAGAAGTCCCGCCATAATGGTCTTGCCGGCCCCCGGATCGTCTGCTAAGACAAATCGCAGTGGCTGGCGGGGGAGCATGGCCTCATAGACTGCCGAGATCTGATGGGGCAGAGGCTCTACATTGGAGGTGTGGACCGCCATCATGGAGTCGAACAGATAGGCGAGATTAATGCGAATAGCTTCTGTGGCCAGCTTGAATTCATCGGGGGAGGCGTCAAATCCCCAGGGACACCCGGACTGGGCAAAAGAAAGCCGGGGCTCGTCACTGCGAAAGAGCATCCGCTCCCGTAGCGCGTTACTCTGGGTCCGATAGACGACATTGAGCGAATCGGACCCCATAAAAGTTACGGACTCGACGGTCACGATCTGATCGGGTTCGATTCCTTGAATATGTGCTTTGACTGTGATCTCTTCAAGCTTCACGACGATTCTCCAAGGGGGTAAGCCTTTCCGTCATTCATTCCGTAACATCTTTAAAAACATTTCTTTTTCTCTTACATTGCAATCATCATTTTTGAGTTATGCTCGAACCTTGTGTTTGGGGAGGTCAAGGGGAAGGGGAAATGGCGTATCCCGATGATCACCAAGAGCATCAACCTTGCTTAAGAAGTGGATAAAACATGGTCAAGAATACCGATCTTAACCTTAGGAATCCAGAAATTCCGAAATCTGTTTAGAATAGGCTGGCAGAACTATTGCCGAAGAGAGCCAGAAGAAAGCTCATGGATTTTCTCGGATCTTGCAGGACTCAGGACATGAAAAAAGCCAGCTTTTACGCTGGCTTGATCACTTTACCGGAGATCTTGGATGGCTTTGGATCTGGCAATGGTGGAGGCGGCGGGAATCGAACCCGCGTCCGGAAACAGTCCGCGAAGAATCACTACATGCTTAGCCCTTTTTTTTGTCTGGCCACTAGAGGGAGAAAGGACACACCCTTTTCGCCGCGAGCCTGGATTGGTGTCGCTAGCGGAACCCAGGCAGGTTCCGGAAGCCATCCTGTCATCTCGACGCCTCCGGACCAGGACAGGCACTGGTACCGGTAGACGCTAGCTCACCTGACTTTTAAATCAGGCAGCAAGTGCCATTTCGTTGTTGGCAGTTGTGTTGTTTCCCGGATGATTTACGAGGAGCCAGGAGTCCTCGGCATGCGATTCTTGCTTTCTCATCCCCGTCGAATCCAGTGCGCCCCCGGATAATCAATCAAAAATATCAGAGAAGCTGGATCAGGATGGTGGAACAAAAAATTATATCACTCTATGGGTATTTTAGCCAAGCCCCCACCATAACCCCATAACCTTCAGGAAGGACCCCTTTTAGAACTTCGGAAAGCTCGCTCAATATCCCGGTGGGCTTCTCTCTCCCGGATGGCCTCCCGTTTGTCGCCCTGAGTCTTTCCTTTTGCCAAAGCGATCTCGGCCTTGAAACGACCCGCCGAAGTCACATAGATCCTGGTTAGAATAATCGTATATCCCTTGATCTTGACCAAGCCCATAATCCGCTTGATCTGTTTCTTGTGGAGCAGAAGTTTGCGCTTCCTGAGAGGCTCATGATTCAAAAAGCTTCCCGCAGAATAAGGACCGATATGGAGCTGATGGACGAAAGCCTCCATATCGTCGATCCGAACAAAAGCGTCCCCCAGATTCGAGCGGCCTTCACGAAGAGCCTTGACCTCCGTTCCCAGAAGCACCAGTCCCGCCTCAAAACGCTCAAGAATCTCGTATTGAAAGCCGGCCCTTCTATTATTGGCAACGGTCTTGCCTGAAGGAGCCTTAGGGGGAGTTGCCACTGAGAGCCCTCCTCATCGGCTCCATCACTTCTTGGACGGTTTCTTCGAAGCCTTTGCTCCTCTTGGATCTTTCCATTCTTTTTCCACCAGACCTTCGAGAAGATGAACGAGAAGACGAATGCCAACCCCGACATTCCCCTTTGGTTTATAGGGCTCGTCCGATTCCACCCAGGCTGTTCCGGCAATATCCAGATGAAGCCATGGACAATCGTCCACAAAATGGGAAAGGAAAGCCGCGGCAGTGATTGTTCCGGCACCACGCCCACCCACATTCTGCATGTCGGCAATCGGACTTTTGATCTGCTCGTAATACTCCTCAAACAATGGAAGCTCCCAACCTCTTTCACCGGAGACCTCTCCCGCCTCAAGAGCTCTTGCCACAAGATCCCGATTATTGCCCAGAACCCCGATCGCATGGGATCCAAGCGCTACGGTAACGGCACCCGTCAGGGTAGCAAGATCAATCGTCAGTTCAGGATGAAAGGTCTTGATCCCCCAGGACAGAGCATCTGCCAGGATCAGACGACCTTCCGCATCGGTGTTGATCACCTCGATTGTCTTTCCATTGAAAGCGGTCAGAACATCGCCTGGCTTGTTTGCAGTTCCACTCGGCATATTTTCAGTGGCAGGCATGATCCCGACAATATGAAGAGGAATATCCAGATCAGCGCAGGCCATCATTGTTCCCAAAACAGCCGCTCCACCGGACATGTCACCCTTCATCGCCTCCATCTTCTCGGCAGGCTTGAGTGAAATGCCACCAGAATCAAAGGTCAGGGTTTTCCCCACAAGCAGAACAGGGTTTTTATTGATGGCTTTTTTGGGTTTGTACTCAAGCCTGATCAGACGGGCAGGTTCAAGCGAACCCTTCGCAACTCCGGCCAGGGCACCAAGTCCCATTTGGGAAATCGTCTGAAAGTCATAGCTGACAAAAGAGATCTTTCGGGCAGCGGCTTCCTTTGCAGCGGTCTCCGATATCATGGACGGAGTGGCCACATTGGCCGGATGGTTGCCCAGATCGCGGGCGAGATAAACACCCCTGACTACCGCTTTCGCGACCGAAATTCCCCGGCCATGCTTTTTCTCTCCCTCTTTTGAGGAGGCAATCCAGAGCGCTTCCAGTGGTTGGGCCGGAACCTTGGGTTCATCCTTGTCCTTTCCGGCTGTTTTATAGAGATCAAACCGGTAAAGGGCAAGCAACGTCCCTTCAACAACCGCTTCCGATGAAAGGGCAACATCTTTCAAAGCACCCGAAAGGGTTGAAAGAAGTGTCTTGATCCGACGCTTGGAAGCAGCCTTGGCAACCTGACCGGAGACCCGTCGAAGACCTTCTGTCGTCAGGGAATCACGATTCCCCAAACCCGCCAGTACAAGATTTTGTGGTGACATTTTCCCGAGCGTCGGGAGGATCATGACATCTCCCCGCTCACCACGGAAGACACCCTCATCAAGGATCCTGGAAAACTCCCCCGACAAAGCCGCATCAATTTTCTTCTTGAGATCCCCGACGACCCGGCCGTCATCAAAAACACCCACCACAAGCCCCATTGCCGGGTGTACCAGGGGATCTCCCGTCATCGTTTCTATTTTGACCAATTCAGGATCCACGCAGACACCCCTTCCCCAACCTTCAAAAAGGTTAACCCAAGAGTATTATTGTCGTTTTATTTTCCAACATCAGAACAGGAGTCATTATCGCTCCACTTCCCCCGGCACGCAAGGGAGACAGGATGCTATTTTTTCAAATACTCCAACGGATCAGAGACACCCGCCTCGGAAAAGCCCCTGAGCCGCAAAAGACAGCTGTCGCAATGACCGCAAGCATCTGTTACTCCCTGATAACAGGACCATGTGTGGATGAACGGCACCCCCAGCCTGAGACCTTCCTGAACGATCCGGGATTTGCGAAACGTAATGACCGGCGTCACGATGCTGATATCGGCATCAGGCTTTGTTCCCTGCCGGATGGCCTCTGTAAATGCATCGTAAAAGACCCTCCGGCAATCAGGATAACCGGATGAATCCTCCTCTACCGCCCCGATATAAATCCGGTTGGCCCCCTTGATCTCGGCCAGTGAGGTTGCCGTTGCCAGAAAATGGGCATTCCGGAAGGGAACATAGGTCACCGGTATCCCCTCCCTGTCCAAGGATCCTTCCGGCAGGGAAATCGAACTGTCCGTCAGGGCAGATCCTCCAAAAGAAGACAGAGACGGAAGATCCGTCACCTGGAAATCCGTCACATTCCAGAATTGACAAAGTGCCCTAAAAGCCGATTCCTCCCGTCGCTGGGCCCGGGCTCCATAACGGATATGCAGAAAGGACACCCGCTCATTTTCCGACAGGGCAATCGCCGCGGTCACAGCACTGTCCATTCCACCGCTGACCAGAACGACAGCTCCCGAAGATTTTAGCCTGGACATGAACACTCCCTTTTAAAATGATCCGGGGGCGACGGGGCCATCAGACCCCCTTCGCCTTTGGATCAAACAGAATTTTATGAAGCTGTATCTGTATTCTGAAACGTCTTCTGGATTCAAGCACCCATTGCCCAAGCTCTTTTGGATCAACCAGATCGAAAACCGGAGAAACGGTCACAGGAATCTCGGCAGGCAATCGCCAATCGTCAAGAGTCGATACAACCCAGTCGAAATCCTCCCGACTCTGGCACACCGCCTTGATCTCGTCATTCGATGTCAGGCTCCGGAAATGATCGGGATTCATCCACTGGCTCATCCCGGACCCGGGTGGCTTGATGTCCATAATCACATGACAGGACCTGTCGAGCCCCTCGGGAATGGGAAATCCTCCCGAAGTTTCAATCAAAACCTCATATCCTTCCCGTCGGAGACGGTTCGAAAGCTCCACAAAATCCGTCTGGACAAACGGCTCCCCCCCGGTAATCTCGACCAGATTTGTTTCCGACTTCCCCGTCTCAAGAAGGATCTCGTCCACAGTCATGTCCGTTCCACCATAAAATGAATAGGTCGTATCACACCATGTACAACGAAGGGGACAACCAGAAGTCCTGATGAAAAAACAGGGCCAACCCGAATAAAGCGATTCCCCCTGAATCGAACGAAACAGCTCGGTAATCTTCAACCTGAAGCTCCTGACCCCGTTGGACCACCTGTCTGTTGTCCGCCAACGGAATGATTGTCCATTTTTTTTCGCAGTTCCATGATCCTGCTGTTGATCAGAGCGGGGTTCGGGTAGGAGGAAATCAGGGTGGTCAACAATTCCAGCGCTTTCTGATACTGACCATCCTTTTCATCGATGGAGGCCAGATTCAGTCGGGCGACCGAAGCAAAGGTACTGTCAGGGTATCTTTTCAGGAAGGCGGCCAGTCTGACAGAGGCCCCTGAACTGTTTCCGAGAAACGCGTCCATGAGACCGAGCTTGTAACGAGCCTTTTCACCCGTGAATCCGTCGGGAACAGCACGAACCACCTTCTTGTAGAAGACCGACGCATTCCGGTAGTCTTCACGATGCTCGTAGATCCTTGCCATCAAAAGATAAATTCGTCCCTGAAACTCACTATCGAGGGAGTCAGCATCGATTTTTTCAAGGATTTCAAGCGCCTGACCAGAGCGGCTCAAGCGGTCAAGATCCCTCGCCAGAAAAAAGGAGACCTTTTGGCGAATCGCTCCTCCCTGAAGATTTTCCAGGGCTTTCATATAATCCTGGGACGCCTGACGCGGGTCGTTCTGGTAGAGATCGTCCATTCTGCCCAGGCGAAAGTAAGCCTTTCCCCTTGTCCTGGCAACGGGACTTTTCGCGATCGCCCCGGAAAAATCCTCACGGGCCCGGGCAAGATCCAGATGCTCGAGAGCGACCATACCCTGATCGTACTTTTGTTCCGCCCGATTTTTGCTGCAACCATCCTGACCGACCAATAAAAAGACCAGAAACATTGCCCAGAAGGCCCTGGACAGAATCAGGTCAAGTCGCGGGAGTCCCATCTTCCGTTTCTCCCCTGAGGGGTGCCAGGGATGCACACTGGATTTCATCTTCCGACTGAAGGTTCAAAAGTTTCACTCCCTGCGCCGTCCTGCCGGTCAAACGGATCGTCGATGTTTCAATCCTGAGCGCCTGGCCTTTCTGGGTGATCAGAAAAACATCCTCGGATCCTGTCACCTTGATGACCGAAACAACCGGACCAATCTTCTCAGCTGCCTTGAGGATCCTGACGCCCTGGCCTCCGCGACCCTGAAGCCGGAAATCCTTTCCTGTATTGACGCGTTTTCCGTAACCCCTTGCCGTAATGACGGCAACAAAGTCTTCGTCCTGAATCGTCTCCGCTCCGACAACCAGGTCATTCGGTGCCAACTTGATCCCCTTCACACCCGAAGCCGTTCGACCCATGCTGCGAAAACCCTTGTCTGGATCATCCATCGGGATCAGAATTCCCTTGCCACCCTTTGTAGCGATCAGGATATCGGTCCCCGGCTCGCCGACCATCACCTGGGCGAGACGGTCCCCCTCCTCCAATGAAATCGCTATGATTCCGCTTTGCCGGATCTGGCCGTAATGGATCAGCTGAGTCCTCTTGATTTTTCCCCTTTCGGTCACAAAGATCAGACTCTTTTCTTCCCCGAAAGAGCGGATGGAAAGAAGTTGTGTGACTTTTTCATCGGGAGCAAGCGCCAGGAGCGACCGGATGCTCTTTCCCCGGGTTGCCCGCTGACCTTCCGGAATTTCGTGAACCTTAAGACGATAAACCTTCCCGATATCGGTGAAGAAGAGAATAGTCTCATGCATTGTGGGAGACAGTGTCGAAATAACGGCGTCGTCATCCTTGAGTGTGACGCCGATTCGTCCCTTTCCTCCCCTGTTCTGGGTCGGATAGGCGTCTTTTGAAAGCCTCTTGATGTATCCCTGGAATGTCAGGTTGATATAACAGGGATCGTCGGGAATGAGGGATTCGAAATCAATCTCGCCTTCATCCGGAACAATTCTGGTCCGCCTTTCATCCCCGAACTTTTCACGAAGCTCCAAAAACTCTTCTCTCACGACTCCCATCAAAACATCCCGGCTGCCAAGGATCCTTTCGAGCTCAAGAATAATTTTCCGGACCTCTTCATACTCTGCTTCAATTTTATCCCTCTCAAGGGCAGTCAGCCGCTGCAGACGCATATCGAGAATGGCACGGGCCTGAATCTCGGAAAAAGCGTAGGAGGTCATAAGCCCTTCCCGTGCGGTCTCGGGAGAGTCTGACGCCCGAATCAGCGCAATGATCTGATCCATCAGATCGATGGCACGCTTCAACCCCTCGAGGATATGGAACCTTTCCCGGGCTTTTTTGAGGCGGTAGAGGGTTCTCTTGGTGACCACATCCTGACGGAAATCCAGAAAATGCCGAAGTGCTTCCAAAAGGGAAAGGGTGACCGGCCGCTGGTTGACGATGGCGACAAAATTGACCCCGAACGAACTTTGAAGAGCGGTCATGGAATAAAGCCTGTTGATGATGACCTGAGGATTTCCGTCCCGTTTCAGATCAAGGACGATCCGCATTCCTTCCCGATTTGACTCGTCCCGAATATCGGCAATTCCGTCAATTTCCTTGTCACGGACAAGAGCCGCGATTTTTTCAATGAGACGGGTTTTATTCACCATGTATGGAATTTCGCTGATCACGATCGCCTGACGGTCGGCCCTGGTACTCTCCTCCACATCAACCACTCCCCGCATCACCACAGAACCGCGACCGGTGCGGAAGGCCTCCTCTATACCCGAACGACCCATGATCAGGCCACCTGTCGGAAAATCCGGTCCGGTCACGACACGGAGAAGATCTTCCATGGAAAAAGACGGGTTATCGATCATCTCAAGCAGGGCGTTGATGATCTCCCGACTGTTGTGGGGGGGAATGTTGGTCGCCATTCCGACGGCAATACCCGACGATCCGTTCAGAAGCAAAAGGGGAAGTTTTGCGGGAAGGACTTTAGGTTCTTCAAGAGATTCATCATAGTTTGGACCGAACCCGACCGTTTCTTCCGAAAGCTCCGACATCATCTCCTCGGAAATCGCCTTCAGCCGAATTTCCGTATACCTCATGGCTGCGGGAGAATCTCCGTCGATCGATCCAAAATTTCCCTGGCCGTCAATCAATGGGTAACGAAGCGTAAATGGCTGGACAAGCCTGACCGCTGTATCATAAACCGCCGTATCTCCGTGAGGATGGTATTTACCAATCACATCACCAACGATACGGGCCGATTTTTTGTAAGCCCCCCCGGAACGGACTCCCATTTCATGCATCGCAAAAAGAACCCGTCTCTGAACGGGCTTCAGGCCGTCCCGAATATCGGGCAAGGCCCTGCCGACAATAACGCTCATGGAATAGTTCAGGTATGCGGTCCGGATTTCGGTATCAATCGCAATCGCCTGCTCAAAAGGAATCATGGCCAAGAAAGTTACTCCTTCTGGGAGAATGAATCGTCAACAAACATCAGGAATCAATCAGATATCCAGATTGGATACGTCAAGAGCAAATCGCTCGATGAATTCACGACGGGGTGCCACTGCTTCACCCATCAGGGTAGTGAAGATCCGGTCCGCTTCGACATAGTCGGGAATGGAGACTCTCAAAAGGGTCCGCCTTGCGGGATCCATTGTGGTCTCCCACAGCTGTTCGGGGTTCATCTCACCCAAACCTTTGTACCTCTGGAGGGACATTTTGGAGCGGACAGGCATCTTGATATGCTCAAGAATCTCCTTGGGCGTAAAAAAGGAGAAAACCTCCCCGGTGGACCGGTCTCTTCCCCGAAAGACGCCATCATGCGGCAACATCCCTGACAACGTCAGGATCCTGAGGGACTTCTTTCCTGAAGCCAGTTGCGCCAGGAGATGGGGATCGAGCGTCAGCCGGGATTCATATCCCAAGCTTCTGGAGGTAAAGAAAATCTTCCACCACGGCTCTCCCTCCTCGGGAACCTCAAAACCGAGCTCTCCGGAAAGCTCACCTGTGGGCTCAACCTTTTTATAGTTGGCCACAGCGAAATCCAGAAGAGACCTGGCCGCTTCCTCAGACTTCAGAAGATCGACATGAATTCCGGAAAACAGACCCAGGACCCGAATCAGGGAAGCATGCCCATAGCGCTGGGCATACCCGGCGACCTCGGATTCAAAGTTCGTCAGGATAAGAAGTTTGGCGACCGCTGCCGGTCCTTCAAGCCATTCTCCTGTCTGTGGATCCTGAAAATCCGATTTCGCGCAAGCGAGTTCGAAGGTATATTCCTCAAGTGCCTGGTCATTTAAAAGATATCGTTCCTGACGCCCGATGGACACTTTGTAAAGAGGCGGCTGAGCGATGAAAACATGGCTGCCCTCGATCAACAGATTCATATGCCGGAAAAAGAATGTCAGAAGGAGTGTCCTGATATGGGCTCCGTCCACATCAGCGTCCGTCATGATGATGATCTTGTGGTAGCGGAGATTCTTCTGGGAATACTCTTCGTTTCCAAGGCCACAGCCGACGGCCGTGATCAGTGCCCTGACCTCATCATGGGTCACAAAACGCTCTGCCCCACCAGCCTTTTCGACATTCAGGATCTTTCCCTTCAGAGGCAAAATCGCCTGAAACTTGCGATCACGTCCCTGCTTGGCAGAGCCACCGGCGGAATCTCCTTCAACGATATAAAGCTCACATTTGGCAGGATCGCTTTCCTGACAATCCGCCAATTTACCCGGAAGATTCGAGCCTTCAAGAACATTTTTTCTCTTTGCAAGCTCTTTGGCCTTTCTTGCCGCTTCCCGGGCCATTGCCGTCTGGATCCCCTTGTCGGCAATCTTTTTGGCAATTTGCGGAAATTCTTCAAACCGCTCCTGCATCTCCTCGGCCAGAAAGGTTTCCATAGCCCCGGCAACCCAGGATGACCCCAGCTTGGCCTTGGTCTGTCCCTCAAACTGGGGATCGGGAATGCGGACACTGACCACCGCGGTCAGACCTTCGCGAATATCCTCTCCACGAAGCTCTTCCCCCTTGTTCAGCTGCTTGTCCTTGATGAAACGGTTAATAACCCGGGTAAGAGCGGTACGGAACCCCTTGATATGGGTCCCGCCCTCTTTTGTAAAAATATTGTTCGCAAAACCGAGGATTGTCTCGTTATCGGTGGTCTCCTGATATTGGAAGGCAACCTCAAACTGGGCTCCGGTGGGAAGTTCCCGCCGGAAAAAGAGAACCTCATGGATAGTTTTCTTGTTCTCATTTAAAAACTCATTATAGGACTTGATCCCTCCCTCGAAATGGAAGGTCTCCTCCCGTAGGGATTCTTCTTCCCGAAGGACGATGGTCAGGATCGGATTCAGAAAGGCCAGCTCCCTGAAGCGATGGGCAAGAGTGTCAAAAAGGAATGTATCGGTTTCCATAATCGAAAGGTCCGGCCAGAAACGGATGGACGTTCCCCTAAGGGTGGTTGTACCGACAACGGCAAGAGGAGCAACAGGGACACCCTGATGATAAACTTGCCTGTGAAGCTTTCCTTCCTGATGGATCTCAAGTTCAAGTGTCTGGGAAAGAGCGTTCACAACGGAAACGCCCACCCCATGAAGACCCCCGGAAACCTTATAGAGGCTGTTGTTGAACTTTCCCCCGGCATGAAGAACCGTGAGGACTACTTCGGCAGCAGACCTTTTCTGTTCAGCATGGATCCCGGTCGGAATTCCACGGCCGTTGTCCATGACCGTAACGGAATGGTCCGCATGAATCGTTATGTCGATATGGCTGCAAAATCCTGCGAGAGCTTCATCAACGGAGTTATCGACAAGTTCGTACACAAGATGATGGAGTCCATCAATGCCTGTGCTGCCGATATACATACCCGGCCTTACCCGAACGGCCTCAAGACCCTCCAGAACCCTGATCTGTTCGGCTCCGTAGGCAATCACTTCTTCTTCTGGTGCCACAATACCCCCTGTTTATTGCTGTTGTGACCAAAGTGCTACCTCAGGTCAGGACTTAACCCATCGGCATCAATACATACCGGGAGTGCGGATCATCAAGAGCTCTCCAGATGACCGGCATCGAATCCTTTGCCCCATACTCCTTGCCGTAACGCACATCAAACCGGATGGTTTCCCCTGATGTCACCGCCAGAAGGACTCTCAAAAAGTCGATCTTGAAAATCAGGGAACCCGACTCTCCCCTGACAAATGCCGGAATGGTTTCAATCGATTCCCCGATTTCCTCATTCATGGTCCTCAGAACCAGGAATCGGTCATTCCAGTCAAAAATAACCTCCGGCTTCTTGTCAGAAACCACAGAAACCCTTTTCAGGGCGCTATCCAGGGATTCCCGGGAAATCTCCACCCCAACGGTGAAGTCCTGGGGAAACGCCTCCTTGTAGTTCGGGTAGGGAGTCGACAGGAGCCTTGCAAAGTAGTAGAAGCGTCCCCATCGAAAAGTGACGTATTTGGGGTTCAGGACGATTTCGATCGACATGTTCGGATCCTTGGCATCAAGCTCAAGCACATGCGCAAGCTCCTGGAGGTTTCTTTTTTTCAGGATAAAACGGCTTTCCGACTGCCCTGTCACCGAACCGCCCGCATCTTCACCCAACAAAATGACCCCATGATGTAGACGATGTCCGTCGGTACTGACCATGTTCAGGATCGGCTGACCTTTGTCCCCCAGCTCACGGGTCAAAAGAATGCCATTTAATGGCTTGCCCTCTTCATCGGACGCAAAAGGCAAGCTTTTTTTCAACTGGTCGAGAAAAGCTCCCAAAGGGACAAGAAATGAATATTCTGCGGTAATTTCCGGAAAAACATTAAACTCGTCCGGATTAATTCCCTTAAGGCTATTCTGGATTCGCTCGCGCTCAATCCTTGTCAGTCCGGAAGCATCTCTCGTAATAGTCAGGTCACCTGGAGGCAACTGACGGATAAGATTAAAAAGGGTTTTACCCGGCACCGTCGTTTTTCCCGGAGCCAAGACTTTTGCGGGCAACTCGAAACGTCCTCCCGTCTGTGTGTCGGAAGCATAGAGGGTAACCGTTTCTCCCTGCGCGTCCAGCAAAACCTGGGATCCTACAAGAGCAGCGTTTTTTCGATCGGTCAGTGCGGCAATCCTTTGAACCCCGTCCAGAAATGTCTCCTGATCAACGATGATTTCCATTGTTTCCTGTCTCCATAAGTATTTTGGAACTATTCTGTTATTTAGCCGAATAGGATCTAGCTTCTGTTCTCGAGCCTCTTCTTGATTTGCTCTATCTCGCTCATCGTCTGGGGATCTGATTCAAGCGCATCCTCAATATATTTACAGGAATGAATGATTGTCGAATGGTCCCTGCCACCAAGTTCCCGACCGATTTCAGGGTAGGACTTATGACCGATATCCCTGATCAGATACGCTGCCATATGTCTTGCAACGACCATTGAACGGGTTCTTTTCCTGGAGCGGATATCTTTGGATGTCACACCGTAGTAACCTGCCACTTCGGCAAGGATCCGCTCCACATCTGCAAGATCCTTGGTGGTTGGCAGAATATCGGACAGAAGCTTCCTGGCAACTTCAATGGTGATGGGTCTCCCCATCAAATTTCCCCAGGCTCCCAAACGGATCATTGCCCCTTCAAGCTCACGAATATTCGTCTTGACTGTATTGGCCAGAAAAAAGACAACTTCTTCAGGAAGGGCCAATCCCTCCTGGGCCATCTTGTCCCTCAATATGGCGATCTTTGTCTCAAAATCGGGAATCTGTATGTCCGCAATCAGACCCCAGCTGAAACGCGACTTCAACCGGTCTTCAAGTGTTGCGATTTCACTGGGCATGCAATCACTGGATAGAATAATCTGTTTTCCATTTTCAAATAACGCGTTGAATGTATAAAAAAACTCTTCCTGGGTTCTCTCTTTTCCTGAAAGGAACTGGATATCATCCACAATGAGGACATCAATCTTACGATATCGTTCCCGAAATTCGTTCATCTTGGAAAACTTGATCGCTGTCACCATTTCATTCAGGAAGGATTCGGTCGTGATATAGAGAATTTTCAGGGAAGGAAAACGGGATTTCATCTGGTTGCCAATGGCGGACACCAGATGGGTTTTTCCCAATCCGACTCCTCCAAAAACATAAAAGGGATTATAGGTGTTGGAGGGATTATTCGCGATAGCCGTTGCCGCTGCATGGGCGAACTGGTTGCACATCCCCACAACATAATTGGAAAAGGTATACCGGGGACTCAGATGAGTTTCCCATGTACTCTGCTGTTCGGGAGACATGCTCAAAACCCCAGATAAACTCTTCGACTTATCTTGCTGGGGAGATTCCTTGGCTTTTTTCTTTCTCTGTGGAGTTTTGGCCTGCGGGAGAACCTCAACCGTCAATTCGATCCGGTCATTGTCCAGAACCTCCCTCATCACCAGAATAATTTCGGAAAGGTAACGCTCCTCGATCATTCTCTGGACAAAAGACGATCCGACAAACAGGATATAACTCTCTCCCGATCCGGAAAGCGACGCTCCCTCAAAGAGGTCCAGAACACCTTCCAGATCACGAGACCGGGCTTCGGGACCGAACTCGCGAAATCTGTTGAGAACCCTCTGAAGAAGGACCGAATCCAT